>JABMPJ010000176.1 GCA_013203785.1 Lentisphaerota bacterium | reverse complement strand
TGGGGGGCTCCGGCAAGATTTTGACCTCGCCAGATGGGGTTACATGGACCATACAGAGTTCGGGAACATCTTACTCCCTCAATGGCGTGACCTACGGAAACGGGCAGTATGTGACGGTGGGGGGCTACGGCAAAATTTTTACCTCGCCAGATGGGGTCACATGGACCAGCCGGAGTTCCGGCACGTCGAGAGAACTCTATGACGTGACCTTCGGAAACGGGCAGTATGTGACGGTGGGGCATTTAGGCATGATTGTGACCTCGCCAGGTGGGATCATGTGGACCAGTCGGAGTTCGGGCACGGTGAACGCTCTTCATGGCGGGACTTACGGGAACGGGAAGTTTGTGGGTGTCGGGGATTCCGGAATGATACTGCAGTCCGGGGCCGTCACCCAGCCCCTCTCAATGAGTTCACCCGAGATTCTCGTGCAACCGGCAGATCAAAGCGTTCCGAAGTTCGGGAGCGTTTCGTTCAGTGTAACAGGCGATGGCGTGAAGCCATTCTCATATTGCTGGCTACTGAATGGCGTCGGCATCCCCGGTCAAGTTAACAGCAGTTTGGTTTTGGACAACGTGGGCGTCGGACAAGCAGGTGAGTACAGCGTACTTGTCAGCAACGCCTTCGGTGTCGTCACCAGCGATGTGGCCACGTTGACCGTCCTGCTTCCGCCGACCATTCTTGTTCCGCCCCAGAACCGAACCGCGCTTGCAGGCGGCGCGGCAACGTTCAGCGTCGTAGTGAACGGCGACGCACCTTTCACCTACGCATGGCGTCACGATGGCGTCACTCTTCCCGGAGCCAGCGACGAAATGCTCACGGTTAGCGACATCCAGTCCTCTGATGCCGGCACCTACTCGGTTATCGTCTCTTCCGCAGGTGGCTCCGTGGAAAGTGCGTCAGCAACACTGGTCCTCGGTACACCGGCCAACCTCATCATCACCTCTCAATACGCTGGCGCAGTACCGGGCGTGGGCACCAACATCTACGCACGAGACACGAGGCTAAGGGCGAGGGTTGCCAACTCCCCCACGTACAACGGCTCGACCCAGTATGTCTGCCGAGGTTGGCTCGGTTCTGGTAGTGTCCCCTCGACAGGAGTGACAGATGATACCGGCTACTTCACACTTACGAACGACACCTCCATAGCTTGGTTATGGCTGACGAATCTATGGCTGGACACCGAAATCGTCGGGCAGGGCGACGTCAACGTGGTGGATGGATGGTACGGCATCGGCAGCAACTTACTGATGACGGCTTCGGCCTCGAATTACTGGCGTTTTTCCGGTTGGTCAGGCGACACCTCGGGATGCCCGATAACCAGCAACACAATCACGGTCGTCATGGACAGACCACGCAGTGTCATGGCCATCCTTGCGGCAGACATGGCCACAAACAACACACCCAAGTGGTGGCTTGCGCAATACGGGCTAACCAACTTCAATGCCGATGCCATGCGGGACGTTGATCATGATGGCATGTTGACATGGGAGGAATGGGTCGCGGGTTGTGATCCAACAAACATCAATTCAGTCTTCCGGTTCACGAGCGCGGACGGTGCGCCGGGAGAGGGCATCGTTGTCCGGTGGCCGAGCATCTCGAATCGGTTCTACACATTGCAGCATTCCACGAATCTCTACATGGGTTCAAACGGGTTTGTCATTCTTCCCGGAGCCAGCAACTTACCCGGAACGCCGACCGAGAATGTTTACACCGACAGTGTGCCAGCAACTGGAGTGAACTTCTACCGCATCGAAGTGCATCAGTAGAGCTGACGTTGAAGCGAGCCGGTCAGTCACGTCAAACGGGTTGCAGGCGCAGCATGCCCGCAGCATTTGCGAGATGGGGCGAGTGCGGTCCAAGGTACATTTGCGAATGGTCTGTCAACAATGCAGCGTTCGGTCAGAGAGGAAATGGCGAAAAATGAATGAATTCCGAGACGACTTTCACTGGATGCAGCGGGAGCGAAAGGGACTTTTCCCCTGGGTGGCAGACCATCCCTGGCGTCTTTTACGCCAGATGCGCGGGCCATTCTGCGACCATCCTTTTTGCCGGCACGGGAATGAGAACGGAATTGAACTGGTCAACCACCTTCTCCACAACAAGTCCGTGGACAACGAGCTATTTGACTTGTTCATCAAGGCGCTCATCAGGGCCGAAGTCCGGTTCATCAGTCGATTCGTTCCCCAAAGGAGTCACGAGGAAAGACTTACAGGCAATCTCGTATCAGAAATAGACGCAGCACTATTCATGATCAAAGACGCTTTTCGTGAATCGGCGGTGGCCCGCTACGGCGTTGCGAAGGAAATCGATTTCTTCTACTACGACTTGTCAAGAGGCGGACGGGTTGAGAAACAGACCGGCGCGGACCTCGGATTCATTGTAGTCGTTGATCTGCCCGATCATCCTTTCACGGTGAGAAGCATCGTCTTGCAGGCCAAGAAATGTGACGACAGAAACCCCTCGATTGATCTTTCGCAGTTGCGGACGTTGACCAAAAACTGGCCCCATGCATCAGGCTATCTGTTCTACGACATGAGTGTCAGGCGATTGGTCTCACCCTTGGTGCTGGAAACGACCGACACTCTATTCAGCAAACTCGCCGAAGAAACCGAGAAAACGTCACAAGAAAACGCATCTCTTGACTTCAACAAGATCATGGACCAGGGCGCGCCCCTTTCCCTGTACCTGTTCAACCAGATCGTTGAAAAAGGGAATGGTGCAGCACACGATAACTTTGCGCAGGCGTTCGACTCATTCCGGCGGCCGTGCCAACAACGGCCGAATGAACCTGATGAGTTCAATGGTCGGCTGGGTATTGTCAGCATTGGGCGATCAATCTCGATCGGCGTCAATTCAGACGGCGGACTCGATGTTAAGGTGTAAGGATACATCGGCAGGCTTATGCCATATATTCAGCAGTTTACGGAAGCTACTAAACGACAAGCACTCCTGCGCCAGGAGAATCAATGTGCAAGTTGTGGCGAACAGATAGGCGAGTTAGGTCAATTGGGCCGCAAGGCGCACAAGTATGGCGAAGGGGCACATGCCCACCACGTGACGCACATCCAGCAAGGCGGGACGAATGCTTTGTCCAATTGCGTCATATTGTGTGAATCGTGTCACTACTCGGCACATGAAGGTGGATACTATAGAAGCAAGGCGGTACGAGCAGACGAATCGACCTACCCGCACTACTATGGCTCACTCCGCGAAGATCGCGAGGCAACAGTCGGGTGAGTGGCCGGCGGGCCTGCTCCCGATGGCGGCGCTGAAGTGCCACGTCAAGAAGCAGCGTTGTTCCGCGCCACGCTGTGGTGCGGGAAGCCATAGCCCATGCCAGAGCGCAGCACGTCAACGGCTAGACAGGTCATTTGAGCAGGCCGACAGGAAGAGCCCAGCACTGCCTTCGACCGATCCCTTTCAAGTCAAGGATGCTCGCATTGCGGGCAGTTTTGCCAATATCGCCGGAGAGCTCCACCTTGATCTGGTCATCGAAGAACACAAGAGAGGAGTCCGCGTGCCAATCACCAAGCGCATTTACCAACTGTTTACCTTCTTCAGAACCATCCCATCGAAGCTTGTCCAGCCCCATGAGTCTCGCTGCCTGCGTATTCCGGGACATATCGGCCACCCAATCCGGAACTATATCGGCCACCTAAACCGGCGTGAATCGGCCACCCAATATGGGATGATATCGGCCACTTTTGTGGCGGGATCGGAATGGGTGGCCGATATAGTACCGGATT
>JABMPJ010000175.1 GCA_013203785.1 Lentisphaerota bacterium | reverse complement strand
TTGCTCCCGAAGCAAGCGCGCTACCAGGCTGCGCTACACCCCGACACTGAGGAGACGTGGAAAAGAGACGGCACTATACTCTAGTCGGAGTGGAAATCAAGCGAGTCTTTTGCTCTCGTTACGGTTCGGCCGCATAGCACTTCGGCGGGGATCAGTTCTAAGCCATTGCCCTGTCAGTCCTTACTCCTGGTAAACCTCGCTCTGCTCTGGGATGTGTAATCCGGTGTCCTGCTGTTGCCCCTCTTCACAATCGCGAGATGAGTGCGTCGCGCACCGTGTTGGCTGTCGCCTGCGTGTCGTACTCCAGGTCTGCCGTAATGAGCTGATCGAGGTCTCCGAGAAAGCTCGGATTCGTCAGCTTCGCTTCCAGGTTCCCCAGAAAGGTTGCCGCCGTGACACGGGTGCCTTCCCGTTCCATGAAGTGTTTGAAAGTCTCAACAATGACGGACAAGGAGGCGAGACCGCCCTATCGCTTTTTCGACTTCACCGAGGACCGGTGCAAGGAACGCCCCGGCCGCATTCTGGGCGACTATGCCGGTTAGGGCCGCATCTGATTTTGGTCTTAGGGCGGCGCATGCCCGGAGGCCCGGACCGCGCCACACCAGTCGTTCAGCGGCCCGCCTACAGGGTGAAACAGGGGTCAACGGAATCTCTATTACGGTCTCCCCCTACTCGCCAAAACGACCGACAGTTACGCCCTGATATGCCGGATAACGCCGGGGAGCATGGACATGGCTGGACGTGTTGTGTGGACAGCGCAACATATGTTGCGGTAGGGTAACAACAGAATGAGATCAGGGCTGTCCACGACTGCTTTGGAGTTCATATGAAAGAGAAGGTCTACATTGAAACCAGCGTGATCAGCTACCTGTGTTCGCGGCCATCGCGTGACTTGGTTGTGGCTGCTAATCAGGAAGTGACGCGCGAGTGGTGGAACGGGGCTCGCAGTCACTATGACTGCTTTGTATCCGAACTGCTCTTGGAGGAAGCAGGCGAAGGCGACCCAGAAGCTGCCGCAAAGAGGCTGGGTCTTGCAAACGAGTTGGCCATCTTGCCTGTGAACGATAGGGTGAAGGAGGTCGCTCGTGAGATCCTCTCGCGAACCGGTTTTCCCGAGGGGGTGGCGGACGATATCACTCACATCGCGATCACGGCCGTCTATGGCATTGACTACTTGCTTACTTGGAATTGTGCTCACATCGCGAATCCGCACTGGTTACCTCGACTAGTCACAGCCCTTTCGGAGTTGGGATATGAGGCACCTGTTATGTGCACGCCGCAGGCACTCTTGGAGGGAGAAGTATGAGGAAAGACCCGATTGTTGAAGAAATTCATAAGATTCGCGAGGCCCACGCCCAGAAGTTCAACTATGATCTAGATGCGATGTTTGCGGACCTTGAGCAGAAGCAGGCCAAGCGAAAGAACCTTTCGACACTACAGCCTGTCGAGCCGAAGTTGCGTCGCGTGGCCGAATCACATGCCGCATACCAGACCCGTCATCCAGAGAAATCGTAAAGGCGTCTGCCAGCTTCATGTTGATCTGACGGTTCGCGAGAGCGGAGGCGGGCCAACTCGAAACATGAGCGTATCGGTGAGGACGTCCGTGCGCATGAATCGCACCTGTGAGCTCGGCCCGCGATGAGGATTGCGATTGATACAAACGGCTACAGAGACTTCTGCGAGGACGATGCAAACGCACGCGCCGTCCTTCAGAGTGCCGACCGGATCCTTATGCCGCTGCCGGTCCTTGTTGAATTACAGGCGAGCTTCGCCTGCGGAACACTGGCCCGCCAGGACGAGCGCGTGTTGAGCATCTTCCTTAGATCGCCCGCGTGTCGTCATACTTATGCCCGACGAACAGACCACCTTCCACTATGGCCGCCTCTATGCCCAGCTCAGGAGCCAAGGCACCCCCGTTCCGACAAACGATTTGTGGATCGCCGCCTTGGTTGTCCAACACCGTCTTACGCTCCTTACGCGCGACGACCACTTCAAGCACCTACCCCAGATCTCCCGTGTGTGACGCTTCGGTGCTTCCGGGATCTACGGATAGCGCGATTCATCAATAGACCCCCGGTCATCCCTGAAGGACCAAATAGAGAAGTCAAGGGGGGTGGTAGAGCGCGGTCTAGCCGGAGCAAGGACTTACAGGGAAATGGCTTACGACACAATATGGCGTCAGCATGTGGCTTAGAGGTGCAATTCTGGGGGAGAAATAGCGCTCTAAGCCGTGACC
This sequence comes from Lentisphaerota bacterium, assembly GCA_013203785.1. GTDB lineage: Bacteria > Verrucomicrobiota > Kiritimatiellia > UBA8416 > JABMPJ01 > JABMPJ01. The sequence continues at coordinate 14,283 of JABMPJ010000175.1, read as the reverse complement.
AAGAGGTATCGTGCTGCGGCAGGCTCGCACCTGGGTTAAGGGTTTGGGGCGGCGCATGCCCGGAGCCCGGCCCGAGCGTTCGAGTACAAATGGCTACTCCCCGTGGTTCGTCACCGGCGTGATAGCACCATCGACGGAAGAGAATGCTTGATATGCAGGCACAGCCTTGATAATGTGAAGGCATGGAGAGGTCCAAAATTCAGTATACGATTAGAAGCGTACCAGAACGCCTTGACGCAAAGCTGCGTGAAACGGCAGCAGAGTACGGACAAACCTTGAACGAAGCATCTCTGGACGCCCTGAAGAAAGGCATCGGTGATGGCGATCTCCCTGCCCTGCACCACGATCTAGATGATTTGGCAGGCACATGGGTGCACGATGAGGCGACCGAACAAGCGCTGAATGAGATGCGCCACGTCGATGAGAGCATATGGCGATGAGGATTGCGATTGATACGAACTGCTACCGAGACTTCTGCGAGGACGATGCAAATGCGCGTGCTGTCCTTCAGAGCGCCGACCGGATACTTATGCCACTCCCTGTCGTGGCTGAATTACGGGCGGGCTTTGCCTGCGGGACACTGGCCCGCGAGAACGAGCGCGTGTTGAGTATGTTCCTTGATCGCCCGCGCGTAGGCATACTGATGCCCGACGAGCAGACCACCTTCCACTATGGCCGCCTCTATGCGCAGCTCAGGAACCAAGGCACCCCCGTTCCGACGAACGATCTATGGATCGCAGCCTTGGTTACCCAACACCGTCTGACACTCCTTACGCGCGACGACCACTTCAAGCACCTGCCCCAGATCCCCTGTGTGTGAAGGTTCGGCCCTTCCGAAGATCGCGAAGGGACGGGTCTTGGGCCTTTTTTAACTTGAGCGGAACTGCTCAAGCGCGCCATGAACGTAATGCGTCCATTTCCAGGCTTGCATGAAGTCGACGGCAACGTACTGATGAACAATGACGATAAGCCAGAATGTAAACTGAAACTCTCTTTTAGCGATCTTGTGGCGAAACACTCTCTGAGCCAGGTAGGCCGCAGGCCAGCCGCCCACCAGATCCATGAGATGCAGGTGAGCCTCTGGTATCCGCCACTCGTCACGCTGCGCTCTGCGTTTGTCTGACCAGTAGAGATAGGCGGTGGTGGCACTCACAATGGTCAGGTAGCTGACCACATAACCGACCCCTGTCCTGTTGGCGACCTCGACGACTGCGCGCAGGGGAAAGAACAGAAGATAACAGAGTCCCACAAGCTGGAGTGCCCAATATAGCCACCTCTTGCGTCTGCGCCCGTGCCTGATACGCTTGGCGGACCGTGACTTGGTTTCGACCTTTCTCATTACCAGTACTTGGCCTTCTCCAGGAGGCCCGGTTCACCCTGCCTCGGGTCCAGGCGCTCCAATCATTCATTACCGCCTGTCCCTACTCGCCAACGAATGGAAATGGGCCAGGCGTTCAGTACCACCAATGGCGGACAAGGTGTGTTGTGTGACATGCGTGGCGGGCAACTCCATCTTGTCCGCCACCAACGGCGGACAACATGTGATTGCCCGCCATCTTAAGGAGGAGAACGTCATGTGACCGTATCATGGATTGCCCTTGGCTCCGGTAATATCGATGAGCCTCTGGAAGGCATAGATCGTTGGTCTACGACCCGCCCCCTTTTCGTAGACGCGCAGGATGCCTGCCGACTCCAGCTCAGGGAGGAGCCGCTCACCCGTCCGCAATGCAATTCCCGAACGCTGCACAAAGTCCGCCTTTGTCAAGAATGGTGCCGCAAAAAGGGCGTCGAGCGTTTGCAGGGCATATTGAGAGCGGGTGGCTTGGTTGATCTCTTCCTTCATCCCATTGTAGAGCTTCAGGATGGCACCGGCGCGGCCGGTATTCAATTCAGCTTGCTCCGTGACGGCCTTCAGGAAGAAATCGACCCACCCCTGCCAATCGCCATTCTCAGAAACGGCTGCGAGCTTATTGTAGTAGGTGGGACGATGTTCCTCGAAATACTCGCTGATATAGAATGTTGGTGAGGACATCAGTCCCTTCGCGTGAAGCAACAGTGGAACAAGCATTCGCCCAACGCGCCCATTGCCATCGAGGAAAGGATGCAGCAGCTCAAATTGAGCATGGGCCATAGCGGTTTGGACGATGACGTCGCGGTGTGTCGCGGCCATAAAGCTCTCGAATTCAGGCAGGGCGTGGTGCAACGCCTGTGGGGTTGGTGGGATGAAGAGAGCCTTTTCAACTGGTTCGCCACGATAGCCAATATGGTTCTGGGTGGTCCTTACGGTACCCGGTCTCTTCCCCTCCCCTCGTACGCCTGTCAGGAGCACCTTGTGGATACGACAGATCAGCTTGAAATCTAGATCTGATTTACGCAACCAGGGCACAGCCTTCGTCATGGCTTCCCGGTAATTTTGAACCTCCTGGATGTCATCCTTGTGCTCGGCATCCTTGCGCGGCGCAACATCCTGTCGCAGCACGTCTTCAAGACTGGCCTGTGTACCTTCAATGCGGGAACTCCAGACAGCTTCCTGAGTGGTCAGCGGGGAGAGCAGCAGTTCGGGGTTGATCATGGCATGGAGGATGCCATCGAAGCGGGCAACGGCGGCTTGCGCCATACCGATGTGCGGGATCATCTGCGCCCAAGCGAGCTTATTGATTGGAATCGTCCCAGGTTTGTATGGCTTCTTCATGACGATTGCACCTCCGGTAGTAAAACATACACGCCCATGATATCGGGCATCAACGCTCATCTTCCCCCCCGCAAGGCCAGTGGCGGAAGGGTCAGAGGCCTGGCCGCACCTTGATTTGGGGCTCGGGGCCGCGCATGCCCGACGAACAGGCCACCATCCACGGTGGCCGTCTCTATGCACAGCTCAGGAACCGAGGCACCCCCCGTTCCGACGAACGCTCCATGGATCGCGGCCTTGGTTATCCAACAGAGGGGGGTGAACGAAATCATGTATTGCACTTGCGGCTCATTCCATCCCTATCTGTCCCGAGAGTGGAACGAAACGCAGAGTCGCCATCCTGCGCCCTCTGGTGTTGGCCATTGACACGGCGGCGGGCTTCTCGGACAATCATTCTCTTATGAAACTTGACCTTCATGCTTACGATACGGGTGGATTCTTTGATGAATTCTTTGACGAGGCGGGGGCGCCGCGTCCGGCGGCGAAACTGCTGATTCAGCGCATTAATGGACTTCCGGATGGGGATCTGGAACATCGGCAGGCTTCGGCTGAGAAGATGCTGTTGAGCCTCGGTATTACCTTCACGGTTTACGGCGACGACGGCGGCACGGAACGGATCTTCCCGTTTGATCTTATCCCGCGCATTGTGAACGCGGCGGACTGGAAGCATATGGAGACAGGGCTGAAGCAGCGCGTGCGCGCTCTCAACGCCTTTATCGACGACATCTACCATGACCAGCGGATTCTGGCGGAGAAGGTGATCCCCGCCGACCTGATTTTGGGGGCCGACAGCTACCGCAAGCCGTGCCACGGGTTGAATCCGCCCAACGGAATCTGGTGCCATATCACCGGTACCGATTTGATCCGACACGAAGATGGCAACTTCTACGTGCTGGAGGACAATCTGCGCTGCCCCTCGGGCGTCTCCTATGTGCTGCAGAATCGCGAAGTGATGAAGCGCAGCTTCCCCAATGTATTCGAGGCCTCGGGTATCCGTCCGGTGGCCAACTACCCCACCCGTCTGCGACACACGCTGCAATCGCTGGTCCCTGATGCGGCCGACCCGCCAACCATCGCGGTGCTGACGCCCGGTGTCTACAACTCGGCCTACTTTGAACACTCGTTTTTGGCCCAACAGATGGGAGCGCAGCTCGTGGAGGGCCGCGATTTGGTATTGCAAGACGGCTACGTGCATATGCGGACCACGACGGGACTTCAGCGCATCGACGTGATCTACCGGCGCATTGACGATGATTTCATCGATCCGACGGTGTTTCGAGCGGACTCCATGCTGGGAGTGCCGGGGCTGATGGATGCCTTCCGCGGCGGACGGGTGGCGCTCGCCAATGCGCCCGGCACCGGGGTGGCCGACGATAAGGCGGTCTATGCCTATGTTCCGGAGATGATTCGCTTCTATCTCAGCGAAGAGCCGATTCTGGCCAATGTGCCGACCTATCTGGCCTGGCGCGATGACGACCGAGCCTACATTCTGGAGCATCTGGATGAGTTGGTGGTAAAGGCGGCCAACGAGTCCGGAGGGTACGGTATGCTGATAGGGCCGCATTCGACCGTTGCGCAGCAGAAAGAGTTTGCGGCGCTGATCAAGGCGAAGCCGCGTAACTACATTGCGCAGCCGACCCTCGCCCTTTCGCGCGTCCCGACTGTAGCCGGCGACGCCATCGAAGGGCGCCATGTCGATCTGCGGCCCTACGTCCTGTACGGTCGCGATGGCATCGATGTGCTGCCGGGCGGTTTGACCCGTGTGGCACTGCGGAAGGGGTCGCTGGTGGTGAATTCATCGCAGGGCGGCGGAAGCAAAGACACCTGGGTGATCGAGGCGGAGGGGGGCGCGCCATGCTAAGCCGTGAAGCAGATGCGGTGTACTGGATGACCCGCTATATCGAACGGGCCGAGAACATTGCCCGCTTGCTGGATGTCAACCTGCGGCTCCAGCTCGATAGCCGCGCCCCGACCGATCAGCAATGGCAGCCGCTGGTTATGATCATGGCGGACCGAACCGAATTCGAGGCGCGGTACAAGGGCTACTCGCGCGTCAGTGTCTTTAAATTTCTGGCCTTTGATGCACTCTACGGGAACTCGATGCTCTCCTGTCTGCGGGCCGCACGGGAGAACGCGCGATCCATCCGCGAGGTCATCTCCTCTGAGATGTGGGAGCAGATTAACCTCTTCTACCTGATGGTCTCGGAAGCGGCTGGTGCAGACAGCGTGATCGATACCCCCGGCACGTTCCTCGCGCAGGTCAGGACGGCCAGCCACCAGTTTCTCGGCGTGACGGAGGCCACCATGCCCCACGGAGAGGCCTGGCAGTTCTCCCGCTTAGGAACGCTGATCGAACGGGCCGACAAGACGACCCGCATCCTGGATGTTAAGTACTTTATCCTGATGCCCGATGTGGCCGCGGTCGGCACGGCCGAGGATCATGTGCAGTGGGCCGCGGTGCTCCGCAGTGCCAGTGCATGGGAGGCTTATTTGAAGCACGGCCATCTGATTGAGCCCGTGCGGATTGCCGAGTTTCTGTTGCTGAACCGGGAGTTTCCGCGTTCGGTACAGCACTGCCTCAGCGCAGCAGATTACGCGCTACATGCTATTAGTCGTAGCCCACAGGGCACCTTCACCACTGATGCGGAACGTCACCTCGGGCTGTTGCGGGCTGAGCTCTCTTTCACCAATATCGAGGATATTGTCACGGGGGGGCTGCATCAATATCTGGACGGAGTGCAGGAGCGCATCAATACCGTCGCATCTGCTATCCATACACGCTATTTCACCTAAGCAAGGACCTGTATGACATTCTGCCTCGGTATGAAGCTTAAAGAGGGGTTGGTTGGCATTGCCGACACCCGCATCACATCGGGCACGGAGGTCACCGTGGCCCGCAAAGTGACCGTGTACCAGAAGAAGAGGCACTCATTCTTCCTGATGACCTCCGGTCTCCGCTCGGTGCGCGACAAGGCGTTGACCTATTTCGAAGAGGTCGTCGACGAACAGGATCAGGACTTCGACCGCCTCTACAAGGCTGTCAATGCCTTCGCCACGCAGATCAAGCGGGTAGCGGCGGAGGACCGGGAGGCCCTGGAGGCGGGTGGCTTCGGCTTCAATATCTCCTGCCTCGTGGGCGGGCAACTTGAAAATGACGCCGAGCACAAGCTCTACCTGCTTTACGCCCAGGGAAACTGGGTTGAAATTATGCCCGGTACGCCGTTCCATATCATCGGAGAATCGGGGTACGGCAAGCCCATTCTGGTCCGGGCTCTCGAATATGAAGACCCTTTGTGGTTTGCCCTCAAGGTCGGCCTGTTGGCCTTTGAGTCCACCCGCATCAGTGCCTCTGATGTGGATTACCCGATCGATGTGGTGGTGTATGCCGGCAACTCCTATCAGATCGAGCAGCATCGCTACAGCGCCGCCGATCTGGCGCACGTGGCCGCCTGGTGGCAGACCCGGCTGCGTGATTCGGTACACGAACTGCCTTCCGAATGGACCTTGGAGGCCTTTAATGATCTCCCCCCCGAGCTGCGCGAGCGGCTGCGCCATTCCGCCATGCCGCCGGGCACGCCAACCTCATGAACTATACGATCCATCACACCACGCAGTATCACTATTCCAAACCCGTCTTTCTGGAACCGCACACCCTGCGCTTTCGTCCCCGCACGGATGCGCGCCAGCGGCTGCTCGCCTGTCGGATGGAGATCGATCCGGCACCCGTCGCGCGCGCCGACCTGATCGAAGCCGAAGGCTGCATCGCCACGCGAGTCTGGTTTTCCGGAATCGTTCCGCAGCTCACCATTCGTTCGGAGTGCGATGTGGAGATTCTCGCCACCAACCCCTTCGACTTCATCCCCGACCAACCGCACATCCCGGTCCAGTACGATCCGGCCGTTGCCGTCCTGTTGGCTCCAGGCCTGCAGCGCCGCTTCTCCGATCGCGATGTAGACCAAATCGTCGAGGAGGTCTTGGTAAACACCGGGAGAGAAACCATCGGGTTTTTGACAGAACTCTGTCAGCGGATTCACAGCGCCGTCGTCTACACGCACCGTGCGGACGGCCCTCCTTACAGCCCGGCCGAAACCCTGGCGTGCGGGAGCGGCGCCTGCCGTGATCTGGTCGTGCTCTACATGGACTGCTGTCGCGCGGCCGGGTTCGCCGCCCGCTTCGTCAGTGGCTACACCTGCCAGCCGGACGATGATGGACTGCGCTGCCTGCACGCCTGGGCCGAAGTCTATGTTCCTGGTGGCGGATGGCGCGGCTTTGATCCTACGCACGGGCTGGCGGTGGTTGACGATCACATTGCCGTTGTGGCCAGCGCTGAGCCGGAGCAGGCGTCACCTGTCTCGGGCAGCTTTCGGGGCACTGCGACCGCCGACGTCATCACCTCCATCCGTTTCGCCGGAGATGCCGCGGCCTGATCTCTCGTTTGAAGCGACAGACCGGACCATGCACCACCACCCCATGCATACTACAGTAGAGGCCACCGTCAGGCTTGAGAGGGATCTTCGGTCGAGTGTCTCATCTGCAGCTCAACCAGAGGTGCGATCAGAAAATAGACGTAGGCACAGATGATCGGTGCGCTCGATCTAAAGAGGACAACGGAACCGACAACCACGCTCGCAAATACGGCGCTAAGCCGGCGGGATTCTCCGGAGACGTAGCGGCTGACATGCGGATAGGGAATCCGGCTCACCATCAGGACGCCAGCCAGGAGGGTAAAGCCAAGGGAGAAAGAGAAAAGCAGGTGGGGGCCAAGGCCAATGGTCGGCAGAAATATTCCGGTGCTGTAAATCAAGCAGGCGGCTGCGGGCGACGGTAGCCCTTCAAAACAGTCTTCATCCTTCATTCCCAATATCGACTTCGTATTGTAGCGGGCCAAGCGCCATAAGGTGCATCCCAGATAGAAGAGGGCAACGCCCCAGATGAGGGCAATCGCTGCCGGAGTGTGGTTTGCCCCCCGGCTAATGAAAACAAAAATGGCCACCGCCGGAGCGGCGCCAAACGAAATCGCGTCGGACAGCGAATCAAGCTGGCCACCGTGTATACTGGACGCGTGCAAAGCGCGTGCGACGAGCCCATCAATGGTGTCAAACAGCAGGGACCCCAGGAGCAACCAGATGCAGGCGGTCGGCGGGGCTTCGCCTCGCGCATAACTGGCGATGGCGTACACGATTGAGGCAAAGCCGCAGAAGGCGTTGCATAGCGTGATCAGACTCGGTGCCGGATTAAACCGGGGGTCGGTCGGCTCCACAGCAAATTCATTCATGCTCATCCGATACACTTTCGATACGTCCCATGAGGGAACTTCCAGACCGGACCTTATCGCCGATCTGAACGCACGGGGTCATGCCGCTTTCGGGATGATAGTACAGCTCGGTACGTGACCCGAACTTAATCATCCCGTAAATATCCCCCTTTCTTAGCATATCTCCCGGCTGAGGCACGCACACAATCCGTCGCGCAATGGCGCCCGAGACCTGCCGGACGGCCAGCGGAAACTGCCGTCCCGCCGCAGAACCGGTGCCCGCAATCACCAGCGACTCGTTCTCCTTTGCACACCGTTCATCGCGCGCATCCAAAAAGCGGCCCTCTCTATAGTTCCGGTATTGCACCTCCATGTCGCACGGGGCACGGTTGACGTGCACGTCCAGAACCGAAAGGAATATACCAATGCGCATCAAGCTCTGACCCGCGAAGAGCTCAATACCGTGATCGTCCACGATTCCAATATCACGCACGACGCCGTCGGCCGGAGAGACCAGCGCATCTGCGTCCGCAATGATCCGGCGTTCAGGGACCCGGAAGAACGCGGCAATAGCCAGCCAGAGCAACCAGGTCATGCCCAGCAGAATGCCCCCTGCCACCGGACAGACAGCCACGGCCACCCAGATCCAGACCCACGAGAGCAGCGCGGCAATCACTGCGCTGCCGAGCCATTCCCGCCTTCCGTGTTTAGTCAGGTGCATCATACGTGTTGCTCCGCTTTTCGAAGGCCTATCCTTAAAGCCAGCTTCCGGGCTCGTCGCGTACGCTGGCGCCGAACCACCGCGGTGGCTATAAAATAGCCGGTCAGGGCCGCGATGCTTCCCAACAGCAGGCCACCTGCAAAAAACGAAGCCATCAGTTGGCCACTGAGCGCCCCCGCCGTCCGGACAGAGGGATTCCGGAGTGCGTCCATCACCAGCTGCTTGATCAGTGCATACGATAGCGGTTCGCCAATGATAAAACTACCGATATAGCACTGAAAGGGGTAAAAAAAAGGGATGGTCAGCGGATTGGCCACCCAGGTGACCAGAACGGACGCCGTGCGAGCACCGCGAACGAGAATCGCCAGTAGAAAAGCGATCAGCATGTGACCGACCGGAACCGTAAATGCCGAAAATAACCCTACAGCAATGCCGCGCCCAACACTCTCGGGCGTGCCTCGATGTCGAATCAAACTGAGGTAAAATCTAGACAAGTACTTTGACAGCTTAAGCATAACCCTATCGTGAAAGCTGTGGCGCAGCCCACTTTCAAACCCTCTTTGCAGGTTGGCATCCCCCGCCCTCGCGGCTACAACAGGTCGTCATGCCCGCCCTGCTCGCGCAGGCGCGTGACCATCTGTTTAACGTCTTGGGCTCGGGATTTATGACACACCAGTGTAGCACCCTTGGCCTGTACGACAATCAGATCCTTGACCCCGATCAGGGCCGTCAAATGGCCCTTGGAGATCACGATGTTCCCAACCGATTCGACGGCCTCCATATCTCCCACACGCGTATTGCCATCGGGATCCGGACTGAAATGATTTTGCAGCGCCTCCCAGGAGCCAATGTCGTCCCATCGAAAGCGGCCCCGTGCCATGACGATATTGTCAGCCTTCTCCATAAGGGCGAAGTCGATCGAGATCTTCTCCAGCTTGCGGTACTCTTCCGCCAGAGCGGCCTCAAAGGCTGGTGTATCCGCGACCGCTTCCATACGCTGAGCCATCTCCAGCAGATGCGGCTGGTGATCCCCAAGCGACCTTTGCAGAGATGCGCAGGACCACATGAACATCCCGGAATTCCAGTAGAACGTTCCGGCCGCGAGGTACGTCTCCGCCGTGGCGACATCTGGTTTCTCCACAAAACGAACGGTGTTCCAGAACTCCGTGATGCTACGGTCGCTGCGCTGCGCCGCGGTTTCGATATAGCCGAAGCCGGAGCTGGGAAACGTGGGCTCGATTCCAATGGTCAGGAGTACATTTTCTGTCGCGGCCAGCTCCAGCCCCTCGCGCAAAACCTGTTGAAATGCATTGAGGTCACGAATAATGTGATCGGCTGTGAGCACACAGAAGACTCCCTCGGAATCGCGTTTCCGGATGATCGCCGATGCCAGGGCGATGCAGGCGGCTGTATCGCGTCCGATCGGTTCGCCCACCACATTCTGGCGGGGCAGTGAGGGCACGGCGTCGCAGGTCACATCCACCAGATCGGCCGACGTGATGATCAGGACACGCTCGGGGGGGATCAGGCCGTGGAGGTAGTCCACCGACATGGCCAGCATCGGTTTATCCCCCAATAGGGAGAGCACCTGTTTGGGATGCTTGGATGTACTCAGTGGCCAGAACCGCTCCCCTCGCCCACCCGCCATAATCACTGCGTATTGATGTTCGTTCATGCTCTCCACCTTTCTCTGTCCCTTCTCGGACCTCTAACTGGAAAGATTTGCGTGTACGAGTATGGTCCGGCCTCCGTACTCGTACACGCACTCGTACACGTTGATCTCCCTGCATCGACCTTGGGGCTCAAGCCCTATTCAAATCCCAAATGACACGCAGTCCGATCAGGGTCAGATTCGGATCGATCGTGAAGGGCATCTGTACATCCTTCAACACCCAGGCGGCGTGACCGCCGGTCGCACAGAGGGCCGCTTGCGCTTCACGCGGGTCTTTGCGGAGGTGCGCGATGATTTCACGGACCATCCCGCGATAGCCCACCCGCGCGCCGATGCGCATGGCACCCGTGGTACTGCGCCCCACCCGGCCCACCCGGCCTCGAATATCGATGTGCGGCAACAGGGCCGTCTTCTCCGAAAAATAGTCCGCCATCAGATTCAGTCCCGGTGCAATCACACCGCCAATGTAGGCTCCCGCGGCCGAAACGATGTCGAAGGTCAGAGCGGTGCCAAAATCGGCCACAATCACTGGCGCACCATATTGCGCGACAGCCCCACAGGCATTGGCAATGCGGTCCGGTCCGATCGTCTCAGGGCGAGGATAATCGATCTTGATATTGAGGACCATGTCATGCCGCACCTCAAGAGGCACGAGACCTAAGGAATCCTTCAGTGCCCGGCGCCAGCGCAGCGTCGCCACCGGTACAACCGAACAGAGCACGACACCATCTATCTCTCGTCGCCCCACGACCGAGCGGATGGTTTTCTCAATATTAGCGCCCACACCACAGTCGCTCGGGTGCCGATCCACATGCGTGACACGGTGCCCGGACAGCAGGCCCAGCGTTGTGCTGGTGTTGCCAATATCTATGGCTAAGCAGGTCATAAGAGAGAGGGGGAATTCAGAATTCAGAATGCTCCGTGCATGCGCCTCCTACGGTGTGCTAACTATTTCCAGGGAGAGATCGGCGGCACTGACCGAATGGGTCAGGCAGCCCAGGGATATGGCATCGACGCCGGTCGCGGCGACGGCGGCGACGTTCACGAGCGTGATGCCACCGGAGGCCTCAAGCTTCACGCGGCCCGCATTGAGACCCACGAAATGGCGCAGCCGATCAGGGGCCATATTGTCGAGCAGTATCCATTCGGGCAACGCCTCCATAGCTTCGTGGAATGCTTCATCGGTTTCCACTTCCACTTCAACCGCAAGGCGTGGGAAGGCCGCACGGGATGCGTTCACCGCCCCGGCCAGGCTGGATGATCCGCTCTCTCGAGCCCAGAGCGCGCGGTGGTTATCCTTGATCATGACCCGGTCATACAGCCCCATGCGGTGGTTCGTCCCGCCGCCACAACGCACGGCGTATTTTTCCAAGGCACGCCACCCAGGGGTCGTCTTACGTGTATCAAGAATCGTGGTGCCAAAGGCCTTAACCGCATCAACAAATATCGCCGTCTGCGTGGCGATACCGGTCAGGTGTTGCATAAAGTTCAGCGCCGTACGCTCCGCCGTCAGGATGCCACGCGCGGGTCCCGAGATGCGCGCCACCTGCGCGCCAGCACTCACGGCCTGACCCTCTTTGGCGACCGTGTCATACGAGATGCGCTCGTCCACGGCGGCGAACACACTCGCTGCGACCACGCTGCCGGCAACCACACAGTCGTGTCGGGCCACGATCTCGGCCTCTACGACCGCATCGGCAGGCACCAGGGCCAGCGTTGTGGCATCGCCCACGCCAATGTCTTCGGCAAGCGCCTGCTTAATCAGGCCAAGGACTTCAGGTGGTTCCGCTATAGACATGGAATGGGTGCTCATCTACTGATCACTGATTACTGGCCCCGCCCCCGTCCCCCAACGCACCGGCATATGCAGGAGCCCTTCGTAGCGCTTGTCACTCTTGACATTGATAGGCAGCGCGTTATCGAGACGGTGATAATTGGTCAGGTGGTCGGAGGAGTGGACAGAGAACGAGAAGAGATAGGCCCCCGCCAACAACTCCAGCTTGTCGAATGTCAGTGTGATGCTCCCCTCGCCCTCGACATCGGGTACCACAAAGTCCTCGATCTGGGTGTTATTGCCGTAGATCAGAGTGCCGCTGGCCGTCTGTAGAGAGAAACCGAAGACCGGAGATTCGATACGACGGGCGGAGCTGTAGCCGATCTCTACACACAGGGATTCTCCGCGCATCAGCTCCTGCGTCACTTCTCCGGCCTTATTGAGGAAGCGAGCCTCCTTAATCTTAATCTCTCCCGTGCCCCACTCCTTGCTCTCGGCCGTACGCGACTTCTCACGCGACAGCCACTGGTACTCGGCCACCACCGCGTCGGGGTCCCCCGCCGCAATAATGCAGCCCTTTTCCATCAGAATCAGCTGGTCGCTAATCTTGTGAATCGTGCCTAGATCATGCGATACCACCAGCAGTGTCTTGCCACGGCGCTTAAACTGATTGATGCGCCCAATACATTTGCGCTGGAACGCGGCATCCCCAACGGCGAGGACCTCGTCGATAATCAAGATATCGGGATCAACCTCCACAGCCACGGAGAAAGCCAAGCGCACGTACATACCGGAGGAGTAGTGCTTCACCGGTTCATCAATCCAGTCAGCCATTTCGGCGAACGCCACAATCTGGTCGAAACGCTCCTCCATCTGATGGCGGCTCAGGCCCATAATGGCGCCATAAAGGAAAACATTCTCGCGTCCGGTCAAGTCGGGATGAAAACCGGCACCCAGCTCCAGCAGTGAGGAGACCCGACCGGTGGTGGAGATGCTGCCGCTGGTGGGATTCGTGGTTTGGCTGATCAGAGAGAGGAGCGTACTTTTGCCCGCTCCGTTGGCGCCGATGATTCCGACGGTCTGGCCCTGCTTCACGGCAAAGGTTATGTCGCGCAGGGCCCAGAATTCACGTGTCTTGGCGCGACCACGCAGGATATCCACGACCATCGCCTTGATCGTGCTTTCGCCGCGCATCTGCTGCAGCCGAAAACACTTCGACACTTGGCGCACATCGATGATGGTGGCCGGTTCGTTCACAGTTTATCCCCAAAAGTGACCTGCCAGCGCTGGAAGAGGGCAACACCGATCGCCAATACCAGCCACGAGATCAGGAGCGATAGCCCCACCAGGCGTGGTGCCATCAGATCGGTGCCCAGAAAAGCCGCCCGGTAGCCGGTCACGATTCCGCACATCGGATTGAGCATGGCGAGACGCTGAAAGCGCTCCGGAATGTGACTGAAATCATAGATGATGGGTGAGAGAAAGAACCACGCCAGCATCACGGCAGACATAAGGTGCTCCGTGTCGCGGAAGAAGAGGTTCAGGCCGGAGAGAATGAGACTCAACCCCAGGCAGAGCGCAAGCTGTGTCAGAATGATGAGTGGCAGCAGAATGGAGGCAGCGCCCATTGAGAAGGCACCAGTCGCGAAGAGGAAGATGATAAGAATAGGGAGCACGAGGAGGAAATTCACCAGATTAGCCAGCACCGTGGAGAGCGGCAGAATAATGCGAGGAAACGACGTTTTCTTCACCAGATTAGCGTTGCCCAGTACGGCATGCAGCGCGTCGCCGGTGCACATCGCCAGAAACTGCCAGACGATAATACCGGTCACAAGTTTTTGCAGATAGACGGGGTCCGAGGCATCAAACGCCTTGAGAATCTTCAAGAAGATCGAGTAGATGATGATCATGAAGATGGGATTCAGAAACGTCCACAGAAAGCCCAGCGCTGACCGCTTGTAGCGGATCTTGATATTACGCGCGACCAGGATCCAAAGTAGATCCCTAAAGCCATAGATTTCCCTGAAGAGCGGTACCATGGCGCACAGTGTCATGTGGCGAGGGGGTGATGTCAAGTTGGGGATGATTGCCGCACCCAGAGAACCCAATGTGTCCCGATCCAGCCATTCGCATTAGGGCCTCCTATCCATGCGGCCCCGGACGTCCGGGGCCC
>JABMPJ010000174.1 GCA_013203785.1 Lentisphaerota bacterium | reverse complement strand
GGCGTGCGAGGAGGGTGCACGTCTCGGGCATGTGCGGTCTCCGGTCTGGGCATGCGCAATCTGTGTCGGTTCCTCGCTCGGCGCTGGGGCCGGAACGGCCCCGCGCTACTGCGAGCCCAGGCGAATCAACGGCATTTGAGCGAATCAGCCACCCACGATGAAGAATAGTGAAGCCATCGAATCCACTGCCCTGCAACGAATCGCAGATGCGCCCCTTTTGCGTTGTTGCAAATGTGAAGGGTCCGTGACGAGATTGTTTGGTAAAGAGGACAGTTGGAATGCCTGGATGGGGAGATCGGTGTACGCGAGAGGGTGTATTAATGTGTGGCGATCACATTTACGCGCGATCTGGCCCTGTATCGAGGGCGTGGGTACCGGCGGCGCGATCCCGCTCTGTGCCTCACAAGATGGTCATCGTGCGCGCCTCACCTGCAACAGCCGTCTCGCGCGCGTCGGCACACGAGGGTGGGAACGCCCAGTTTCTGCTGCATGGCGTCCAACAGGGCTTTGAAGCGCTGGTGATACGGCTCCAGTTCAACCCAGTTGGCTAGTGCTTGCTGTAGCTTGTCTCGAACTGATCGATCAGCGTGCGCAGTTTGGCGCAGTGCTCTGGGTCCGTCGTCTGCTTCGACTTCATGGATTCCACCAGCATCTGGTGCAGCAACGTGATCTCCGTGACGTATTTCGCGTATGCCTCCTTCTGCTCCTCGGCGACCGGCTTGATCCGCTGGGTCATGAAGTAAGCCGTTACGATCTCCGAGAGGGCGTCCGCATGCGTCTCCTTATTGTCGACCCAGCGTACGAGCTGGTTCATGTTCGCGGTGTCCGCGCCGAGTTCGACAATCTGCTTCATCGACTTCTCAATCGTCGTCACGTGCTCGCGCATCGTCGTAAAACGCGTGCTGTCCCCATAGATGCCGCATGGAATCTGGCAATGCGCCAGCGCCACCGCAGCCACACCCGCCATTGCCAAACACCCCGCCACTGCCATCTTTTTTGCTCTGCTCATTTCTTTACTCTCCTTGGTGGGACAGGTGTGATCCGGCCCCGATTGAACACGTAGTCAATCCACGAGCATAGTCCGACGCCCCCCGCGGTCAAGCACTTCTATCCTTGTTCAGGCCCCGCCGCCTGCGATATGGTGCGTCTGTTCTGAGCGACCAGTCTTTGGAGGGGGTTACGTTGCAGTCGATATTACTGAAATCAAAATTACATATGGCACGTGTCACCGAATCTGATCTCGAATACGAGGGCAGCCTTTTGATGGATCCCGACCTGATGGAGGCCGTTAAGATCTCCCCCTATGAGAAGATCCTGGTGGCCAATGTCGACAACGGCGAGCGGTTCGAAACCTACGCCATCGTGGGTAGACGCGGTTCCGGTGTTATCGGGCTCAACGGTGCCACGACCTACAAAGGCAAGGTCGGTGACCGACTCATCATTTTCACCTTCTGCATCCTCACCGAAGCGGAACTCAAGGCCCACCACCCCCTCGTCCTCGTTTTGGATGAGCACAACAAGCCCAAGGGCGGACTGAGGTGAGCGACACGGATGCCAGGCGGACCCTGAAGCGGGTCCTCAAAGGACTTTTGATCGGAGCCGCCGCCGCCGCGATCATCGGGCATCTGACCTACCACGACACCCTGGAGCCACTCGAGCTCAAGACCCTCGACTTACGCTTCCGCTCACTGCGTGCGACACCCACCGCGGAGCTTCCCGATGATATTGTCATTGTCGAGATCGACCAGGATTCGCTCGAATATGTCTCATCCCTGATCAACTACCAGTGGCCATGGCCCCGTTCAATCTACGGTGCCATCATAGACTTCCTCACCACAGCCGGTGCCGACGCGGTTATTTTCGACATGCTGTTCACGGAGCCAGATATCGAGCGTGATATCTCCGGCGCCGAATCCGATGCGGGCCTGGTCGAGGCCACCGCGCGCAGTGGACGCGTGATCCACACCTACGTTCTCAAGAAAGCGGGTCTGGCACCCCCTGAAGATGAGGCAGCCGCCCTCCTCAAGGTTCCCGGCATCGACCTCGTGGCGCTCCCCTCCGCCCCCCCCGGCGTCAACCACGCGGCGGCCGCGCTTCCATCCGCCGCGCTCATCGCCGCCAGTCGCACGCTCGGCTTTGCTAATGTTGACCCCGACGACGACAATGTGGTCCGTCGCATTCCTCTCATGGCGCGTCTTGGCGACACAACCGTCATGAACGCGGCCACAGCAGCGGCATGGGATCGCGGCGGCCGCCCCGAGCTGGCGCTACTCCCCAATGCCCTACAGCTTGGCCTGACCCGCATCCCCACTCAGCCCAATCGTTCCTTTTATCTCTGGTGGTACCGCATGCCGGAACGACAGGAGAGTCCCTTTGTCTCGACGTCGGCCTACGCGGTCCTGAAGGCCCAGACCGAGAGGGTCTCTGGCATCGACCCCTCACTCGACCCAGACTTATTTAAGGACAAGATCGTCTATGTGGGATCCAGCGCGACCGGCCTGTTCGATGTTAAGGCCAGCCCACTCTCCCGCTCGGTGCCCGGCGTCCAGATCCAAGCCACCGCCCTGGCCAACTTGCTGCGCGGCGATGCCGTGCGGCGCATCAGTCGATCCACCACGCTTTGGCTCGTGCTCCTGCTCTCGCTCGTCACCGGCTGCATCACCCACGGCACGCGCCACACCACGCTCGGGCTTCTCCTGACGCTCATCGTCCTGACCGCTCTGACCGTCGGCAGCCGCTTCCTGCTTGCCAGTCGCCACTGCTTCATTGAGATCGTCCCGCTTGTATTAGGCGTCGCGCTCACCTTTGTGGGTGCCACGCTGATCAACTACATCGCGGAGCGACGCCATTCAAAGCTGGTCCGAAATATTTTTGAGCACTACCTCGACCGCAGCGTTGTGCGCACCCTGATCAACCATCCCGACCAGGTTAAGCTTGGCGGTGAGCGCCGCATCGGCACCGTCCTCTTCTCTGATGTAGCCGACTTCACCAACACCTCCGAGAAGCTGGAACCACAGCCACTCGTCGCCTTCATGAATCTCTACCTCGACGCGATGACCCGTATCATCATTGACGAGGGCGGCTTTGTGGATAAATTCGTCGGCGATGAGATCGTGGCCATCTTCGGCGCGCCCAATGATCTGCCCGACCATGCCGCACGCGCCTGCCAGGCCGTCGTCCGCATGCAGCAGCGTGTGGCCGAACTGCAACCAGAATTCCTTGCCCTCGGATGCAGCAGCGACATCTTCTTCCGTGCCGGGCTTAGCACCGGCGCACTCGTGGTGGGTAACATGGGCTCTGAAGAGCGCATGAACTACACCGCCATGGGCGATGTCATGAATCTCGGCGCCCGTCTTGAATCGGCCAACAAACGGTACGACACCCGTGTCCTAGCCAGTGATGTGACCGCAGCCGAAGCTGGTGCAGCCTACACCTTCCGCCCCATCGACCGCGTACGCGTCAAGGGCAAGGACCACGCCGTTCCCATCAGCGAGTTTGTGGGGGCCACCGCGTCGCTCAACGCCGAACAGCAAGCGCGCCTGGCCTTCTTTGCCGCCGGCTACACTCACTACGGTCAGCAAAAATGGGACAGCGCTGAAGCAGCCTTCCAGCAAGCGGCCTCCCAAGGCGACGCTCCTTCCGCCATTTTCATCGCCCGCTGCCAGGCCTTCCGCACTCAGCCACCCCCCCCCGATTGGGACGGCTCCTATACGTTCACGGAGAAATAGCCCACCATGAAGACGCCCTACGACATCTACTTCTATGAAGCCTTTGCCGAGGAAGCCGCCGCCCTACGCAGCTTTCTCCCCGCCAAGCTCCACGCCGGCTTCACGTGGAAGACGATCCAGGAAGCGCGTGACGCCAGTCCCCCCGCACCCATTATCAGCGTCCGCACCCAATCCGAGCTTCCGGCCGGCTGGGGGCGTGCCATTGACGGACTCCTGACCCGTTCGACAGGCTACGACCACGTCGCCGCCTGGCTTAAGGCCCTCGATGCCCCGGTTCCGGCGGGCTACCTGCCACTCTACTGCAATCGAGCCGTCGCCGAGCAGGCGGCTCTGTTGTGGCTGGCCCTATTGCGTAAATTGCCTCAACAGGTACAGCAGTTTGAGCGCTTCCACCGCGACAACATCACCGGCCGCGAATGCAAAGCGCGAGCGATCACCGTCTTCGGGGTGGGCAACATCGGCAGCGAGGTCGTTAAGATAGCGCGCGGACTCGAGATGGATGTACGCGGTGTCGACCTGGTCGAGCGCCACAAGCGCGTCCATTATGTCTCACCGCGCGACGGTCTGCTCCACGCCGACATCATCGTCTGCGCCATGAACCTGACCCCGGTCAACGATCGCTATTTTTGTTACGACACCCTCCGTCTGGTCAAACCCGGGGCCCTCTTCATCAACATCGCACGCGGCGAATTTTCACCCGCAGGAGACCTGTTGCGGCTACTCGAGGAAGGTACGCTGGCCGGGGTGGGGCTCGATGTCTACGCCGAGGAGAAGACCCTCGCGGTTGCTCTGCGCGATCAAGATCCCGATGCGGCCGCTATCACTGCCGTAGCCGATATTCTGGCCCTGACGCGCCGCAGCGATGTCATCGCCCTTCCCCACAACGCCTTCAACACCCTTGAAGCTGTCCAGCGCAAGGCCGAGCAGAGCATCGACGCCATCCGCGCCTTCCGCCACAACGGAAGCTTTCCTCACCCCGTATCCCCACTCAGTTGACCCAGGAGCCCCTATGACCGTGATTCAATCCTTCTGCCTACTCTGCCTCCTGCTTGCGCTGGGTAAATTCATCCGTGTGAAGAGTCGGCTCATGCAGCGCCTCTACCTCCCCGCCTCCGTCATCGCCGGCTTCATCGGCCTCCTGCTCATCCAGCTCGTCGGCCGCGAGGCGATGGGCGGCTGGATCGCCGGATGGGGGCGGTTGCCAGGGCTCCTGATCAACGTCGTCTTCGCCGCCCTCTTCCTCGGAGTGACCATTCCGCCCCTCTCCCGCATTTGGAAAGAGGCCGGGCCCCAGCTCGCCTACGGCCAGATCGTCGCTTGGGGCCAATACGTCGTCGGCCTGGGACTGGTCCTGCTACTGCTCAAACCGCTCTTTAAGACCAACCCCCTCTTCGGCGTAATCGTACCGGTCGGATTCGAGGGTGGCCACGGTACCGCCGGAGGGCTGGGCGACACGTTTACCAAGATGGGATGGGAGGCCGGACTCGACTTCGGCCTGGCCGCTGCTACGGCGGGCATGATCTCAGCCATCATCGTGGGCATGGCCCTTGTGAACTGGGCCGTACGAACCGGTGTTCTCAAACGGAACACAAATATCGAGGACTTCAAGGAATCCGACCTAACCGGGGTCTATCTACCCGAAGACCGTCCCTCGGCAGGTAGCCTCACCGTTTCGCCCGACTCGATCGATGCCCTCACGCTGCATGTCGCCGTGATCGGGATCGCCATCCTGCTGGGGTATGGTCTAAAACTGGGACTCATCTGGATTGAATCACACATACCCGGCTTGGGCGACCACGAGATTATGCGCGCCTTCCCCCTCTTTCCGCTCTGCATGATCGGCGGCCTGCTCGTACAGCTCGGGATGGACCGCTTTGCCAAGGTGACTCCCATCGATCACCATCTCATGCAGCGTGTGGGAGGTCTCGCCCTCGATTTTCTTGTGGTGGCCGCCATCGCCACCATCCGCATCGATGTCATCGCCCAGGGCTGGCTGCCCTTCCTCCTGATCATCCTGGCCGGTATCGCCTGGAACGTCTTCTGCGTCATGTGGCTGGCCAAGCGCCTCCTTCCCAACGCCTGGTTTGAGCGCGCCATCGCCGAGATGGGCCAATCGATGGGTGTCACCGCGACCGGTCTGCTCCTCCTGCGTGTCGCCGACCCCGAACGCAAGACGCCCGCTGCCTCCGCTTTCGGCTACAAACAGCTCCTCCACGAGCCGTTCATGGGTGGCGGGCTCTGGACGTCGACCGCCGTCATTCTGGTATGGCAAAAAGGAGCCCCCCTCGTCCTGGCCATTAGCATCGCTGCCATTCTCATTTGGCTCATCGTTTGGAAGCTGCTGATGCGTAAACCTTGAGCAAAGCAGCTCCACTCACCGTCCGCACTGTGGAGCACTCCATTCCTCCTTTTCGTGCCTTGGTGTCTTCGTGGTTCTCTCCCTCTCCTGCTTCGACCAGAACCCCCAAACAGCCCGAAACACCACGCATTGCGGTTGATGCAACCCCCACCCCATGATATAGATCATCACGTCTGTAGCTGGAGTGATTTTTGGTAGGGGAGTGGCCGTGTATTTGAAGCAGTTAGAAATGAACGGATTCAAGAGCTTCATGGCGAAAACCAAGCTCGATTTCGAACCCGGTATGACCGCCATCGTCGGCCCCAACGGCTGCGGAAAAAGCAACATTTCGGACGCGCTGCGCTGGGTCCTGGGCGAGCAAAGCGCGAAGGCGCTGCGCGGCAGCAAAATGGAAGATGTCATCTTCAATGGGACCGATGCCCGTAAGCCGCTCGGTATGGCGGAAGTCAGTGTCACCTTCGCCGACTGCGAGGAGTCGCTCGGCACCGATTACCATGAAGTCACCATCACCCGTCGCGTCTTCCGCTCTGGCGAAGGCCAGTACTTCCTCAACAAGACCCCCTGCCGCCTCAAAGACATCAAGCGCCTCTTTATGGGCACCGGTGTCGGTACCAGCACCTACTCGCTCCTCGAGCAGGGCCGCATCGATCAGATCCTCAGCTCCCGGCCCGAGGACCGCCGTGCCGTCTTCGAGGAGGCCAGCGGCATCACCAAATTCAAGGCCGACAAGCGCGAGGCCATGAACAAACTGGATCAGACCGAGGCCAACCTATTGCGCCTCTCCGATGTCATCACCGAAGTCAAGCGCCAGATCGGCTCTCTCCAGCGCCAGGCGGGCAAGGCCAAACGCTATAAAGATTTCCGCGACGAGCTCCAGGTGCTCGATCTCTTTACCACGCGCAACCGGGTCAAGACTTATGATCGCGATATTGCGGAGATTGCGGCTGAATCGAACGCCCTCAAGACCAAACTGAGCGAGGCCCAGGCGGAGATTGAGCACACCGAGCAGGATAGCGCAGGCCTGCGCCAGGCCCAGATGGAGACCCAGCGCGAAATTGGTACCGTTCTCGAAGCGGGTGTGCAGGCTCGCACCCAGCTCGATCATACCCGCGAGCTGATCGAGACCAACGGCCAGCGTATAGGGGAATACCGCGCCCTCTCCCAGCGCGACACGGCCGAGATTGAAGAGGCTCAACGCCAGAGCCACGATAAGCGCCAGCTCCTGATATCCCTGGATGAGCAGCTCCAGACCGCCCAGCAGGGCCGCCGCGCCGCCGAGGAAGAATTGGCCGCCAACCAGACGGCCTTCGACACCCATCGCCAGCAGATAGATAGTGCCCGTGGCACCATCCAGAAACTGCGCGAGGATAGCGTGTCGCTTGAAGGCCTCGCCTCGCGCCTACAGAATGAGCTGGTTGAGATCGAGAACCGCGAGCGGGCCACCGTCCTGCAGCGCGAGCGACTCACCGCTGAAAAATCACAGGTCACCCGTGCCGCCGAGACTCACCAGCGCCGTCGCACCGAGATGACAACCCTCTTGGAAGATATGCAGGCGGGCCTTGACCGCGCCCGCCGCGATGTCACTGCCGCCGAACAGGAGCAGAGTGACGCCAGCCAACGCGCCGATTCGCTCCAGCAACACAGCAGCGAGCTGCGCTCCAAACTGGCCGCTACCGGTGCCCGGCTAGATCTCCTGGCCGAAGACGAGGCCGCCGCTGAAGATTTTCCGCCCGGTTCACAGCTCGTTCTGAGCGAGGATAACCCCCTCCAAATCAATCGCCAGGACGTGCTCGGCCCCCTCGCCATGCAGATCCAAGTCCCGACCGACTATCGTCGCGCCCTTGAATCCGCCTTGCGTGCCTGGCTGGATGCTGTGATCGTGATCAGCCCCACCACCGCCGTCACCATCCTGCGGGCCCTCGAAAGCAAACAGGCTGGCACCGCCCGCCTCCTCGTGGCCGAACTTCCCGTCCCCCCGCCCCAGCCTCTCTCCGGCAATCGTCTCATGGACCATGTCACCTGTTCTGACGTCGTCCGGACCATTCTTGAGCGCTTGATCGGCAATGTCCTCGTCGTGGACGCCCTGGACCCATCCGCACTCCCTGTCGGTGCCGTGGCCGTTACGCTCACAGGGCAGCTGTTCAGTAGCGCAGGCGCGGCCGAGCTCTGGATGCCCGACAAGTCGGTCTCCAACCCCTTGGCGCGCACCTACGCCCTCGATGAGGGCCGCCGCACGGCCGCCGACCTCAACAGCCAGCTCTCCCGCAACGACGATGCGTTGGTCGAGGCGCGCACGGCCCATGACCAACTTCGCACCGCCCTGACCGACGCTCGCCGGAAACTGGCCGAGACCGAACGCAGCGTGGCGCAGAAGGAGGGCGAAAGCCAGGTCGTCACGCGCGAAGCGGAGACCGCACGTAAACGGCTCGAGACCGTCACCTATGAACTCGACACGCTGCTCAAGGAGCAGGCGGGTGGCGGCACTGAGCGCGAAGCCATTATCGCCCGCCTTGATGAGGCGCGCAGCCACCGCGAGCAGGCCTCCGTTCGACTGCAGGAGCAGACCCATGATTTGCGGGCCCTTGAAGACCGCTCCGGCGATTTCCAGTCCACCTTGACCGACAGCCGCATTCGCTTCGCCGGCCTACGCCAGAAGAGCGAGCACCTCGATTCCCAACGCGCCACACTGGCCGCGCGGGTCGAAGAATTGGACGGATCCATACGCGGACGCTCTGAGGGCCTCGAGTCTTATAGCGTTAACATCGAGCGGCTCGAGAAGGAGATCGCAACCGCCCGCAACCGCCTGATCGAGCTAGAAACCATCGTCCAAACCAATCTCACCAAGGCCGAGAGCCTGCGCCGCAATCAGGAGAAACAAGCCGAAGCGCTGCACCAGATGGACGGCCATCTCAGCCAGCGTCGCAAGCAGGCCGAAGAGATGCGTGAAAGCATCGCTCGCTTCGATATCCGCCGTACCGAAACCAGCATGCAGCGCCAGAACCTGCTCGACCGCATCACATCCGACTACCGCATCTCCGTCGACACCGTCATGGCCGAACCCGAGGAGCCCCAAGAGCTACCACCGCTCGAAGAATCTGAAACCCGCATCGCCGAACTGCGCACCAAACTGGACGCCATGGGACCGGTCAACCTGGTCGCGATTGAGGAATACCAGGAGCTACAGGAACGCTTCGCTTTCCTGACCGAGCAGGAGGAAGACCTGGTCAACTCCAAGCAGCAGCTCATGGAGCTGATCAAGAAGATCAACGTCACCACCTCTGAGATGTTCCGCGAAACGTTCACCAAGGTGAACACCAACTTTGAAGAGATGTTTAAGCGCCTTTTCCGAGGGGGCTCCGCCCGCCTCGTGCTGCTCGACGAAGACGACATCCTTGAGTCCGGCATTGAGATCATTGCGCGCCCGCCGGGAAAGCGGCTCCAAAGCGTCTCGCTGCTCTCCGGTGGCGAACGCACCATGACCGCCGTCTCTCTGCTCTTCGCGATCTACATGATCAAGCCGGCACCCTTCTGTTTGCTGGACGAACTCGATGCCGCCCTCGACGACTCCAACATCGGTCGCTTTGTGACCGTGCTGAAAGATTTCCTTCAGTACTCCCAGTTCGTGGTCATCACGCACAACCGTCAAACCATTGCGGCCAGCGATGTCCTCTACGGCGTCACCATGCAGGAAAAGGGCATCTCCAACACCGTCTCCATGAAATTCAGTGATGCCGCCCAACACTCCGACTGGGTCAAGCCAGCGACGGTGGGGGGCTGAGAGAAGCCCATGCCCGATACCACCTCACCCGCCGATCTCCTCGCCTGCGCCACGGCGGCCGCGCGTCTGGCCGGGGACCACGCCCTGGCCAATATCCACCGGCGCCAGGACGCCAACGCCATCACCCACCACGATGTGAAGCTGAAGTTGGATGTGGAGTGTCAGGCCATCGTGGAATCGGCGGTCCGCGCCACCTTCCCCGACCACGATATTCTGGGCGAAGAGGATGACCATGGCCATGTGGCGCCCCCACCCGCCGACGGGAGTGACCTGCTGTGGCCCACGCCATCCGACAACACACTCTGGGTGATCGACCCGATCGATGGAACCGTCAACTTCTCGCACGGCCTTCCTCTGTGGTGCTGCTCGATCGGGGTATTGCACAACGGTCGCCCCATCGCGGGCGTGGTCTATGCGCCCGCCCTCGGTGAACTCTACGCCGCTACCTGTGAGTCGCCAGCTACCCGCAACGGCGAGCCGATTCACGTGTCGAATACGAGCGCCATCCGGGAGGCACTCGTCGTAACCGGCGTCGACCGCCACAAGGATAAGCGCGTCCCCCCGCTCTCAGTCTTCAACGCGATTGCAGAGCATGTCCAGCGCCCGCGCATTATGGGCTCCGCCGCACTCGACATGTGCAATGTGGCGGCCGGACGGGCAGATGGCTATGTGGAAACCGGCATCTTTCTCTGGGATGTCGCCGCCGCCGCCCTCATCGTCCGTCAGGCCGGCGGACAGGTGGAAACACTTCAGCGCGAACCAGGCTTCCGCCTCCAATGCATCGCCACCAACGGCAAGATTCATGCCGATCTGAAGTCGATCGTCCTAAACGCGTTGGGCCGATGAGAACGCCACCCTACTCTAATGCCGCACTGGAAATGTCAGCATCTTCTCCTTCGCCGTCGGGCTCGCCATCGGCACCATAGCTGACGATCTCGTAGGCGAAGCCTGGAGGGCCCGGCAGGAGGTAGACATAGTCGTGCTTCCACGGATCCTGCGGCAGGCGCGGTGAATCCAGGTAGCCGCCCTCCGGAAAAGTGGTCGGCCGTGGGTCGTCATCCGAGGGCACGCAGAGTGCCCACAGTCCCTGCCGCTGGGATGGGTAGTGTCCGTTGTCCATGCGATACATCTGTAGCGCCGTCTTGAAATTTCCGACCTGGGCCTGGGCCGCGGCCTGCCGGGCTTCACCCGGCCGGTGGGCCACATTCACACCCACCACCGTCGCTAGGATCGTGATAATCAACACCACCACCAGAATCTCCAGTAGTGTAAACCCTGCTTTTGTCCTGCTCATCATCCGACCTCCCATCTCCGATTTCCGATCTCCGCTAGAAGAGCTCTCCCTGCGTCTCGGCCGTCTCCGGCACCTCAAATTTCTTGCAGAGCGCGTCCAGCTTTCCTTGATAGTACGCCACATTCTCGTCCCGGCTTTTTGGATCCCACTCGGAGGTGAGCTTGGCGCTCTGGTGTACGGATACGCTCTTCTTGTCTCCGATGACATAATAGGAGACATAGTCGCCCGAGCGATACTCCCGCTCGGCTTTGAGCGCCAGTTCGTATGCCGCGGCACGTGAGCGTGCCCCACGACCGATCTTACTGGCGTAGGATTTTGGGGACTCCTGGAGCATCTCTCGTTTGGCTAGTTTCTCAATCGGCCATTCACGGTGCTGGATCGCCCGCTCGAACTCGGTCCGCAGGGCCGGTAGCTCACTCTCGCGGCCCTCCAAACGCAATCGCAGCATCCGCTTCATGAAATCACGCTGGAACGGCTCGAGACCGCGCGATTTGAGCGCCCCGCCCTTGATCGTCGTCGTACCATCCTTCGCGAGCAAAGCATAGTTCTTCATCTTGTAGCTATACATCGAGCGGTATTCACCGTCGAATTCCACATCGATCCCAGGGGGGAGATCAGCCGCAAATGCCTTTCGGAAAGCCGCGAGATGCGCCTCAGCCTCACCATCGGCCAAGCAGTCCGCCGGGGGCACGAAGTAGATGCCGTCCGTATCAATCTCAATCGGCTCCGCCCCATGCGCCTTGAGCCAGTCGATCATCTGCTGTAGCAGTTCACGGCCATCCGCGGTGACCCGCTCGGCCGCATCGAAATCGCTGAAGCGCGCCTGGCCAAAACCAAGGTATCCGTAGAACGAGTTAATCAGAATCTTAAAGGTTGTCTGCAACGCATCATACTGGGCGCGCTCCTGCGCGTCCGTAGCGGCCTGCATCTTGGCCTTGGTCTCCACCCGAAAATCGCGCAACGTCCGCAAGAGATCCAGAAAGACGCCACACTCATCCGTGCGCGGTGCCAGGTTTCGCGTCAGCATGAGCGAGGGATAGAGCGAACGCACATCACAGTGATGCACATTCAGAATCACACCGGTTCTGAACATATCGGTGTAGCCACCCTCAAACGGACGGGCCGTATCCGGACGCGGCAGCGCATAACCCCGCCGCAGGTACTCGCGCATCATTAGGGCATCCACTTTCGTGGCCGTCCCGCGCACACAGATATTCTGGTACGAATAGGGTAGCGCTTGGGCCTGCACAAAACTGCTCTGAGACAGCAGTCGGCTGACATCGCGCGTCTCGCACACATCGTCGCGGACATAGCGCATGATCCGTTCGGTATCCTCACGGTAGATATCCGAGATGCGGCTCCCCTCGACATAAGTCCGATCCTCAGCCGCCACGCCGAAATGGATGGCCACATCTTTCAAGCCGAAACCCGCCAACGAACGGTGCGTAATGTCATAAGCCTGCACCAAAAACAGCGTGTCGACGACGTGGCGGCCATAGATTTCAAAGCGCGTATAGGCGAGGGAGCGTTCTCCAATTGAGATGCGACTGGGACGCCCCGATGGCTCACTGCCATCGCGCCCCAGCGTCAACCGCACCTCCCTGTAGGCCGCACGGGCTACAATGTAGGGCAGATCGAAATTGAAGATGTTGTGTCCCTCAATCACGTCCGGATCGCGCTCCTGTACAATCTCGGAAAAGCGCCGCAGGATCGTCGCTTCATCCATCTCCGTGCCTGAGAGCACTTCGACCCAGCCCGAGGGATCCGCCATCGCGATCGCCACGATTTCATCGCCCGCTCGGTCCGCATTGCAGAAGTCATAACCCGGCGTCGTGATGCACTCGATATCCACCTGCATCCGGTTGACATCGTCGGCCTGCATGCCCAGGAAATGGGTCTTACCCGAGCGCATCAGGTACTGTTGCACCGGATCATTGGGGGAGAGATAGGGCGCTCCACCATCGGATGGGCTGTAGCCGCTTTCTTTGGAGAGCCATGCGGCCGCCTTGCGGCAATCATTCCAGTTGGCGAAGGTACCTAGCGTATTGAGCGGTCCCTTGCCTGCCAGCGTGGTGGTCGAGCACGGAACCGGGCAGCCGTCCAGGGTGCCTTCGGTCGCCACCACAAAGGGTTCAAAGGGCTCCTCGTGGTGGGTCACATGGGCACCATCGCGCACGAACACGGACATGCGGCCCTGTCCGGACGCCCCCGCCACGAGCTCCACTGCTACAATCCCCTCCTCGGGATCCTCTCCAAATAGTATGCTGTCTCCCGCGTCCATCATGCCCCCACGTAGAATGCAACGGTCTGTTTCAACCCCTCCTCAACCGTCGTCTCCGCCGTCCACTTCAACCGTGTCCGAGCGGCGGTGGGATCGCCCTGTGAATCACGCACATCGCCCGCTCGCGTTGCGACATGCTGCGGGGCAATATCCTTGCCCAGCAGCCGAGCCAGCGTCAGCGCCATCTGATTGATCGAGGTACGCTTCTCATAGGCCACGTTGTAGACGCCGCCCACCGCTTCCTCGGGTGCCATGCAGGCACACAGGTTCGCTTTGACCACATCCCCCACATAGGTGAAATCGCGCGTCTGCTCGCCATCGCCATGCACGGTCGGTGCCTGATTGTTCTGCAGCGCCGATACAAAGAGAGGTATCACAGCGGAGTACTGTGAGGCAGGATCTTGGCGTGGACCAAAGACATTGAAGTAGCGCAGGCAGATGGTCTGCAATCCATAGAGCTGATGAAAGACACGGCAGTAGTGCTCGCCCGTCAGCTTTTGGACCGCGTAGGGCGACAGCGGCATGGGGGTCATGTCCTCGCGCTTTGGTAGCGTGGGGGTGTTGCCGTAGACGGAGGAAGACGAGGTGAAAACAAACCGTTCGACGCCAGCATCACGCGCGGCCACCAGCATGTTGAGCGTGCCGTTGATGTTGATCTCGTTGGCGGTCACGGGATCGTTGACCGAGCGGATCACCGATGGCAGGGCGGCTAGGTGGAGCACATAGCGCACCCCATCCACAGCGCGCTTGACGGTCTCAGCATCCCTAATATCACCCTCAATGAAGTCGACGTCGCCCAGCACATCTTCAATATTGACCCGGCGCCCCGTGGCGAGGTTGTCCAACAGCCGCACCGACTTCCCCTCACCCACCAAGTGCCTCACTATATTGGATCCAATAAAGCCCGCTCCACCTGTTACCAGATACTCCATTTCAAACCCCCACTACCATTAACCAACCCATCCGGGAACACCCTTACCCTACCGCACACGCATGCGCGCACCGGGAAACGCCGTCAGCCAAAATTCGATCATGACGCGCCATTCATCGTCTCGCTCACTACCATCGCTACGGGCATAGCCCGGTCGAATCTCTATTCCACTGCGCCACGAGAGACAATCGTAGTTACGCTGCACATACCCCCCGTACTCCTCCAAACGCGACGCCTCGCCCTCGTAGCGAACAAACGTTTCGTATCCCCAGCGGGCGTTACGCTTCCAGTTCAGAGTGGCCGCCCAGAGGCGGCTGCGATCCTTGAGATAGCGCTGCTCCAGTGAGGCCGACCAGACCTGGTCCTGCCACAACCAGAGGCGCGTGTTGAACTCTTCGAGCGACCGCTCCGGAACATTGAAGCGTCCATCCAGATCGAGCCGTGTCCCCGCCAGCGGATAGAACTCACTGTCGAGATAGATATCTTCCACCGCGTCTTCACCGTCGGGCCGCTCGATACTGTAGTATGTGAAGATATCCACGTCCGCAAGATCGGTGGCGCGGTCACCGCGCTTGGTCTGCAATTTGTTGCGTACGCCCAGCTCCACGAAATGCCCCTCACCCAACGTGTCAACGCCATCGAACTGGAGAATCTCGGACGGGGTCAGCCCATAATTGGGACTATAGGTGTAGTTGGCATAGGGCTCCACAATGTGCCGGTAAGCGCTCTGCGACGCCCCCACCTGCGGCCAGATCTTGAACGCCTTAAAGGAGACCTCGTGCCCCAACTCCACCAGCGTACGAACGCCGCCGCCATCGACCCCGTCCGAGTACCATGTCCCGCGATAGCCCACGCGCGGCACCATGTTGAGAAAACCCCAGAGCTTGTAGGGATAATAGAAACGGTGCGACGTATCCCCGCGCACCGATGCGTAGTCCTCCGCCGTGCTGGACTCGTCCCAGTTCTGCTGAAGATATCCCAACGAGGCCGCCCCTTCGTAGTAGAAGCCAGACGTGCCAATGGGC
This sequence comes from Lentisphaerota bacterium, assembly GCA_013203785.1. Lineage (GTDB taxonomy): Bacteria > Verrucomicrobiota > Kiritimatiellia > UBA8416 > JABMPJ01 > JABMPJ01. Next base: position 13,822 of record JABMPJ010000174.1, on the reverse strand, counting down.
TGCCTGAAGACGTCCACCGACAGCTCCGGCAAGCGCTCCATCTTCGAATAGAAGTCGTTTAGCCGCTTGCGTACCTGCAAATGGGCAAGATAACCATCGCCACGATGCGTATAAATGAGGTAGTTGTCGGGCTGATAGCCATACCGATATTCGCTCTCAAAGAAATCCTCCTGCACATCCGTATCGCTGAGGTGGAAGGCCTGTAGCAGGACGTAATTGTTCACGCTCGGATAATAGCTATGGCGCAGTCGGATGCGATGGCGGCTGTGGCCAATATCGGAGGTCGCCGCATCCTCATCAGGATCAATCGGCCGCTTATCGTCCAGGTAATAGAGATCGATATCACCCGACCAGGTCGTGCCGGGCTGATGCCACTGAAAGCCCTGTCCCACCCCCACACCGCGACGGGTCCGGTAGTCAAGGTGGGTTTCAGTACGCAGCCACGGCAATACGGTGCAGCCGTAGGTCGACAGCGCGTAGGCCCCCATGCGCGTGCTGTAGCCAGGCTCGATCTGCCATCCACATCCCGCATCCTTCAAGCTGCGGCGCCAGTAGGGTAGATAGAAACTCGGCACACGTCCAAAATACCAGACCGCGTGCTTGGCTTTCATCCACTGTTCGGGGCGGATGGTGATTTCGCGGGCCTTGACATGGAAATGCCGTCCCCGATCTGGGTATTGACAGGTTGTTACCTCGGCATCGTGCAACACATAGGTGTTGGTCGACACGCGCTCGGCCGACTCCGAAACCCAGTAGAACGGTGCCGCCACCCCCCCCATATCCTCGGAGACGCCCTGCTGCGTCCTGAAATTGTAGACGAGATGGGCTCCCCGCGTCACACCGGTCGGTCGCGTCAACACCACATTTCCAAAGGCCTCGGCCTCCTCACTGCTCATGTTGACCCGCACGTAGTCGGCCGTCAAACTGTCCATACTGCGGCGCACGCGAACGTTGCCCGTTCCCTCGGCCCAACCCGAGGCGTCGTCGTACTCGAGTTTATCGGCTTCGATCTCAACCTGCCCCACAGGCGGAGGCGACACCACCTCCTCCACGACCGATGTTGCCGCCCCGACCGATACCGCCAAGCTGAGCATCCAGCCAGCAATCAGACCACCGACCATCGACCGTCCATACGCCGCGCGGGTGGGTACGTGAGAACGTGAGTGTGTGTGTGAAACAAGCCCCACCACGACTGGATGTCTCCTCTTACCCCACATACTCACACACTCACATACATGTCGTCCGCAATCCGCCACCAGATCCTACCCCACACTCGCCTTATCTAATTGCCATTCATGCCTAATGGTCAACAGTCGTATACAACACATCGGCTGTCTCTGCATCCCGAATCTGGAACGATTCTACATGTCGGGTCGGATCCGATCGGAAACTGAGCGACCCCTCGAAGCGCGCCTGCAGCTCAATCAGGACCTGTTCATCCTCCTCACGGAAGCGTTCGAGCACGCTCGGATGCACCACGACCTGTAGCTTAAGCGTCTTGCCGCGGTTGGTTCGCTTACGCATCACCGCCGCGATCTGGCGTTGTACATCCACGCTCATGGCCAAACCTGATTTGACGTCGCCGCGTCCGCGGCAATAGGGGCACTCGGTGTAGACCGAGGAGAGCAGGCTCTCTTCAGCACGCTGGCGAGTCATCTCCATGATGCCGAGCTCGGAAATCTGGAGGACATTCGTCCGCGCCCGATCGCGTTTCAAAGCGGCGCGCATGGCACGATACACCGTATTCTGGTGCTTGCGAGACTTCATATCGATCAGATCGATCAGCACCAGTCCGCCGATGTTGCGCAGGCGCAGTTGGCGTGCGACCTCTTCGACCGCCTCGGTATTTACCTCCAGGATGGCCTGCTCCTGTGAGCCATGACCCTTATGGCGTCCGGTGTTTACATCGATCGCGATCAGCGCCTCGGTCTCGTCGAATACCAGATAGGCCCCCGATTTGAGTGTCACCTTGCGCCGAAAGGCATCGCTGATCTGAGATTCGACGCTGTAGTGATCGAAGATCGGTAACTCGCCATCATACTTTGTGACGCGCGAACGGGCCCGGCGTGAAATATTGCCCGCCATCTTCTTAATGTCGTCATGCTTGTCAGGATTGTCGACCACGATGCGATCGACATCCTCGGTCAGCCAGTCGCGAATGACGCGTTCCACCAGATTGGGTTCCTGGTAGACGCAGCACGGGCCCTGTTTCTCGATGATGTTTTCGCGCAGCTCATCCCACGAAGCAATCAAGCCGCGCAGATCGCGCACGAACGCACGCTTGCTGGTGCCGGAACCCGCCGTCCGCACGATCAGTCCCGTATCCGCTGGCGGTTCCAGGCGGACCAGGACCTTCTTCAAACGCGCCCGCTCCTCGCCATCTGCGATCTTACGGGAGACGCCCTTGAGCTTCGAGCCCGGCATGAGGACCAGGAAGCGACCGGGCAGACTCAGACTCGCTGTGACGCGGGGGCCCTTTGTCCCGATCGCTCCTTTCGTAACCTGAACCACAATCTCGGAGCCGGGGGGGAAACGCTTCTCGATCTCCTCGTTGGAGAGTCGCTGGCGTTTGCCGCCTCCGCCGCCACCACGACCGCTACGGCCGCGCCCACGACCACGACCACGTCGGCCGCCGCCCTTACCACCACCGCTCGAGCCACCGTTACCGTTGTCACTACTGTCGCTATCGCCATCACCGTTGTCGCCACCGCCGTTACCACGCGGGCCCTCTTCACGCTCCAGGCGCATCTCATCGTCGGGGAACATGTCCCAATAGTGAAGGAACGCATTCTTCTTCAGCCCAATATTCACAAAGGCGGCCTGGAGATCATGCTCCAGATTCTGGATGCGCCCCTTGAATATGCTACCCACAATCCGCTCTTCCGTCGGGTGCTCCACCTGGAACTCCTCCAAGCGATCGTTCTCCAGAATCGCCACGCGCGTCTCCAGACTCTCCGCGTTGACAATAATTTCGCGCTTTGTTCGGTTGCGCTTCCTCAAACTCAATCCTAAGACCATTTCTTACTCCCTTTCTCCAATCATCCCGTCCACCCATGTAGGTGAAGCCAGAACGTACAATTCACAGCCGAGAACAACCACAAAGACACGAAGACACGAATCTACCTTATCCTGACTTCGAGCCTTTGTGTCTTCGTGGTTGCCTCACTCATCTCAGAACTCAATAAACCACCCGTCGCGACCGTATGTGTACGCTCTGCATTAGCCCGAGCGCCGCCATCACCACGATCATAAACGACCCGCCATAACTCAAAAGGGGCAGCGGCAGCCCCGTAATTGGCATTAATCCCACTGTCATCGCAATATTGATAAAGACGTGACAGAACAACATCGACACCACTCCCAAACAGAGCAGGCGTCCCAGCTTGTCGCGCGCCGTCATCGCCGCGCGAAATCCCCCAAAGAAAAGCGTGCCGAAGAGGACGAAAATCCCCATCGACCCCATGAACCCGGTCTCCTCGGCAATCACTGAGTAGATAAAATCGTTCGGTGCCACGGTGCGTGGCAGGAAGCCCAGAATATTCTGCGTACCTTTTCGGAATCCTTTGCCCCACAAACCTCCCGAGCCCACGGCAATCTCGGACTGTAGCTTGTTCCACCCCGCCCCAAGCGGATCCTCGTCCGCGCGAAAGAATACCATGATACGGTTGCGCTGATAGTCGCTCAGCCCGGTCATGGCCGTAATCCGCGCCTGCGCCTCAGGCGTGGCACCCAGCTTCTCGGGCAGAAAGACCGCACCCAACACACACCCCACCCCCAACAGAGCCACCAGGGCGATCAGGCCCAGCATGCGCAACGGCACTCCGGCCCCATACATCATGATAAAGGTCATGGGCGCAAAAACCATCGCCGTACCCAGGTCAGGCTGCTTCAAGATCAGGAGCACGGGAATGAAGAACAGCAGCAGCACGGACCCCAGCCGGCGCCATTCACCGTAGTACATGCCCGGCAACCCCAGGCGGCGCGACAGGACAATGATCAGCGCCAGTTTGGCGGGCTCTGCGGGCTGCACATCGAACCCAAAGATCGTCAGCCAGCGTTGCGCGCCCTCCCGCGTGGTTCCCACGAACAAGACGGCCACGAGCAGGAGTAGACAGCCGGCATAGATCCACCACGACCAGCGGCGCAGGCTACGGTAGTCGGCTACAGCGAAAAGGAGGTAGGCACCCATGCCCGCCACGGCCCACAAGATCTGACGCTTGTAGAGCGACCGAACCGGCAGGTCGTCGCTGATGTAGCAAGAGCTGTATACAAAGAGTATTCCAACCACCAGCAGCAGCAGCGTGGCCAGACACATCGACACGCTCATATAGCGTAACAATCGCAGTTGCCGTAGAAACTCCCTCACAGCGCCACCTCCCCATCAGCCGTGGCCGCTGCGGCTTCGGTGGCGGGATCGGGAAAGACCGGTTGCGAGTGGAACGCACCCGCCATCAGCTTCGCCATGCGTGGCGCGGCGTTGCGCCCACCCGACATGGCATCTTCCAATACGATCGCCACGCCGTAACGTGCCTTCTCATGCGGGGCAAAGGCGATCATCCAGGCGTACTTCCTACGCGCTTCGCGCGGCCCGTACTCCGCCGTACCGGTCTTCCCCCCCATCGCAATACCCTCTATGCGCGCCCGACGGCCCGTGCCGGTTTCGGCCTCGACAACATCAAACATCCCGCCCCGCACTGTGGCAAGCGTCTCATCGCTCCACGCCATTCTCTGGCTCAGATTGCCCTCTTCCCATGGCTCCAGGACAATGCGCGGTGTGTAGACGAAGCCGCCGTTGCCTATTGCCGACACGAAGAGCGCCATCTGTAGCGGGGTTGTTAGCAGCGCGCCCTGCCCGATTGAGACGTTGCAGGTATCGCCACTACGCCATCCATCCTTCCGCGTTCGGCGCTTCCAACTGTCGTTCGGCAGCAGCCCACTGGCTTCGTAATCGAGAGCGATACCGGTACAGCGTCCAAACCCAAACGCATCGGACATGTGATACATCCTCTCGTAGGTGGACTTGAGGCCGAGTTGGCAGAAGTAGCTGTTGCATGACTGCTCGATCGCCTTTCGCATCGCGATGGTGCCGTGCCCGCTTCGCTTCCAGCAATGAATGCGAACGCCGCCCAGCTCGAAGTAGCCGGGGCAGTCAAACTGCGTGTTGGGCGAGACGCCAGCGTTCTCCAGCGCCGTGATGGCCACCAACGGTTTGAACGTGCTGCCGGGAGGGTATTGCCCCGATATGGCGCGGTTGAAGAGCGGTTTGTCCTGATCGTGTGACAGCTTCGCCAACTCGGAATGGGAGCGCATCGCACTGGGGTTGAACGTCGGCGAACTCGCCAATGCAATCACATCGCCATTGCGCGCGTCAAGCATCACCACCGCCCCCCGCTCGCCCACCAGAAGCGACTCCGCCAGGGCCTGCAGCTCCGCATCCAACGTCAGGCGGATATCCTGTCCCATCTTCGGTTCACGTTCGGCCATCTCGTTGTGCCTGAACCCAGAGGCATCCACGCGCAACAGCTTTCCGCCAGCCACGCCGGCCAGCCGCACGTCGAAACTACGCTCGACCCCGAACTGTCCCTCCATGTCGGGCATGTAGAAATGGTAGGGGGTTTTCTCATCGAGAATAAGTTTGGAGCGACCTACATAACCCAGGACATGTGCCGCCAGCGTCCCGCGCGGGTACTCCCGCACCGGCTCAATATGGATATCCACCCCAGGAAAGGTCACACCGCTCTCGGCCCAGCGCGCCAACGCTTCGGGAGGAAGATCGCTCCAGGCCAGAAAGGGCAGCGGAAGCCGACGCCGGATATGGGTCCGCAAATCGCTGCTCGTTAGATTGGGGGGCACCCCCATGATGTCGCTCAACTCGGCAACGACCCGTTCGACCTCTTCAATCGTCTTATCCCAACGCCCCGGCTGGCGCAACTCTTCCACATAGATCGCCATACAGTAGCTCGGGCGGTTGTCAGCCAGGAGCACCCCGTTGCGGTCGGTGATCACACCACGCAGACCCGGCAGTCGCACCCGTCGGATGCTCTGGCTATCCAGGCGCTCGGTATGCTCAGACACCTGCAGCACCTGGATGCGCCACAGCGCGCCGGCCAGGAACAACAGGGCCACAAACATCACCACGACTGTCAGGCGCAGCCGCAGCTGTTCACCATCCACTGGGTTGTTCAATTCCATCAATAATTTCCCGCATTTCTACATTCCCGACCCACTGGTCAAGCCGGCGTGCCACGGCAAAGGTTAATGGTGTCGCCACCGCCGCCAGGCATGCTCCGGCCAGCAACCGCACAGTCAGTCGGCCCACCGGCCACCATACGACCCCGCTGCGCGCCAGCAACACATACACAGCCAGCTGAACCACCAAAGCACCCACGGCACCAAAGAAGCCGGCCGTCACGCGTGACTCCGCAAGCACCAGTCTTCGGAATCGCCCCGCCAGGAGGCCCACCAGAACAAACACCAACGACGTATAGCCCAGCGGTATGGCCGTCAACGCGTCGTGGACTACGCCCGCCAGAAGCCCCGCCACCATCACCGTGTTGGGCGTTCGGTTCAGCGCGTAGTAGATCACAACCGCAAGCAGAAAGGGTGGTTTGGCCTGACCGATCATAGGGAGGGCGGGAAAGAGAAACTGCGCCGTCACGCCCCCCAGCATCAATACCAGCATGATCACCCACGTCATCATTTGACCACCACCCAAACATAGCGCAATCGCCCCAGGTCGGCCGCCGGCCTAACCGACAGACTCTGATAGAGGCGCGATCGGTCGAGCGAAGTACCCACCACATGCCCCAGCAGCAGGCCCTCTGGATAGCCCCCCCCCAATCCCGAGGTCAGGACCGTGTCGCCTTCGACCACCTCGGCATGTTTGTCGATATAGTCGACCTGAAAAGGCTCCGCCGCACGCACCATCTCAAACTCTGTTTTGCCCCCCAGCCCCACGCCTCGGCCACGTGCCACGCCCAGGGCGTCGGTGCGCTCCAAGCGGCAGGCAATCCGGTTAGAGGGATCCGTAATCAGGAGGACATCGCAGGTGTGGGCCGTCACCGTCGTGGTCTTACCCGCAAGCCCGTCCACCGTGATCACGGCCTGCTGGGGTTTGACCCCATCTGCGCTGCCACGGTTGATCCGAACACTCTGCCACCAGCCGCTCACCCCACCCCGCGAAATCACACGCCCCAGGAGCAACCCATGCGCCGATGCCTCCTTGAAGTCCACCATGCGGCGTAGCTGCCGATTCTCCCGATTGAGTTCCTTGAGATAGCGCAGATCGTGGCGCAGGCGTGCCACTTCATCCATCATCGATTCGCGCTCGCGAACGGCTTGGCGGGCGGAGAAGAGGAAGGTGAAGAGCTCGTGGCAGCGCTGCCCCATGATTGCCAGAACGGTCTGGGGCAGTACGGTACTGTCTCGCGTCGCCGCACGGAGCTTCAGCTCCGCGGGGAGCGGTAGATTCAACAGGGCTATGATGGCGAGCAGAACGAGTCCGCCCAGTACTTTATTGCCGCGCACGTTGTCCCCCCGCAAGCGGGAAGTTACCTGACTCTTTGCGGCAGTACGTTGAAGGGAGCCAACCCGATCAGACCGTGGTCCTTCGCAGGAAATTCAGCTCGTTCAGCACCACGCCGGTACCCTCAGCGACTGCGCTGAGCGGGTCATCGGCCAAGTGAACGGGCAGACCGGTCTGTTCGGAAATCAGCTTGTCAATCCCGGCGAGAAGAGCCCCACCACCGGCGAGTATCATCCCACGGTCAACGAGATCAGAGGACAGTTCGGGAGGACAGCGTTCCAGGGTAATGCGAATCGCGTCAATAATTGAAGAAACCGGCTCTTGCAGAGCTTCGCGCACTTCCTCCGAGGTGATTGTCAGCGTCTTGGGGAGTCCTGCCACCAGGTCCCGCCCCTTGACCTCCATACTCGTCTCTTCGTCAACAGGATAGGCGGACCCCATGGTCATCTTAATCTCTTCCGCGGTCCGCTCACCGATCATCAGGTTGTAAACCCGCTTCATGTACTGCACTATACATTCATCCATCTCATCGCCGCCCACGCGTACCGTGCGGCTAAACACAATGCCGGCCAGTGATATGATAGCGACTTCTGTCGTTCCGCCGCCGATATCAACGATCATGTTACCGGCGGGCTCCTGGACAGGCAGCCCCACCCCAATCGCGGCCGCCATCGGCTCCTCGATCAGGAACACCTCCCGAGCCCCCGCGTGTGTCGCGGAGTCCTTTACGGCCCGCTTCTCCACTTCCGTAATATCACTGGGCACGGCAATGATAATGCGAGGGCGTACCATCTTCTTCCGATTATGTATCTTCTTAATAAAGTAGCGCAGCATGGACTCGGTAATCTCAAAATCGGCAATCACGCCCGCCTTCATGGGACGGATCGCCACGATATTACCCGGTGTCCTGCCCAACATACGCTTGGCCTCGTCACCCACAGCCAAAATGCGCTTCGTGCCGGCCTGAATCGCCACGACGGAGGGCTCACGCAGGACGATGCCGCGGTCTTTCACGTAGACCAGCGTGTTGGCCGTGCCAAGATCGATCCCAATATCGTTAGAGAAGAGGCTAAGGAATCCGCTGAACATTGACACGATTTTCTCTCCACCGAAGGGGGCAGCCGTCACCCACAAGGCACACGACACCCTTCCCACTACGTTTTGCGTAATGTGAGCCATAGCAGAGGATGGGTCAAGGAGGTTTTTGGGGCCGCGTCCCTGCGCTTGCCCAATCTTAAACAACCGTTTATGATTCCGCGATATTAAGGCCAAATAATGGGGACGATAGCATGTGCGGTATTGTAGGATACACCGGTGGAGCCGATGTGGGCGCCATCCTGGTCTCCGGTCTCCGGCGACTCGAATACCGCGGCTACGATTCTGCCGGAATAGCGCTCCATGCCGCCGATGACACCGAGCTAACCGTCGTCAAGACCTCCGGCAAGGTTGCCGACCTAGAAGCGTGCATGCGCGTTGAGCTCGACCCCGCTAAATCGTTCGGCCGCATGGGGATCGGCCATACCCGCTGGGCCACCCACGGGGTGCCCAATGAGGCGAACGCCCACCCTCATGCGACAAAAAGCGTCGCCGTCGTCCACAACGGCATCATCGAAAATTTTCAAGGCCTGCGCGATGAGCTGTCCGCCGCCGGCCACGAACTGGCGTCCGACACCGACACCGAAGTCGTGGCGCACCTGATTACGCTTAACCTGGAGCAGGGGATGGATCCCGCTTTGGCGACGAAGACGGCGTTGGCGCGCCTCGAGGGGGCGTTCGCGCTCGGCATCGTTTTCGCCGGCGAGAATGATTTGATGATCGCGGCCCGGCGCGGCAGCCCGCTGGCCATCGGCATCGGCGATAAGGATGGGGGCGAAATGTATTTAGGCTCCGACGCCTTGGCCCTGGCGCCGTTGACCGATCAGATCATGTATTTGGAAGACGGCGATTGGGCGGTAATCCGCACCGGCGGGGTCGAGGTCTTTGATGAGGACGGCCATGAGGTATCACGTGATATCAAAACAACCGAATTGACCGGCGACGCCATCGAAAAGGGCGGCTACGCGCATTTCATGCTCAAGGAAATCTACGAACAGCCGCAGGTCATCGGCGACACCCTGCATTCCTTCGTCAACCAAGCGACACGGTCGGTGACGATGCCGGACTTGGGCTTTGATCCGGCCAAGGTCTCGAAATTCACGCTGATCGCCTGCGGCTCTTCTTATTACGCCTGCATGGTCGCCAAGTACTGGCTGGAAAGTCTGGCCAGGGTTCCCGTCGAGGTCGATATCGCGTCGGAATTCCGCTACCGCGGCGCCGATATGCCTGCGGGCGGCGTCGCCATCTTCGTTTCGCAATCGGGGGAAACGGCGGACACCCTGGCGGCGCTGCGTTACGCCAAGGGTCAGGGGCAGAAAATCCTGTCCATCGTCAATGTGCCGGAAAGCACCATCGCCCGGGAATCGGATGCGGTGCTGCACACCAACGCCGGGCCGGAAGTCGGCGTCGCCTCGACCAAGGCGCTGACGACACAGATTACGGTGTTGGGGTGTTTGGTGCTGGCGGTGGGCCGGGCCAGGGGCGCCATCGATGCCGACACCGAGGCCCGCCTGGTCGACGCCTTGATCGAGGTGCCGGCGCGCGCCGCCGAGGTCCTGAACCATGATGAGCGGTTGCGGGAACTGGCCCAAGAAATCGCTTTAGCCCCGGATGTATTGTACCTCGGTCGTGGCACCAGCTACCCGGTGGCCTTGGAAGGGGCGCTGAAATTAAAGGAAATCTCCTACATCCACGCCGAAGGCTACGCCGCCGGTGAAATGAAACACGGGCCGATCGCGCTCATTGACGAAGGCGTGCCGGTCATCGTCATCGCGCCGACGGATGATCTGTTCGAGAAAACCGCGTCCAACATGGCCGAGGTCATGGCCCGCAACGGCCGGGTGATCTTCTTTTCCGACGCCACCGGCGCCAAGCGGCTCGGCGATAAAACCACGGCGACCATTGCGCTCCCCGATGTCGATCCCTTCGTCGCGCCAATCCTTTATATTATTGCGGTGCAATTGCTGGCCTATCATACCGCCGTCATCAAGGGCACGGACGTCGATCAGCCCCGCAATCTGGCGAAAAGCGTGACGGTGGAATAGCCATGACGGATCTGGAACAAGCCTTCGCTGAGGCCGTCGCCCACCACCAAAATGGCCGCCTGGAAGAAGCGGAGGTTATCCTTAAAGATATCCAGAGCCGCCAGCCCGATATCCCCGATGTCCTGCACTTGTTGTCGTTGATCGTGTTGCAGGACGGCCGCGGGGAAGAAGCCGTCGGCTATTTGGAAAAAGCCGTTAGCGCCCTGCCTGCATCGGCGGACCTGTTCGACCTGTTGGGCAGCGCCCATAAAATGGCCGGCAACCTGGATAACGCCGTCCAGGCTTATGAAAAAGTCATCGACATCGTTCCCGGCAAGGCCCCGGCGCATTTCGCCTTGGGCAACGTATTGCAAAAGCTTGGGCGGCTTGATGAAGCGATCTCTTGTTATAAGCGCGCCGTGTCGCTGGAGCTGAATTATGGCGATGCCTATTACAATCTCGGCCAAGCCCTTAAAAAAGCCGGTCGCGCCGCCGAGGCGGCAACCGCCTACCGCGAGGCCATCCGCGCCAAACCAAAAGACGCCGAAATCCGCTTGGGCTTGGGAAGCGTGTTGGCGCAACTGGAAGACAATGACGCCGCGCTCGGGGCGTTTCAAAAAGCCATCGACCTGAACCCGGACTACGCCGAAGCCCATTTCAACCTCGCTAATGTCCTGCACAAAACGGAACGCCATGAAGACGCCATCCCTCATTACCGCCGCGCTATCGCCATCGACTCAAGGCTGGCCAAGGCCCACAACAACTTGGGTGAGACGTATTTCAAGCTGGGCGACTTTGACCAAGCGATTGAAAATTTCCGCCGCGCTCTTGAGATCGAGCCGGAATTTCCTATGGGACTCAATTACTTAGGGAAATCCCTGCAGCGGACCGGCCGTCTCGAGGAAGCCGTGGAAAAACTTCAGCAAGCCGTCGCCCTAGAGCCGGATTTTGCCGAAGCCCATACCAATTTAGGCACCGCCCAATCGGCGCTTGGGCTTTTCGCAGACGCCGAGGCGTCCCATCGCAAGGCCATCGAGATCAAAGCGGACATGGCCGAGGCGCATTACAATCTCGGGCTCGTGCTTTTGCTGATGGGGAACATGAAAGAAGGATGGACCGAGTTCGAATGGCGCTGGCGGGTCAAAAGCGGCGAGCAAATGCGGGCTTTCCCCCAGGCCCCTTGGCAGGGCGAGGACGTTCAGGGCAAAAAAATACTGGTTTTGGCCGAGCAAGGGGTCGGCGACGAAATCATGTTCGCCGGCCAAGTCCCGGACTTATTGGAGCGGGGCGCCAATGTCATTTTGGAAAGTGAGCCCCGCTTGGTGCCGTTGTTCGGGCGATCCTTCCCCGCTGTTCAGTGTATCCCGAAATCCGACCCGCCCAACGAGCAGGCGATGAGCCCCGGCATCGACTTCCAAATCGCCGGGGGCAGCTTAGGTTTTCATCTCAGGCCCGATGTCGGCTCATATCCCGGCCGCCCATCTTATTTGCTCGCCGACGCGGAATGGCGTGACGCCCTCCGGCAACGTTATTTGAACGGCGGCGATGATCTGCTTGTCGGCATTTCCTGGGTTAGCCGCAACCTCGAAATCGGCGAAGCCAAATCGATGTTGCTGGGGGACTGGCGCCCGGTCGTCGATATTCCGGGCGTGACGTTCGTCGATCTTCAATACGGCGATACGGCCAAAGAGCGCGCCGCCTTCGAAAACGACACAAACATGCATATTATTCATGACGACGCCATCGACCAGATGGCCGACCTCGACGCCTTTGCCGCCCAGGTCGCGGCCATGGATTTGGTAATTTCCGTTTCCAACACCAGCGTTCATTTCGCCGGCGCCCTGGGGGTTCCGGCCTGGGTGTTGCTGAACACGTCGCCCTTGAGTACCTGGCTCGCCGAAGGGTCGACGAGCCACCTCTATCCGGGCCATACGCTGTTGCGCCAAAAGTCTCGCGGCAATTGGGCCGACGTCATCGCCGGGGTCGGGCTGAAACTGCGGCATTTGGTGAATTAAAGGATTTCCACAACAGAGAGCACAGAGAAGATAAAAGAAGGAACCACAAAGACACCAAGACACAAAAAAGATGTGTAAAAAAGAAATTCGCTCTTCGTGACTTTGTGTCTTAGTGGTTTGAAATTATTGGGAACAAAAACTAGACACCCCCTAATTTTTTCCGTTTTTCTTTTCTTCTCTGAGCTCTCTGTGGTTCATTTCTCCTTAATTAGGTCCCCTGACTGGACAAGGCGCCCGGCGGCGGTTACTTAAGGTCAGGATAACAAGAGGCCAAAAACAACAGGCCAAAAACAATAGGAGCTGGCGCCATTATGATCCGGGTATTTATTGGTTTTGACCCCGTCGAAACCGTTTCATTTCATGTTCTTTCTCACAGCATCCAATCGCGGGCCTCAAAGCCCGTTTCGATCACGCCCTTGATGCTATCGCAGTTGGATGGCGTCATGACCCGCGAGCGCCACGAATTGCAATCCACCGATTTTTCCTTTTCCCGGTTTCTGGTGCCTTATTTGTGCGACTACCAAGGCTGGGCGTTGTTCATGGACTGCGACATGCTGGTCTTGGATGACATGGCGAAACTTTGGGAGTTGCGCGACGACAACTTCGCGGTCCAGGTGGTCAAACACGACCATGTGCCCGAAGAAGAAACCAAGTTTTTGGGCCAACCGCAAAGCAAGTACGAAAAAAAGAACTGGTCGAGCGTCATGCTGTTCAACAACGCCAAGTGCAAGGCGTTGACGCCGGACTTCGTCAACACCGGCACCGGGTTGGAACTGCATCGATTCCAATGGCTCGGCGATGACGACCTGATCGGCGAAATCCCGCATCGCTGGAACCATCTGGTCGGCTACGATAAAACCGTGCCCGTCGGCGAAGTCTCGAACCTTCATTACACCATCGGCGGCCCCTATTTCGACGAATACAAAGACACCGACTACGCCGCCGAATGGTTCGCCGAGCGTGACGCCATGCAACGCTGCGACCAGAAGGCTTAAGGAAAAAGTTTAACAACGTTCCGTCGCCTGTCATTCCCGACGATTGTGCCCTAAGGCTGGATTCCCGCCTTCGCGGGAATGACGTTAGGGGGCGCGGGGAGTGAGGTTAGGGCGCGCGGGAGGGAGGAGGGGGTCGTTGTTGCTTCTCTGTGCCTCTGTGCTCTCAGG
>JABMPJ010000173.1 GCA_013203785.1 Lentisphaerota bacterium | reverse complement strand
TCTGCCCTCGCCACCGCTGCATGTCACCCAATGCGCCATCACAAGTGACGATACAACCGCCCCACAACTCCATCGATGCTTTTTACAACCGCCGCCCTCGCTGCCCGGGCACGTTTCTCGCCCCAGTCCGCAGTTTAGGGTATCGCCACCGCCCTTGACATTGACAGGGGGTTGGCGTAGTTTTCCGGCTTGGTTTGCCCAAGCAGAACCGTCAGCGACGGTAGCACGCCGGGGTGGCGAAATGGCAGACGCACTGGACTCAAAATCCAGCGGTGGCAACACCGTGAGGGTTCGACTCCCTCCCCCGGCATACTTCGCGAAAGCGAAGGATGCCGTCACGCCGTAGCCAACCCGAGCTGGCGAGGGTTGCGAAGGCGGACGATCCTTCACTCAGACGAGCCCTTAGGCCCTCCCCTACTACGCCTGCTCCACCGTGATGCCTGCGTCGACTTGCTCCTGGAGCATGCGTTGGATGCCCTGCTTGACGGTCATCGTGGCATGGGGGCATCCGCCACAGGCACCCTTAAGGCGCAGGATGACATCAAGCCCTTCAATGCTGACGACTTCCATATCGCCGCCATCGGCCTGCAGCATGGGACGAATCTCTTCCAATTTGGCTCTGATCTGCTCTTCCATTATGCACTCTCCACTAAAGCACTTGTGTTCAAAACGAAGACGCGGGACACTGTGGCAGTTGACACCAACAGAGTCAATCCGTGAAGTGCGGGCGGGGGTGCACGAGTGTACGTCTCTCCTAAGTGCCTCAAGCAGTGGTGATTAGAAAATGTCAAAGGTCTCATGACATGTCGAACGTGGTGTAGCGTTGGCCGTCCTCGGCCAATAATTGGCCGGGGACGGCCAACGCTACAGGGGAAGAGGGCAGGCTTTGAGATCGTTAAGTGTTGGCGTAAACACACGGCGCTCAGGGCTTCAGGAGTAGATACGCACGCCCGTGGGGCGGCGTGGCGCAGATAGCGAGCAGTAGTACAATGGCCGATAGTCGATGTGGAAATTTCTTTGTGAGTGGACGTGTGCAGGGGGTCGGATTTCGGTGGGCCTGTCGCGATGAGGCGATGCGATTGGGGGTGACCGGATGGGTTCGCAATCTGTCGGATGGACGGGTTGAGGTCACGGCCGAGGGGACGAAAGCCACGCTGAAGCGTTTCCGGGCCTGGCTGGCGCATGGTCCTCTCGGTGCGCGTGTTGAGGCGGTCACTGAGGACTATCCAGAGAGGGAGGCGCGCCACGATGCGTTCGAGATCCTCTACTAGCGGCCTCGCTTCTCTGATAGGGGCCTCCATTCTGTGGGCGTTCTCTTTTGGCCTGATCGCGACCTACCTCAAGGGAATCGATTCCTATCTGGTGGCCTTCATTCGGCTTTCACTCTCGCTGCTGCTTTTCCTGCCCTTTGTACGTTTGCGCGGCGTCACGCTCTGGACGGCCCTCCAGTTGGCTGGCATCGGGGCCATTCAATATGGTCTCATGTATGTGGCCTACATTCGCTCCTACCAATACCTGGCGGGCCACCAGGTGGCCCTCTTCACAATCTTCACGCCGCTCTATGTGGTGCTGGTAGATGGGCTTGGACGACGCCAACTGGAGAAACGGCTGGTCGCCGCTGCTCTGTTGGCGATTGCGGGGGCCGGTTTTATCGTCTTTCAAATGCCGGATCGCACCGTGGCCTTGCGTGGGATTGGACTGCTGCAGATCGCCAATCTCGCCTTTGCATTCGGCCAGGTGGCTTACCGTCGGCTGCGGCAGCAGATGCCCTCGACGCTGCGTGACCGCGATGTATTCGGGCTGCTTTTCGTCGGAGGTGCGGCCTTGGCCGCCGTGGTATGCACGTTGGGTGGGGGGTGGTCCGGCGTAGCACTGAGCCGCCAGCAGATGACGGTGCTGCTCTATCTCGGACTGGTTCCATCGGGCATCGGATTTTTCCTGTGGAACCGGGGGGCATGCCTCGTCAACGCGGGTACGCTGGCCGCCATGAACAACATCAAGATCCCGCTGGCCGTTTTGGCCACAATCATCCTCTTTCACGAGCAGGCCGATCTGGTGCGCCTCCTTGTAGGAGGGGGCGTGATGCTTCTGGCCGTGTGGCTGGCGGAGAGGCGGGGCTGAGGGGTCTTTGGCGAAGCGAAGCGAGTCGACGAGAGCAGCGCGAAATGGTTGAGCAAAGTTTCGTTGTCTTCAGCAACGAAGCCAGAATTCAGGAGTCAGAATTCAGCATAAGAGTTAACTAGAATTCTGACACCGCGAGGAATGGGTACTTACACGAGCGGCTGCAATTACTCAAAACCGCACTTCTGACTACTGACTGCTGAATTCTGACTCCTGCTTGAGGCGCACAGCGCCACAAGCTTCCAAGCATTCCCGCTTTCGTTTGCGGCGGCTTTCTGCAATTATATGAACCATGAGTATGAGATACGTCAGTACCCGCGGAGGCGTTGAGCCGGTCGGCTTCAGCGATGCCGTCATGATGGGGTTGGCCCGCGATGGGGGGCTGCTCCTGCCCGAGACGATCCCGGATGTCGCAGGCCGCCTGGGTGCTTGGTCAACTCTCTCGTATCAAGAGCTGGCGGTCGAAGTGATGCGTCTTTTTGTGGATATCCCGGACGAGGATCTCGAGCCATTGGTGCGGACCAGTTACGCGACTTTCCGGGCACCGGAAATTACCCCGGTCGTTGGGGTGGGGGACATCCATATCCTTGAACTGTTCCACGGCCCGACGCTGGCCTTCAAAGATGTGGCGCTACAGTTTCTGGGTAACCTATTTGAATATATCCTGGAGGGGCGCGACCAGGACCTCAACATTCTGGCCGCTACCAGTGGCGACACTGGAAGCGCAGCCATTTATGGTGTGCGTGGCCGCGAGCGTATTCGTATATTCGTGATGCACCCCAAGGGACGTGTTAGTCCGCTACAAGAACGGCAGATGACATCGGTCACAGACGCCAATGTCCACAACCTCGCCCTGGAGGGGACGTTCGATGACTGCCAGTCGATCATGAAGAACCTCTTCGGCGATCTGAACTTCAAGGATCGCTACGCGCTGGGCTCGGTCAATTCGATCAACTGGGCGCGAGTGTTGGCGCAGGTGGTCTACTACTTCTATGGTGCCTTCCGGGTGATGGATGCCACCGGCGCCGACCGGGTGCGCTTCGCCGTTCCGACGGGCAATTTCGGGGATATCTTCGCGGGCTACGTGGCCGCGCGTATGGGATTGCCGATTGGACAACTGGTGCTCGCGACCAACGAGAACAACATTCTGGCCCGCTGCTTCTGCGAGGGCGACTACAGCCTGGGGGAGGTGCATGCCACCCTAAGCCCCTCCATGGATATCCAGGTTGCCAGCAATTTTGAGCGCTATCTCTACTACCGGTTGGGCGAGTCCGGGCCGACCGTACGGACGCTGATGAGTGCCTTCGCCGCCACGGGTAGCGTGAGATTGCCGGTCAGCGAGGGGGCTGCTGTGGATGATCTGATTGTTGCTGGCATGGGGGATACCGAGGCGACCTTGGCTACGATTCGAGATCTGCATGAGAAACATGGCTATCTTCTGGATCCGCATTCGGCCGTGGGCGTGAGCGTGGGACGGCGTTTCCTGAATGATGATGAACCCATGATCTGTCTCGCTACGGCCCATCCGGCCAAATTTCCCGCCGCGATCAAACAGGCCACGGGGGAGGACATCGCTCGCCACGAGGTTCTCGACGCGCTGGCGGACCTCCCCACGCAATCTGAGGTGTTGCCGGCCGAGTCTGATGCAGTTCGTGACTTCGTTGCCACGAGGATCGATAACAGTGGCGAGTGATTTTCATTGCACGCGCTGTGGGAACTGCTGCCGTATGCCTGGCGAGGTGCGACTGCTCAAGGACGAGCCGGAGCGCATTGCCGCAGCACTGGGAATGACGACCGCGGCCTTTATTGAGCATTTTACGCGCTTGACCCGTGATCGGCAGGGCCTCAGCATCATCGAAAAAGACGATGATAGTTGCGCCATGCTGGGGCCTGACGGATGTCAGATCCACGAAGTGAAACCCTACCAATGCCGCGCTTTCCCACTCGAATGGAACTACGAGGGGTGGGAAGCCATATGTGAAGCAGCCGAAAGTGACTCATGAAAACTGGAGATCTGAAACAATCAATCCTGGAGTATTTGCAGGCCGAGCGAAAAACGCCGCCCTCTTCCAGTGATGTATCCGCCGCCTTGCAGCTGCGCGGGTCACAGAAGAAGCGACTACAGAAAATTCTCAATGACCTGCTGCTGTCAGGCCAGATCGTCCGTATTCGCGGTAACCGCTACTCGATGGGCAGCGAGGCCGACCTGGTCACGGGCCGCCTGGATCTGAGCAAGCGCGGCGACGGCTACCTGCAGGGCGCTGGCGGGAGCTGTACGGCGTTTGTGCCGCGCGAGGCCCTGGGGACCGCCCTTCCGGGCGATACGGTCGTGGTGCGTCTCGGCTCCGAGCTGGCTGACCGAATCAAGGATGACCGGGTCAAGGTCGGACGCGTCATCCGTGTGTTGACGCGCGCCCAGCGCGAGATTGTGGGAACACTGAAGCGGTCGGATCGTTTCCTTCACGTGGTACCCATGGACCCGAGATACAAGAAGAACTTCTACGTGCCTGAGACGGCCGGGGCCGAAATCGGCGATCGCGTCATCATCCGCTTCGCGGCGTGGACGGATAACCATAACAATCCCGAGGCGGAGATCGTGGAGTCACTCGGTCCGGCCGACAGCCCGTCACAAGATACCATCGCGGCAATCCGCCATTATGGGCTGCCGGATGCCTTCCCCGAGGAGGTCACGGCCGAGGCCGAGACCGTCAGCGCCCTGCTTAAGCGGCCCGGCCAGCGTGTCGATTACCGCACACTCTATATCCTCACGATTGACCCGGCCACCGCACGCGACTTTGATGACGCGCTCTCGCTCGAGCGCGACAAAGAGGGACGGCGTGTGTTGGGGGTTCATATCGCGGACGTCAGCCATTTCGTGCGCCCGCGCTCGGCACTCGACAAAGAAGCCAGCATCAGGGGCAACAGCGTCTACTTGCCTGACCGGGTGATCCCCATGTTACCGGAGCAGCTCTCAAACGGCGTCTGTAGTTTGCGACCCGATGTCGACCGACTCGCCTTTTCTATCTTCATGACCATTGATGATCGTGGCCAGGTGCTGGATAGCCGCTTCGAGCGGACGCAGATCCGCTCCCGTCGTCGCTTGACGTACGAAGAGGTCCTGCCCGTGCTGCAGGGCAAGAACGTGCCCGATATCGACCGCCAGGCCTCCGCGCTGCTGCGCGAGTTGCACAAGCTGGCGCAGCAGTTCCGCAAGCGGCGCTTCGCCAAGCATGCCCTCGAGCTGGATGCACCCGAGGCGGAGGTCATGGTGGACCGCGAGGGTGTGACGACCGGCATACGGATGGTGCCCAATGACGAGACGCACCAGCTTGTCGAGGAGTGCATGGTGGCCGCCAACGAAGCCACTGCGCGTGAGCTTTCTGAGCGCAAGATTCCGTCGATCTACCGCGTCCACGCTCCGCCCAATGTCGAGAAGATGCAGGATCTCACGGCCGAACTGATCGGGCTGGGTTTTGAGCCGGGCGATTTGACCAACAGGAAGAACCTGGCAACCTTCCTGCGCAGCGTCAAGGGGGACGCCCGCGCCGACTACGTGCGGGTCGCCGTGCTTAAAAGTATGAATCGGGCCGAGTACACTCCCGAGCGGGCTGAGCACT
Source organism: Lentisphaerota bacterium (assembly GCA_013203785.1). Classification (GTDB taxonomy): domain Bacteria; phylum Verrucomicrobiota; class Kiritimatiellia; order UBA8416; family JABMPJ01; genus JABMPJ01. The sequence goes on along the minus strand of JABMPJ010000173.1, from coordinate 681 downwards.
TTGGTTTGGCCAAGCAGTATTATGGCCACTTCACCTCGCCGATTCGGCGCTATCCTGATCTGATTGTACATCGCCAGCTTGGGGCGCTCCTGCTGCGGGAGGGGTCGTCGGGGGGCGGGCGCGCGCCCCGTTTTTATGAGAGTGGCGAGTTGTTCAAGGTGGCGGCCATCTGTTCCGACACGGAACGGCGGGCCGACGAGGCGGAGCGGGCCGTGATCGAGATTAAAAAGTATCGCTTCCTCAAGCAGCAGCTCGACTCGGGTACCCGTATAGAATACGAAGCCGTCGTCGTGAGCGTAATGAATTTTGGACTCTTCATCGAGCTGCCGGCCCTGCAAATTCAGGGCCTCGTACACGTCCGTGAACTCTCGACTGGGTTCGTACGGCACGATAGCAACAAGCAGACGCTGAACGATGGCAAGAAGCGCTATGCCGTGGAGAGCCGCCTGAAGGTTGTGATCAAAGGCGTGGATATGGAGGGGCGCAAGCTTGACTTCGCACTGGTCGGAGATTAGCCACGGGTGTGCGCTTTACCTACATGCCGCAAGCACAGGTGATTGGACAGCATCCGAGGTCTCAAGACATGCAGAACGTGGTGTAGCGTTGGCCGTCCTCCGCCAATAATTTGCCGGGGACCGCCCACTCTACACAGAACAGGACGCGCTTTGAGCTCGTTAGGTG
>JABMPJ010000172.1 GCA_013203785.1 Lentisphaerota bacterium | reverse complement strand
TCAGTAGCGCGGCCCCGTCCCGGGGCCAGCGCCGAGCAGGGGAAAAGCGCAGAATGCGCATGCCCGCGTAAGCCCATCACTCCCCACTTACAGAACGTTCTGCCGGGGCATCCTCACGCACCTCGCTCAGCCGAATGCTGAAGCTATAACACGAACCGCCCTCGTCGTCTTTGCGGCTTATACCCCCGCCGGTATTCACCCAGGCACCTATGCGGCTACTTAACAGAGGCGAGGAGACACTCCTTCTGTGGAGCAGTGGAATCATAACGGTTTGCGAAGTGGCCTCATTGGTTGAGGCAACCCAGTCCCCGAGGCTAGCATCCGACCACTCACAGTCGAAAGAGGCCATGCCGTCTTCGACGCTTTTCAGATGCACAACGACTCTCCTCCCAACTTTGGCGTCCTCAGACTCCATGGATCGGTCTTTATCGCCCCTTTGTGGGGCGTACTTCACCACCGTGCGAGCGTCGACTTCCTTCCGCTCACCTACTGAAAGCGTGACGGGCGGAAAGGAACTGGTCTCAGTCTTGTCGGACGCCATCAAGAGCTGCATTTCCACGGGATTAAGCCCTGCTCTTGACTGTGCGTCACCCATGGAGGACGCCTCCGTCGGTTCGCCCAACAGCTTGTATTTTGGGATCACCGTCTCCGGCGCCGTGATCATCGCAACCTCGAAGACATATTGCGTCGCTGATGCAGATGTGCTCAAGGGCGGAAGCACACCCTCTTTCGCCGGTTGGTCATCCACCTCCATTGTTGACGGGAATGGCAGCGCTGTTTTCATCTGGTGTCTCTTCGCGTTCTCCTCGCGGCGGCGCCGTATACGTTCAGCGTAGGAGACACCTTTCGACCTGGTCTTGCGTTGGGCACTCACTTGATTCGTTGCCGATTCCTCTATGGTGTCTTCGGCCTGCACTGTCTCGCCTTCTTCAAGGGCTGCCCGAACCATGCGCTCAGCGTCTGAAATGACCGGCTCAGGTGCGGTGGGCAAGGCCCCCCCAGCAACTGGTTGCCATGGTTGGAGGAATGTCTCCTCCACCGGATCATGGCCTTGCGCCTGCCACCATTCGGCCCAGGCCTGCTTGTCCTCCCTGCAATCCTGACCGGTCTTGCGAGACAGCGCGGCACGCGCCCACTTGCGCGTATTCTGGTTGCCATGATCGACCAGGCTGATCAGTAGCGGTACGGCTTCGTCGGCTTCTTGGCGGGCGAGCGCGGAAACAGCGATCCACTTCGGACGACAGTCGTAATTTCCGCTGTCGCGATGATATCCGGCCACTTTCATTAGTCCTGGCACCAGCCGTGCGTCTTTCAGCGCACTCGCTTCCGCCAGTCCACGGCAGAGATGCCGCCCATATTCGCTGTCGTTCAGCAACGCCGCTAGATACTGAATCTTCTTCTCTCGCTTCGCACCAGACAGGCCCGCAAAGGCCCCCTCATTCAGCCACATCCCGCTGCGCCCAAACGTCTTCGCCGTCCAAAGTACATACTCCTGAATCTCGGGATGCGCGGCGGTGTAGCGCGTTGCGACTTCCCCATCCGCCTTGCTCATGTCAAGAGGGGAGAGCATCGTTACGGTTTGGACAGGCACCACGGTTTGTTTGAGGGTCTCGGGTTTGGTCTTAAGTGTGACATCCTTAACCGTCAGGGGTAGGCCCGCCATATTCACCAGCAGTTTCCTGACGCCATCCAGGCTCTCGGCGACATAGGCCTCTGCAATTCTGTTGCACACGTCGCTCACGCGATCGTAGTCAGGCATTGTCACGACAACCCTGATGATCTGCGTGTTAGGAACATGTATGACCGTGGCCTCGACGTCTTCTCCTGCCACTGAACGAGCAACGGCTTGCACCTTCTCCTCCTCTGCCGCGAAGAAGGCCTCGGACGGGGTTGCAGTAGCTGTGTCGAGGTAGACACTGGCTTGCGCGCTAAACCGCAGCCCGTATTCTTTGAGTGCCGAGAGGCCGACTCTCTCGAACCCGGCCCTTGTACAGGCATCTACCAGAAGGGGCACCAGCTCGGGTTGCACATCCCGATCCGCCTCAATCGATATCAGACGTTTCCTGGGAAGCCCTGACATTTGACCAATCAACTCAACATCATCAGAATCCACTTGGTGACCAGCGATGGAGAGCGCGCCATCCTTCTTAACAGAGAGGACCACGGCCCCGTCTTTCTGGAGTGCAGTGCGCAGGAGCGTCTCGAGCGGAATGCCCCCGCCCTGAATCAGTTTATAGCGGATCCTTATTCCCTGCGGTTCGTCTACAAGCGCAACGAGCTGTAGAAGTCCTCTGCCGCCTTCGCGTGTCCGAAAGATGAAGGTGGCCGGAAGTACGCCCTTCGCGCTCATGTTGCACGGAGTACCAGCTTTCCCTATCTCGGACATGTCGGGAAATGCTTTGGCCGGTGTTCCCCAAAGTCTCTCTTGGACCTCGACAGCAAACATATCCAGCCCCGCGAAGTTCCGCAGCGAGCTGTCATAGGCCGCGTCGATGCCATTTCTCGCGAGCATGCCGAACATCTCCTTCCAGTCATCAATGTCATGCTGCGGCAAATCAACAAGTGTTCCATCGTCAAAGTCCACAAAACAGGCTTTCTCCGCTTTCGCGTCGTTGACTGTCAGTTCAATGACAGGTCCGAATTTTAACCTGTCTTGTGGTGGTGGCCATGGCTGCATGGCCAGCCCCGCTGCAATCCGCTCCGCTTCGTCGCGACTGAATAATCCTGAAATCTGGGCCTTGCGTCCGTAAATCTGCTCCCTGATGACGGGCGCGCAGAGCAGCTTGCCGTTCACGAGAATGGCCAGCACCTTCATTTTGTTCCTTCTCGTGAGCTCTTCGAACTTCTGGGCACCCTCCTCCGTGAGCAGGAGCTCAATAATGGGCTTGCCGTCCTGATCCAACACCCGCGCACTGGCCACATGCTCGTTTGAGACTTCAACGCTATCGTGCAGCCACACTTTTTGATCGCTGCCCTCAACAACCGCCTCAGTCAGTCCCTCCCCGGACTCACGTTCAGCGAGGCGGAATTCGAGGGCAACTTGCGACGTCGTGTGTGTCTCGTCTACTGCAGCGATAGAGCCAGCTTCCGACACCACTTCCGCAGCAGGCTGGGCGCGCGTGGCTCCCGTCGCTACAATTGCCGCCACTAGCGCCACCGCCGCTACTGCCGGAATCCACCCACTTTTGCTCTGCCCTTCCTCCTTCCCTGCCAACCGCCGGATACGCGCAAAGAGGCTTCCACCGCTGGCGGCCATGGCTAAGCCCGGTCGGCCGCGCAGCTCTTCCATCGTGGCCAGCGCGTCGGCGTAGAGGACGCGGTCGCCAGCGATCCCGGCGGCCATGTCATCGCAACAATTCTCACGCTCGATGCGGATGCGATGTGAGGCCCACCAGATGGCCGGATGATAGAACCCGAGAATGTCGATGGCTGTCTGAAGCAGGTTTACCAGGTAGTCGTGCCGCCGGATGTGTGCCAGTTCATGCGCTAGCAGCGCTTCGAGTTGAGCTGTGCTGAGTCCCGTCAAGGCACTGGCCGGAAGCAGAATCACGGGCCTGAGCCAGCCGACAACGGTTGGCACCTGCACCAGAGCCGACTGAACGACTGCTACGGCCTGACGGATATGGAGGCGATCAGCGAGGGCATTCGCCCTCTCTCGCAGCTCATCAGCGACCGGTTGGATCATCTGCCGCTTCAGCCGCTGTAGTTGTGCCCACCCACCCAGATGCCAGAGGCTGAGACCAAATACGCCAAATAGCCATGTCACGACGAGATACGGCAACGAGTTCTCGAGTTGCTTCGTCATCAACGTAAACCATACCACCTTTGGCATTTCAAGCGCGATAGCAGGCGCAACGGATGCTTCTCCACGTTCGACCGGAAGGTCAAGCGGGGCAACGTCAACAACCGGGAGTGCCGCAGACTCGAGCATCTCCGGTTCAATCGGCGGCACCTCAATAGTTGCGGGAGCATCCACCATCCACATCGTCACAACCGGCAACGCCACCATCAGAATCAGCGCCATGCACGAGACAAGATAGCGGGTAGTGGCTGCGGCCTTGCGCAGCAATCCCAACACGATCGCCAACACAACCGCCACGGCGACAGCCTGCCATAGCGAGTGCACCAGCACCCAGCCCAGCTTCCAGACCACGGCGTGGGCAAGTATGGACTGCAAAGAGCTCATTTACGTTTGTCCTCCATTGCGGTGATCATCTCTCGGATCTTCGTCAGCTCCTCCCCCGAAATCTTCTTGGCCGAGAGTGCTCGCATAACCAGTTTACCGGCCGACCCGGCGAAGGCGCGGTCGACCAGACTGTTCACCACCTGTTTCTGCGTCTTCGCTTCGCTGACGGCAGGCCTGTAGACGTGGGCGAACGACGAATCATCACGTAGCAACAGACCCTTTTCGGTCATGATCTGCATGAACTTCAGAGCCGTGGTGTAGCCTGTCGGCTTCTCTTCATTGAGCACCTCATTGACTTCCCTCACGGTACTGGGGCCTCTGTCCCATAACACGCTCAGGATCGCCAATTCGGCATCGGTGGGTTTGGGTTTCTGCTTTCTGGCCATGGTCATCTCCCTGTTTCAGATTCAATCATTGCGGCAAAGCTATACGAACGTATTCGTATAGGCAAGCATTGAATTACGATTGTATTCGTAGAGGTGAAGACGGGAGGCCGGGCTTTTGCGGTTTCAGGAGCATGCTGCTGGCGTTGCCTGCTGTCCTCTATGCAGGTGCCTGGATCTGAGCTTGAAGCTTGGGAGGTAGCTGCGACCAGAGCTCGGGGTGTGCCTCAACCAGACGCGCGATATCGGCCAAGTCCTTGATTCTCTTGCTTTGCCTTCGGCTTGACTCTGACCATGCCTCAATCTTGCCACGAAGTGTATCATCGAGAGATGCCACTCGCATGAGGATGCCATGTACATCCGCTGCTACGCAGCGTGATGGGAAATCGCTATAGAAGTCCTCAGTGCTAAACTGTATGCTGACCGCCGAGTGGCCGGTCAGGTTCACAGACCATTCAAACCGCTCTGATCGGAAGCCTTCATCTTCAAGTAGTGCAACAAGGTGATCGACGGCATCAGACGCCACGACCAGATCCACATCCTCGGTAACCATAGGGTGCTCCGCCCAGTGATTAACGGCTACGCCGCCGATAACGCACCACGCGATATCAGCTTTCTCCAGGATATTGACGAGACGCATGACGTCATCAGTACCTCCTGAGGTCTGCCAGTCGTAGAACTGTTTCGCAGTCATAGCGGAAAACTATCAGATCACCCCGCCAGAGGCAATGTCTTTGCTGGTGTCATGTGCGTGAGATCAAGTGGAAGAGGTGGAAGGGGACGAATCGAATGGTATCAACTCAAGATACTCTACAGAGTGCCCTACAGATGGAACTGCTTTTGGAGTGCGCTGGCTTGACAGCGATTTGCCATACGGTGACTTGACGCCGCCATTATTGCGCGAGTCAAGCCTCGCGCAGAGAAAAAGCGGCGTCAAGCCGCCGCACTCCAAAACATGTTAGCTCTTATCTGGATAGCCGGTTCCGTGGGGTAGGGGGGTGCTATTGCGCTCCTGTAGGGCGGTCCAGACGGACAACGATGGCCAGCCCTTTCTCTCCTTCTGCCGGTGTCAGCTCACCGATGTTGAGCCATTGCCCCCATTTCGGGCGAACCGTGGTCTCGATCTTTCTATTATCGAGAATGGGGAATCTAAATTCCTGCCCAGAACGGCTGAATGTCTTCCACTCGGCCATTCTGGTTGCATCAATCAGGATGCGCAGCACGGGCGTTCCATCGGGCAGCAGCAATAGAGTCGTCCTGAACAGTATCCCCTCCTTGGATTCATCGTAACGTTTCGGCTTACCGTCCTGGTCGAACGCGACCGGATACTTGTGGACCTTTCTTTCGTCAATGTCGCGAGTCTCCCCAGGCGAGATATGTATGGTTGGCATGCGCTCCGTCTTGGTATCCCATCTTCTGACCGTCGCTTCCAGGGCTGGTCCTGCTCCGTCACCGAGGACCGTCGCACCTTCCGCTGAGAGTTGGAGGACGAGCGCCGTAACGGTATACTCAGTCGGTCTCAAGCTGACAGTGAGGTCCGCAGTCCGACACCCGCTGATACCCATAGCCACTATCACCGCCACAACCATCCCCATCGCTCGGCATGTCTGCATAGCGTTGTTCTTCCTTTTCATGCTCCGCTTCTCCCCGTTGAATCACCCGTGCTGTTGATCATTTCCGTAGGTCCGTTGAAAGCCCCGCTGTGTTAGTTGGTGATGCCTCGGAATCGTATAGATCGTAGTCGATCAACCAGAAGGGCGTACGCTGCCTGCTGAACAGTCGTGACGGGCCGGACGGCGTGAGCCATGAATGATCCTGATCGCCTGCAAGGGTTGCATAAGCCAGCTCCCTTCCCGCTGACGATACGGAAACGGCAATCTTGCGTGCGGGGCCAAACCGGGCAAACGTGTTGGGGGAGAGATACATGACGCTATGATGCGGGCCACGGCCGACGTCCAGATAGGTGACGCGCCGTGACGACACAACCCCACCAGATCCGTCACGCTCCCCTCCCATCATGGCCCAGTAGGTGAACGAGAGCCGCCCTATCGTCGTAGGCCTGGACTCGTACTCGACCGTTATGACGTGCCACAAGCCCGGTCGGCCTGGACGGTCTGATTCATCACTGAGGCTATATAGGGGTGTCGGCACGTCCGCCGTGGATAGGCTCCGAATTCGGACGATGTCGGACGGAGCAGCGTCAGAAGGTGGGCCATGGTCTTCTCTGGGGTCTGGAGGTGTCTGGCTCACGTTCGGGTCGCCACCTGGTTGTGCGGTACCTTCAGCCACGCGATCATTGTGTGGCCCGTCCGGAGGGGGTGGCAACAGCTCCATAGGCAACAGCCCGACCGCCGATGTTGAGGCTGGAGGATCAGCGGCGTCCAGAGGGCTCTCCGTCAGAACGGGTCGCTCCTTGGCTGGGCTACGCAGTGCGGATGCGGGGGGCGTCTGAGTCGACGGGCGCTCCATGGCTGACCGAATGCGCCAAACAAGCAGGCAGGCGATGAGCACCACAAAGAGGCCCAGGAGCACTTCGAGCACTCTTCTCCCTCTGTCCTTCCCTTGCCGGATGAGACCATCTGGAAGCGCACGAATCATCTGCAACCCACCATAAGAGTGAAAGTAGCCTACATGGGTAGCGCTGTCCACGGGAAACCTTGAGCTAATCCAATCCCTATCGGCCAGCAATCTCATGAGGAAAGGTTATCTCGATATCGATGTCAGAGTCCCATGGCTCTTCCCGCCGCCGCGCGTTTGCCCGTGGGGTCACTGCGCTGATGCGCGCGCCGTTGCGCTGGCTTCGATTCTGCTCTGTGGGCTTGCTACTCTCGGCAACCCGTTGCGGTTCGTCCACAGGCAGCAGGTTATCTATGACCGGCTCCCATGTCGGCACCACGTCGAGCATCTTGAGGTCACGCCGATGCGGTATTTCCGCCGTCTTCGTATCAGTCGAGCACGCGAACTGATCCAGCACACCGATCTACGCATCCGTGACATCGCCGATCAAGTCGGGTTCCGCGATCCTCTCCATTTTTCAAGGGTGTTTCGCAAGGAGACAGGGCGCAGTCCCCGCGCCGAACGCGCCGCCCGTCCGGAGCAACTCTCGTAAACGATCGACACACGCTATCCGGGTCGTATGTGTCTCTTCATTTTTTCGTCGACTTGCCAACTCCTGCATCACCCGTGCCGTTGGTCATCTCCGTACGCCTCTCCTCTGAGCTTAATAAGGGTTTTATTCGGATCATAAATATACTTGATAGTGAGCCGAATATGAGGCATAAACGGCTCATGGAGTATATCTGGCAGCGAAAAGAGTGGCCACATCTTCAGTACGATGTGGCTAGCGTGCAAGGGAAGATCCTCAGGTTTACCGAGAAGACCGGGCGGGTTGACGGCCTGCTCTCGACGTTGCCGGACGCTCTCCAGACAGAAACCATTGTCGATATCATGGTTGCGGAGGCGATCAAAAGCTCCGAGATTGAGGGTGAAATGCTCAGTCGGCCGGATGTGATGTCGTCCATTAAGAACAACCTTGGGCTCGTTGCGCGCCCCGACCGCATCGGTGACCGCCGGGCGGAGGGAATGGCCGAACTGATGGTTTGCGTCCGAAATGACTATGTGCAGCCTTTGAGCCGGAAGCTATTGTTTGAATGGCACACCATGCTGATGAAGGGATCGCCCCGCACTAAGGCCGGCGCGTGGCGCAGGCATTCAGAGCCCATGCTCATTGTTTCCGGCACCATTGGAAGTGAGCATATTCACTACGAGGCCCCCCCGTCAAAGCAGGTTCCCAGTGAAATGAAGCACTTTATCGAGTGGTTTAACCGTACGGGTCCCGGAGCGAGGGAAGAGATCTGCTTCGCACCAGTGCGCTCGGCAGTGGCCCATCTCTTCTTTGAGTCCATTCATCCTTTTGAGGATGGCAATGGGCGCATGGGTCGGGCGCTCTCCGAGAAAGCGCTGTCACAGGGATTGGGACGACCCGTGCTGTTCAGTTTGTCGCGATCTATTGATGCGGACCGGACCGGCTATTATGCTGCTTTGAAGGAGGCCCAGCAGTCGAGCGAGATTACTGGTTGGCTTGAATGGTTTGTTGATATGTTGTTGAGAGCCCAAGCGCAGGCCGAAGCGGATATTGAATTCACGCTCAAGAAGACCAAGCTGTTCACCCGGATTGAGAGTCAGCTCAATAGCCGCCAGCTGAAGGCTGTGCGCCGCATGCTCAAGGACGGGCCGTCCAGTTTTGAGGGCGGCATGACAGCGAAGAAGTACATGGCGATCACCAAAGCGACCAAACCCACCGCCACGCGTGACCTACAGAGTCTCGTGGCGCAAGCGGTGTTGGTTCCCGTGGGCGGCGGCCGTAGCACGCACTATCTGATCACGATCTGACCGCCGGGCCTCCACCCGCTTGCTCGTGCCCCCATTGATCTGGGTCACATGGCAAAGTCATCAATAGGAAATCCCCTGCTAAACCCGGGAGCGCCCAGAAAACTAGGGCGATGAAGGTTCTAAAACTGAGCTTGGGTGGTTGTCTTGTGGCTGGTTCTTTCTCTCGGGCTTGTCAAGAGGGACAAAAATCGCCTGTGCTTTGTATTCTGCCGTTGCCGTCAGTTCTCCAACCTTGAGCCACTCTCCCCACGCTGGGAGGACGATCATCTCGATCTTTCTCGAGTTGAGAACGGGATATCTAAACTGTTGCCCCGATCTCTCTAGAGTTACCCCTCGCTGTCTATCCTCGCCCACATCCTGGAAGGTCCATGTCTTTGGGGTACACTGCAACATTCAGGCTCACAAGAATCAGTCGTAGCTGGCTCGCTCCTCAGCCACGGCACGCAGAGGTGTGTCGACCAATTGGCCGGTATAGAGATCCTCGACGGAAAAACACATTTCGTAGTCACCCCAAACCAGATTACCCCACTCGGTGCGATAGGTGTCAAACTTGTTGATGTCGAGATACTGCCGTGTCTCCCCATTCAATGTCTCTCGGAGAAATGGTCCGAAATCCACAACCGACTCCTGTCCATCGCTGAAGATAAGTCGGAGCGTATAATCGGCCACACGATCAACCTGTTCCACGGCGACACTAACACCTGCTTTGAGCGTCATTTGAGCCTCCGGGTGATGCGCTTGGCTTCAATGGGCTTATGTAGCACGAAGAACTCCATCCACTTACGCACAATCTCGTCTGCATAGTGTGAGACCAGCGCCTTGAAGTCTGCGAGATGGACAGCATCGAGGGGGGCCCTTCCACGGACATTCTTGAACCTGATATCCACAACCTGCCCATTCTGCACGACAAGCTCCGCACGGCATTCAGTGTCCTGAAAAAGACCATGCACATGCACGGGATCATGCTCATTTGAGTAGAAGAGCACCACCAAACCAAAATACTCGTACAGTTTGGGCATCGTCTGTATCTGCTTTGCGTCTAGATCTGGTATAAGCATAGCGGCACCGCATCGCCGGTCAAGCATCCATACTTCAGCTTCTGCGGTCTGAGCGTCCTGGGGACAGGCCCCGTTTCGCCTTCTCAAGTGGACGGGGTGGACTTTGTGGACGGGGTGGACCTATATTCTGGGAGTGATCACGCTCTACGCCGTTGCGTGCGGGTGCGATAGAGGCGCTCGGTGAAGCCGCCTTCCTCCTCGAAGGCTTTGGCTAGGGCCTGCATCTGGCGGTCGAGGAGACTCGTGGCCACCGCAATCAAGGACAAGGCCCCGTTGGCTTTGATTTCGGGGTATGGGCGTGCACCACGTCAGTCGCGTGCCGTCGGGACGCCTGCCCGTGCGAGGAGCTGGCGCTCGACCCCGTCTTCGTCGTGTGCCGCATAGCGCTTGGCGATGGTGTTGCACAGCGCGGCGGCCTGTTCTGGGTCTTCGCAAGAGACCGTGATCTCGATGATAGAGGTATCTCGATACATGCCGACATGGAATTTATCGGCCCCGTTTGTGATCACGCTGCATGCCATATCGTGGATCAGTGCGGTTTCAGCTGCCACAACGTGCCGCATCTCTTCTGCGCTTGTGACGCTGACGCTGGTTGGCCGGTCCATATCAATGTGTGTGCCTCGTTTCTGCAAACTCGCAATCTCCTTCGGTGAGAGTTGATCCAGGGTTCGTCCTGTTGCTGCGTGAACATGGGCGGTGGCGCGATAGAGGCCGGGTGTCGAATAGAGCTTGGGTGGTTGGTCCCGTATCTGACCAAAATCGAACCACTCATACTGACCGGCGAAATGGCACAGGATCATGACCCCGGCGCTCGCGAGGGCGGCCGCATAGATGACTCGATGGCTGCTCAGCCGGTGGGGCGGCTGTTTGAATATCTCCTCTTCGGACTCTGCCTGCAGCACGCGTTCGGCCCCGCTCTCGTCCTCCGCCTGGAAGCGCTGCAGCGCGCTGCGGAATGCCCCGGCAACCGTACTCGTCAACTCATCAGGCGAGGCGCCATGCAGCGCCATGACGCTTTTCAGACCCCGCCGGTCTCGTGGCGAGAGCCAGGCGCGGCATGTGCCATTCGTCTCAACAATGACTCTGGAACTGCCACTGTAACGTGCCAACGGAAAGAGGAGTGCGGTCAACATGTCCGCGCGGACCTCAGGCATGAAGAAGATATAGTCCTGCCCTCGCTTTGTGTGGTCGAGGATCAGATACCGGTTGCCGAGAAAGCGGCCGAATGCGTGCATCGAATCCTTGGATACATGGAGGCCTCCATGCGGCCTCGAATCACCAGGTGCCAGCCCATCGTGCTCGGCACGAAGAAAGAGGCTGTAATCCTGTCGCCTCGGCTGCGACTTGCGGGTCAGGTAGAGTCCGCCGTTCATCACCAACATCGCGAACATGAACCACGCAAAGGAGAGGCCAAACAACCCCATGCCAATGAAGGCGATCCACATGGCGCTCAGACCCACGCATTGGGCCACCACATATCCTGTTCGATTGATGCGGAGCAACAGCATGCCTTGAAGCAGGCTCGGCAGCATCAGTACGGCCATCGTGAGGTTGAGGGCCCGGGGGCCAAATCGAATCATGCCTTGATGCGCAAGCACCATCACAAGAACCATGACCGGTACTGACTTGGCAAAGTTCTGCTTGGTGAGCTTCTTCCGATAGTCCCCCTGCTCACGGTAGTTGCGCGCCAAGTCCCAATTGGCCCACCCCAGCATCAAGAAGAAGGGTAATTTGGATAGGACGATGACCAAGCCCAGACGAGCCGAGAGCAATGCTCCGCCCAGAAGCGACTTCCCGCCACCCAGCATGGAAACGAATGGAACGGCGGCAAGGACGTTGCTCTTGAGGTCTTCGCCCGGTTCCATGCCGCGTAGGAGTGTCTCGATCCGCGCTTCCATCTTTCCGCGCAGGTTCTGCCGGGCCCGATGCAGACGTGTCTTGAACGCGCTCTCGCTGACACCTAGCAGGTGGGCCGCGTCGCGTATGCTTCGCTCTTCGAGGTAGAAGAGCACCAGTGATTCACGGTGTGGGTCCGTCAACTCGGACATGACGCGCTGGAGAGTTTCCTGCACCGGTTCGCCATCGGGACTCGGAGCCGCCGCATGGGCAGACTCCGTCGGCTGCTCCAATTGCCATTGCCGATGCTGCTTCAGCTCGCGTCGACGCTTGCGTCCCATGCGTGTGGCGGTGTTGCGCGCGATACGCGCGATCCATGCCCCATATTTCTCCGGCGTACGCAACGCCCCCAGAAATCGGAAGCCTCGGACGAATGTCTCCTGCGAGACGTCATCGCACAGGCTTCGGTCGCCCAGTCGACTCCAGGCGATGCCGTACACCAAACGCTGATAGCGTTCCACCAGCTCGCCATAGCGCTCCGTGTCACCTTGCCGCACGGCCTCGACGGCCAGGATGTCCAAGTCTGTGCTCATAGTGTGCCCTTTGCCAGCATAGAGCGCCAGAGGGCGCAAAGGTTACTTGGGAGTTGCGGGAGCATGTGGACGGGGTGGACAATGTGGACGGGAGATCGTGGGGGATCGATCACGCCCTGCGCCGTTGTGTGCGGGTGCGGTATAAGCGCTCGGTGAAGCCTCCCTGTTCCTCGAAGGCTTTGGCTTGGGCCTGCATCTGGCGGTCGAGCAGGCTCGTCGCAACGGCAATCAGCGCCAGTGCGCCGTTTGCCGCGATTGCGGGGTAGGTGCATTCGGGTCCACCCGGTCTGCTCTGTCCACAACGTCCACCTTCCCACCCGACATCGCGCTAACGCGCAAGCCAGCCTCTCACAGCATTGTCGGCAAAGCCACGTGACTTGGCTATCGTTCTCGAAGCACGGCCCCCAGATTCTCGGTCGTCAGCATGGCTGCCTCTGCGGCATCTTCCAGGAAGGGGGCGACGTCTGCCACCAGCTGGCTGGCATCAATCTGGTTTAGCCGTGCCAGGGAGAGATGCTTCCACTCGTGGGCATTACAGATCCCGCTGCCCTGTGTCTGGTCCAATGCATTCTGAAGTTGGATGAGGTTAGGTTCAACGGGGGGGCGGTGCCCGAGGTACCAGAGCAGGTCATACCAGTCACGCCCTTTCGGATAGCCACGCGTGATGAGGGCGTGGGCCTTTCCCGCCAGAAGCGAGGGGAGATCATACGTCTGAAGCGCAAGAATCCGGTGTCGCGTCACAATCTGACGTTCGCAAACGGCGCCGGACGGGGGACTCGTATCGATCTCCAGCTTTATAGAAAGCTTCTGGCTTGGATGCGGGGAGAGCCCCGCATCATGAAGCACGCCCTCCCATCTGACCCAGGCTTTATGCACAGTTGTACGTGTGCTCCATTTGATGGCGACCGGCAAGCCAGCAAGTGACATATCCCGCTCCAACTTCTTCAGCCAGCGTTCAGGCTCGTAGCCTTCGGCCGCCTCCAACGAAAAATCTAGGTCTTCAGAAAACCGACGGAGTCCGTGGGCGAACCGAAGGGCCGTGCCACCAACGAACGCCAAGTTCTTGAACGCTTCGCTCTCATGCAACGACCGCAGGGCAAGCGCTTGAAGAAACTCCCGCAGTGCATTCATAGCCTTGGTAGGGTCCGATTTCCCCTGCGCAAGTTGGATTGCTTCGTCTCTCATAGATCGACCCCCTCATCCTGCTGTGAACACATCTTCATCCATACGCTTGTTGCCTGCTTCAGGCGCGAGGAATGGAAGCGGTTGGCATAATCTGTCAGTCGGTCGGGATCCACCAAGTCAAACGCCTGGAAGCGCATTGCTTCCATGCGCGCCAAATCCCACTCCCCCTTCTCTATATGCCACAAGTCCAGGAGCGCCTTCTCCGGCTCAGCCATCTGCACACCAACCCCGGCGACCTCCGTTGACCGATAGCCGAAAAAGGCCTCTGCCTTGATATTGCGGTACACGAACGCTCCCAAGTCATTCTCAAACACCGCTGGCTTGCGGCGAGTGATGCTTGTGTACTGCACAACGTACTCGGGAATCATGCCATAGAAACCCAAAGCCCAGTGCAAGCTCAAGTACGACGGCGCGTACAGCCGGTTCGCGAGCTCGAGTGGGACAAGTGGCTTCCGCCGAAAGCTCTCTGGAAACGCATACATGCCGCGGCGCAGGCGCCGCAGCTTCCCCGCCCGACACCAGCGATGAAGCTGAACCTGTAGCGATGCCCTTCGCTCATCCGTCAACTGCGCGAGGGTGGAGAACTCAAACCAGCCCTGCTTTCCCACGAGTTCAATCAGGCCTTCATAGTTCATATCCATAACTATACACTTTTGTATAGTTGCGTCAATACAAAGAGACCATCAGCCAGCGATGAAGCAAAACACCTCCTCGATCGTCTTGCCGAAGGTGTGAGCGATCTTGAAGGCGAGAGGGAGTGAGGGGCAGTACTTTCCTGACTCAATGGCAATGATGGTTTGTCGTGTGACACCCAGACGAATCGCCAGCTCCTGCTGGGTCATTTCATCGTGGTCGAACCGCAGCCGCCTAACGATGTTGGTCACTCCGTGGTCGGGCATGAGGTCACCTCAGTCTGTAGAGAAGAAGAATCACAAGCGAGCGGACCCCAAAGATGGTCATCCCGACAACGCCCATGAGCGTGTAGAGTATGTGGCGAAACACGTACACCGAGATCGTACCCTCTCCCTGACTGCGCACCCGCCAGAAGACGAACGCGCAGTATACGAAGACGGCAAGGTAGGACATCATCGCGCCAGCGAGCGAGGCTTGGAGAGACAGGATCTTGGTCCGTTCGTCGTCCTCCGTGGTGTCGCCCTTCGGTTTCTTGGCGCAACCGATGTAGAGGAATACGCTAAAGAACGCGACCCAGCCGAACACAATCGAGCCCAACACGGCTGTGTCGCCAAAGTGTGGTTTCAAGAACGGCAACACCAGCCCCGATGCTGCCAGATAGACGAGATACCCCAGTATGAGCCAGGCAATCTTCTGTTCCTTGTTCACAATACATCTCCTCCCATAATCACGAGATCCTGCATATCTGTCGTTGCACACCGGCCCTCACTCATTGGTCGAAACGTACAGGTGCCTTATCAATATGTCAAGCACGCTTTACATACATTTCATTGGCACGTCACAGAGAATCAAGACATGAAGAGCAATATCTGCACGCTACTCAGGCCGTAGGCTTGAGCGAAGGTCTGTCAGCGTCTTCCCGGGCAGTTTGCCTTTGGTGTTGAGGCGCTCAGCTGTTGTAAGTGCCTTGATGGCTTCCGCCACGGCCGCTGGTCGGTGGTCGCTCAGAAATTTGGCCAGCCAGTACCAGACCACGGGATTGTCCGGCTCAATCTCCGGCAGCTTCCTGAAATGCGTCTCGGCCTCATCCAGTTTGCCAGCTTTCTCAAGCACGCGCGCCAGGGTACCCCTGAATGGACCTTTCTCGGGCATAAGTTCCACGCAGGTCCCCATGCTGACGATCGCCTCTTCGATACTGCCGAGCTGCATCTGGCATCCACCCAAATTCATCCAGAAATAGGCGTTGCGGGGTTCGCGGGCGACAGACTCCTGGCCAAGAACCAACGCTTCCTCAAGCTGGCCCGCCTCTCCAATGGTTTGCATGAGATTCATCCGCGCCATGGAATAGTCCGGATCCGCTTTGAGAATGCGTTGAAAGCACTCGATGGCTTCATCCTTTCTTCCCGTTTCCTGAAGCACAGATGCGAGCCCGAAGAGCAGAGCACTACTCTGAGGATGGATCTCAAGCCCCTGGTTCAATTGCCTCTCACCCGATTCAGGATCACCGGCGCGGAACAGGGCGCGACCGAGCAACATGTGGGCCATGGGTGATTCGGGGCGCAACTCCACGAGTCGACGTGCGTGTTTGGCCGACTCCGCGGCGTCGCGGGCCGCATACGCCGCCATGGTCCGCACCGCGGCGGTGAAGGCTTCCGCGTGATCGGGCGCTTGCTCGGGGAGCGGCTCTTCGCGCTGCGCCTCCGCACCGGCGACGCTATTGACCAACGCCTGTATGCGGGTCGCGGGCACCCCGCAAAGCCAGCTTGGCCCGTCAGCCGTCTCGTCTTCAACCCACCGCTCCCACCTGTAGAACAAGCCCGCAACAGTCTCACCGTCGGGAAGGATAAACGGACAACCACTCCAACCGGGTCCCGCTCTCTCGACCAGGCCAACTCGAATGAGGCCATCGCCCTTGGTTTTCATGCGGTGCAGGTCCAGTGGGAGACGCTCTGCATCGAGCCGGAGGTCATAGGCCGTTCCTAATTCCCGGCCCTCTCGCGGGACCAGCGCGGCTACAACGGCGGCCGTGGCATTACTGATCTCACCCTCGCTTGCTAAGTCGAATGCCGGGTGTCCCGACCAAGATGGCTTCAGTAGAGCCAGATCTGCGTCAGGAGCCACGGCCACCACGGCTGCCTCAAACACATCGCCATAGTATGGACTAATGACTAGAGGGGCGAAGCGCATCTGGTGCTCGCCACCGCCCTCCGATCTGTCCATGATGACATGCGCCGCCGTTGCGATCAGCGCGCCGTTCTCTAGCACAAAGCCCTGACCATCGGCCTGACCGTCCATCGTACGGACAGATATCCGCACGATGGCGTTGCTGTTAAAGGCCATATCAGCGAAGCTCCCCAACCGAGCATCGAGTAGGGTATCGGCCACCCCCTTGCAGTTCAGGGCGGTTGCTATATGAAGAGGCGTGTAACCCTCGTTGTTCTTTGCGTCCACATCCGCGCCCGCCTCTACCAACATCCGCGCTGCAATCATGTTGGTTGCACCGACAGCCGCATGCAGAGGTGTGTTGCCTTCTTCCTCTCTCGGATCCACAGCCGCGCCCTGGGCCAGAAGGAGCACCGCCACGTCCTTGTGCCCGCGGAGCGCCGCCTTGTGCAGCGGGGTCTCCTCGGTCTTAGTGCGCGCGCCAACGTCCGCACCGCTCTGTATCAGGCGGCTCGCCACCCCGGCCTGACCGAAGACGCAGGCAACATGGAGTGCCGTTTGCCCGCGCCTGTCCACGCCGCTCACAGGAGCCCCGTGTGCGAGCAGGAATTCAACGATGGCGTCATGGCCTTCAATCGCCGCGTGATGGAGAGGCGTCCCTCCGCAGCAGTCGGCGACAAGGTCTACCGCAAGTCCCTGATCAAGGAACTGTTGTACCTTCTCCACATCGCCCGCCTCTGCCGCCGTATGAAACGGATGAACCTGTGCTTGGTCTAGCACTTGCTCATCATCGCTAGCGGCGACAGCAAGGCCGTACACACTAAGCCGTACTAAGAGCGAAACGCCAACAATAACAACGAACGTCCATCTCTTCATGTTTCCAGTCCCTATGCCGTGGCCCGCCGCATGAACCATGACCCATTTCTCATCACACCTCTCCCCCTGTTTGTGTGCCCCTCCGCTGACACCTCGTTGGACACTCTGCATGTAAACACAGCTCGCCCCGCACGTGTGTAACTGGTTTGTAACGGGACTTCTTAGCTATGGCGCATCGCCCAGAAATTCAATGCCGATCGGACCGCCCTCGAATGGCACCTTGCGGCCGGTGAAGGTGAGGCTGCCGACGGTGGGGTCTATGCTAAAGATGGCTACGTCGCGGGAGCGCTGGCCGCCCACCAGCATCCACTTGCCGCTGGGATCGATCGTGAAGTGGCGGGGCAGGCGGACTTCGGCTGACACCGTCGCCACACGGTGACAACCCTCGGGGTGGGTGGCGCTGGTGAAGAGCGTGATCGTGTCGCGGCCAGTCCGGGTTGTGTCGCGCATGGCGGCATAGATGAACTGGCCGTTGGGGTGGATCCGTATCTCCGAGCCGTAGAGGTCACTTGGATCTGTTCCTTCGGGTAGCACGCCCAGCGTGGCTTCGTGTGCCAGTTGGCCGGGCTCTTCTCCGGTCCGAAAGAGCGTCATCATGGCTTTGAGCTCGCTGAGGACATAGGCGTGGTGGCCATCGGCGGACCATGCCATGTGCCGCGGCCCCATGGCACCGCCGGGCACGTCGGCGAACCCGGCTGGAGTCAGGCGCGCCTCTGCCGGATCGAGATGGTAGATCATGACTTTGTCGATGCCCAGGTCGACCGCATAGGCGAATGTGCTGTCGGGATTTGGGGTGATGGAGTGAGGATGTGGTCCGGCCTGCCGCCCGGGATCGTCGCCGGACCCCTTGTGGTGGTGTACCGTGGCTGCGGCCAGAGAGCCGTCCTCCATGATCTTCATGATCGCCACGCTGCCGCCGCTATAGTTTGCGACCATAAGGCAGTGGCCGTCGCGGTCGACGCTCACATGGCAGGGGGTGCGACCACCCGAGGCTTGCGCGTTTATAGAGGTCAGTGTGCCATCGTCGTTGATGCGCAGCGCCGCCACACCCCCCTTACCCCCCGGCATCTGGGTGGTGGCGTACATGAACCGTTGATTCGGATGAATCGCCAGAAATCCGGGTGCGGCCAGTTCGGCCGCCAGGAGGGGAGGGGAGAGCCCGCCCTCGTCGCCGTCCAGGGCCGCAAAATAGATCCCCTTACTCGCCTCAGTGGCAACATAGACGCGCTCCGGCCCTGCGCCAGCCGTGCCAGCAGCCAGGGCCGCGGCCAACAAGACGGTATCGATGGTTGTCGCTTTCATACTGTGGTCCGCTCATCCTATCGGTTCGCGCTGGCGCCACAAGCCTTTATCTTGTGCGGTGGGTGTGGGCGCAGCTGCCAGAATCTATGTTGATATCGAATTCGGTGTAGTGTTGGCCGTCCCGGCCAACCATTTGCCGAGGACGGCCAACGCTTCAAAGGGAACCGGATGGGACTGGCGAGGCGGTCGCTGG
>JABMPJ010000171.1 GCA_013203785.1 Lentisphaerota bacterium | reverse complement strand
TTGGAGGGCCACGGTCTCTCGTGGCCGGACCGAGGAAGGGCCAACGGAAAAGACCATGGGGCACTCTTGGGACAGATGGGCTTGGAAAGAGCAGGAACAGGGATAGAGGACGCACATGCATGTTTCGGAATCGGAATCGCTCCTCTGGAGTCGATTTACGAGGCCGATTCCGTGAAGATCTGCTCTCGTTCATTATCGTGATCGACCGATTAGGATTACGAGTATGATTACGATTAGGAGTGATGTGCAGCTTACCGCGCCGCCGTGTCGTCGAGCCTACTCCCACTCCAGCGTCAGCCCATCGTATGAGACGTAGACGTTTTCGGGGAGCGAATCCTCTGTTTCGGCGTGCTCAAGGTCGTGGCACATGTGGATGGTGTAGGCACGTTTGGGTTCGATCTGCTTGAGGAGCGCGAGGCTATCGGTGAGGGTGAGGTGGGTCAGGTGGGGTGTCTTGCGCAGGGCATCCAGGATCATGACATCGACATGGCGGAACTGTGAGATCGCTTCAGTGGACATGGCCGAGCAGTCGGGTACATAGCCCAGCGAACAACCCTCGGCATCGAAGCGGTAACCTAGGATCATATTGGGGCCGTGAGATACCTCAATCGGCGTGACCTGTACGGTGCCGATATCGAAGGGCCCGTCGATGGAGTTGAAGGCGATACGGGGGCGGTAAAAACCGGGAATGCGCTCAGTGGAAATATAATGAAAGACACGCTGCAGGTCGGCCAACGTATCCGGTGCGGCGTAGGCGGGAATGACTTGATCCTGAATCGTGTTGAAACGGCGGATGTCGTCGAACCCGAAAATGTGGTCGGCATGTGAGTGGGTGAAGCAGACCGCATCCACGCGCGGTAGGTGGTGGGCGAGGGCCTGTTCACGAAAGTCGGGCGTGGTATCCACCAAGATGTGCTGATCTCCCGCCACCAGGTAGAGACTGGTGCGCAGCCGCCGGTTGCGGGAGTCGGATGAGAGACAGACCGGGCAGTCGCACCCGATGATCGGTATGCCCGCCGAGGTGCCTGTGCCTAGGAAGATGGCTTTCATATCGCTGTGGGGGATTCACCATGAAGAGCATAAAGGACATGAAGGGGGAGGGAGGGGGAGGGACGGGGAGATAATCTGCCACGGAAGACACGGAAGGCACGGAATGGGGAGCGGTAGGTCATTTGGTGTATGGTGAGGGTTTGTTTTGAAAAGAACAAGGCCGGACGTGTTCGTCCGGTCTCGCCCATCTCCGTGTATGCTCGTGCTCGGCTCTATTTGCTGAGCATCGTGACGAGGTGTTTGATCTGGTCGCCGTAGGCCACGATCACGCCGGAGAATACGACGCTGACCATGGTCATCAGCTTAATCAGGATGTTCAAGCTGGGGCCGGAGGTGTCCTTGAACGGATCACCCACCGTGTCTCCTACGACGCTGGCCTTGTGCATCTCGGAGCCCTTGCCCGTGAGCGGTCGGAGCTTTCCCGTGTCAGTGGCGGCGTAGGTCCTGTCGTTCTTCTCGATCGATTTCTTGGCGTTGTCCCAGGCTCCCCCTGAGTTGTTGAGCATGCAGGCCAGTGAGAAGCCTGTGGTCAGACCACCAACCAGAAGACCGATCACACCGGACACGCCGAGGATGATGCCGACCGCGACCGGCACGATGATGGCGAGCAGGCTGGGGACCAGCATCTCTTTCTGGGCGCCCTTGGTGGAGATCGCCACGCAGTTGGCGTAGTCCGGGGTGCCGGTGCCTTCCATGATGCCTGCGATCTCGCGGAACTGGCGACGCACCTCATTCACCATAGCGCCCGCGGCGCGGCCGACGGCTTTCATGGTCATGGCGCAAAAGACGAAGGCCATCATCCCTCCAATGAAGATACCGCAGAGGAGCTGCGGATTCATAACGGAGAGATCATAGGCCAGCACGAAATCTGACATGGTGGCGGTCGCGGTTGTGACGACACGTGAAATACCCTCCATACCGCTTGCATCCGTAACGCCCTGGTATCGGTCGGTTACAAAAAGGACCTCGCCAATCTGTTTGGCACCGGCGACGAGGGCGTCATCGGCATTGCCCAGCTTGATCAGCCAGATGCGGATTTCTTCAAGATAGGCGGCCAGCAGGGCCATGGCGGTCAGCGCCGCGGAGCCGATCGCAAAGCCCTTGCCGATGGCAGCGGTGGTGTTGCCGAGCATATCAAGCGCGTCGGTGCGGTGACGGACCTCCTCACCCATGCCTGCCATTTCGGCGTTGCCGCCCGCGTTGTCGGCGATGGGGCCGTAGGCATCCGTCGCCAGCGAAAAGCCGAGTGTAGAGAGCATCCCCACGGCGGCGAAACCGACTCCGTAGAGGCCCATGGCAAAGTCGGTAAAACCACCCGCGCAACCGAAGGCCGCTAGAATGCCCAGCACAATGGTCAGGGTCGAGAGACCGGTTGAAAACATGCCGACGGCGAGTCCGTCGATAATGGTCGTGGCGGGACCCATTTGGGCCTGCTCGGTGATGCCCCGCGTGGGCTTGTAAGCGTCCGAGGTGTAGTATTCGGTCAGCAGGCCGATGATGCAGCCCGCCACGAGACCGGCCACGACGGAGCCGAAGATGCCCCAGGTGACGATGCCCATGGCGGCCAGGATGGCGACGACCACAGCGATTGCGCCGGTGCTGAACCAGAGTGGCGTGGTGAGGGCCTTCATGAGTGTCTTCATGTCGGACTTGTCTCCACAGCGCACCATCAGGCAGCCAATGATGGAGAGAATGATGCCGATGCCGGCCACAATCATCGGGGCCATGACGGCGTTGACGCCGTGCAGCGGGTTGGGTGAGCCGTTGGTGAGCATGATCGGTAGGGCGGCGCCGAGGGCCGCTGTGGCGAGGATCGAGCCACAGTACGATTCGTAGAGGTCGGCGCCCATGCCCGCCACATCGCCGACATTGTCGCCCACGTTATCGGCAATGGTGGCTGGATTACGCGGATCATCCTCGGGAATGCCTGCTTCAACTTTGCCCACCAAGTCGGCGCCGACATCGGCGGCCTTGGTGTAGATGCCACCGCCGACACGGGCGAAGAGGGCCTGGGTCGAGGCGCCCATACCGAAGGTCAGCATGGTGGTGGTGATTTCGACGTACTTCTGCGAGACGGACATGCCGGCCCGGACGAGATCCAGTCCGAAGAAATGCAGGCCGTTCAGCATATTGAAGTCCGTGTAGACCCACTTATCCAGAATGATGTACCAGAGGCATATATCGAGCAGACCGAAACCGACGACCACCAGCCCCATCACGGCACCGGAGCGGAAGGCCACTTGCAGGCCGCGATTAAGTGATTCAGCGGCGCCCTGTGCCGTACGCGCCGAGGCGTTCGTGGCGGTCTTCATGCCGAGGAAGCCGCACAGGCCGGAGAAGAATCCACCCGTCAGGAACGCCACCGGAACAAATGGGTTCTGAATGCCCATTTTGGCCAGAATGGCGAAGACGATCAAAAGAACGATGAAGACGATGCCGACGACCTTGTATTGTGAGTAGAGGTAGGCGTAGGCGCCATCACGTACGTGTTGCGCGATCTCCTTCATCTTGTCCGTGCCTTCAGAGGCCGCCATCATCTTCTTGTAGAAGTAGAATGCGAATACCAGGGACAATACTGAGGCTATCGGAGCGATCCACCACAACAGTTCTGCTTTAACCACGACGCTACCCTTTCGGAGATGAGACCACCCTTCAGCGGGTCAAATGCCACCGGCACTCGGCCGCCATCGGCGGACAATGCCAACAGGAGCCCGCACGATACTGGAGAGGTAGGCTGGGGGCAATTCAAAAGGCTTTTCGGGTCAGTCTTTTGTGAGTCGTACGTATTCGCCCTGCCAGTTTTTTGGGGGCGGTGACTGCTGGTAACCCAGGATACGCGTGTGCATGGTGCGGCACGGGCCGTCGGCGGGGTCGACTCCAAGGGCGATGGCGAGTCGGTCGAGTGCCTCGTCCCAGCGCCGCTCGCGATGCAGTTGTATGGCTTCGGCGTAAAGCGAGATGACCTCTTTGCGGTCGTCGTCGAGGCAGCCACGCTTGCCCAGGAGTTCGTAGACGTCGACCGGTTCGGTCTTGCCCTTCACCACGATCTTGTCGATGAAGCGCGCTTCGATCACCTCGCGCGCCGCTTTGGCGGTGGCCTCGCCGATCAGGATGGAGGTGCCGTACTCCTTGTTGGTCGGTTCCAGGCGGGCAGCGAAATTAACCACATCACCCATAACGGTATAGGAGAAGCGGGTGTCGGAGCCCATGTTGCCCGCCGTCACGATGCCGGTATTGATCCCCATGCGGACATTGAGGGTGGGGCCAAACTCCTTCTCCAGGATGGGGCGCAGTATGGCCAGGCGCTCCTGTTGCTCTATGGCTGCCAGGCAGGCTTGTGCGGCGTGGTTGTCGGCCCGGAACGGGACGCCCCACTCGGCCATGATGGCATCGCCTTCGTACTTATCCACAAAGCCACCGTGCCCCAGAATGATGTCGGTCATGGGGGTTAGGTACTGGTTGAGCAGGATCGTGAGACGTTCGGGCGGCAGTTGTTCTGACATGGTCGTGAAACCAGCCACATCCGAAAAGAAGATCGTGGCTTCGGTCCGCTCGCCGCGTAGCGAGAAGCTCTCCGGATTGGTTTCGAGATAGCGCAGCACTTCGCGCGAGACCATGGTACCGAACATCTCACGCACATGCTTTTTCTGCCGTTCCTCCTGCCAGAACTTGATCATCGTGAGGACGGGATAAAGCAGCAGGGCTGAGAGCATGGTCCAGGTGGGGAGAAAGACAAGCTGCCGATAGCGGAGGAGTAGGACCGCCGTGCCGAGGCAGAGCCCAAGCATGAAGAAGGTGAGCAGAAAAGAGAGCCAGGAGCGACCGCGCGCGATGAGCAGCGTGATGAGTATCCCCATCAACAGGATCATCACGAATTGGGCTCCATCGATCCAGTTGGGCACAATCAATGCATCCCCGGCCAGAATGTTGTCAACCATGGTGGCATGAATCTCGACGCCGGAGAAGAGCTGCGCCATCGGGGTGGCGCGGATATCCCGCAGGCCGACCGCCGAGGTGCCTACAAAGACGATCTTGTTGGTCAGGACGGCTGGATCAATGGTGCCATCCAAAAAACCGCCAGCCGAGTAGACCGGAAATGATGAGGCCAGGTCGGTACCGGGCTGGGTCTGAATGCTGCGGTAGTTGATCACCATGCGTCCGGTCTGTGTACAGGGGATCGTCAACTCACGCAGGCGCAGACGCACCACGCCGCCCTTGTCACATTCGACCAGACATTGGTCGAGGCCCTTGTCGAGGCGGACGGCCTCGAGGGCGAGAGAGGGGTAGATGCGATGGGGACCGAAGGCCCAGATCAATGGGTTGCTGCGTACGACGTTGTCGGCGTCGACCGTGGCATTAAAGAAGGCGGTTTCGGCCGACTTGCGCAGTATGGGGATGGAGACGGTTAGATCATCGGCCTGTGTGAGGTATTCGTTGATGTTGGCGCTTCCCGGGGCGCTGCGGACGAAGAAGCGGGAGCCGTCATAGAGCGGGTCGCTCTCTGGCGGCGGCTCATCAATCATGTTGGGCGTGGGGTGCATGGCACAGCCGAGGATCGTCGCTCCGCCCGCCAGGGCGTGTGCGAGGAGCTGATCATAGTCGGCCAACTCGGGGGGCAGCCCCTTGATCTCTACATCCAGGTTCATGTTGCGCGACAGGTCGAGCCTGAGTTGGGCGGGTGAGGTGCGGTCGGGTTCGGCGAAGACGACGTCAAAGCCGACCACCGAGGGGCCTCCATCAATGATTCGTTCGGTCAATTTGGCCGTAAGGTAGCGTGGCCAGGGCCACTGACCGTAAGCCCGCAGGCTGGCCTCATCGATGTCGATAATCGCCACGCGCCCGGAACGGGGTGGGCTGTGCACCCGCTGCAGGAGGGTGTCATACAGCTTGTACGAGAAGGAATCGACGATGTCCAGGCCGCCCACGAAGAGTCCGAGGCAGAGGAGGGTCAGGATCATGCCCACCAGCCAGACGAGTGAAACACGTCTCAGCACTCGTCGACTGAATAGTCTGCGCCAGCGCATGCCATCCCCATACTCACTGTTGCGCGGGCATCACATCGGCACCGAACCCACCATCCACCTGGGCATCCGGTCCATGCGTGAAGCTGAAGGTCCCGAAGGCGCCGGTCACGGGTGTGGCGTCGGGTAGTCCCGGGCCCACAATATTGCCCTGAATGTTCTGGGCGGTGAGCGTGCCGGCCGGGAAGGACATGCCGTGGACCAGCATCTGGTAATAGGTCTGGTTCCCTGTGAGTGTGCCGCTCGATTGAATGGCCCCGTCCGCCTCAATGTAGAGAGAATCACCGCTGCCGTTCGACATGTCGAAGATACCGTCCCAGTTGGGTGCGACGGACTGGCCGACCTGGAGATTGATTTCGCTGGTTCCGGCCACAGCCACGATCTGACCATTGTGTGTGATGGTGGCGGCGGAGTCGCCAGTGCCTGTCAGGTTGAAGAGCTGGACGCCGGTTTTGAGGGCGTCGAATGCAGCTCCAGAGATAATGCGTGTGCCGGAGAACTCCACGCTTTCAACAGCGCCGTCGAAATTCCAGTAGCCCCAGCTCCAATCAATTCCGCCGCCCTGCGGGCTGAAGACACGTTCGGGTGGGGGTGGGGGTGGGGGCGGCGGCGGTGGTGGTGCCACCACGGGTGGCTGTGGCGGCGGGTCTGTCTCCGTTTCCGTTTCCGTCTCTGTTTCTGTCTCCATCTCCGGTTCGGGTTCAGGCGGCACGGGCGTTTCCAGCAGGGCCGGTGGCGGCGGTTCAGGCGGCGGGGTCGAGCCGGCCTTGGGAAGAAATCCGTAAAACAAGAGGTCTTCGAAGCCTGAGAGACCGTCGTCTTTCAGAAAGGCCCCCCCGGAAACGCTATGACTGACCTGCACGGCATCCAGGAAACTGGAGAGCAGGTCAGAAGGCAGATCCAGCACCTCTGTCTTCTCGCCCTTGCGCAACAGGACCATCTTGCGGGATGAGTCGATCAAGATCTCGGTACCCGCGCCCTTGTGCTTGCCGCGGCCGAAAAGCCCCCCCCGCCGCCAGCAGGCTCAACAAGAGTGGTCACGGTCACCAGCTCAGGCCCATGCAGGGTAATGATATAGATATCTTCTGCGTTGGGCTCGATTTTGAAGCCGAGATCGCAGCCGCGGATGCCGATCGTGGCCATGCGTGTTTTGACCTTGAAGCGTTTGGGGTTGAGGCGAGTGATTTTGTCGGTCACCACGCGGAAGAGCCCTTTGGTGATTCCGAGGTTAGCGCGGTTGTTCGATTTGTTCTGCGGATCGTAGACATATTCGTCAATGACCAGTTCGCTCTTCTCGCCCTGCGAGATGATCGAGTTATCGACAAACATGATCTGCAATTTGCTGTTCTCTGCTGTGGAGATGCGATCAAGAGGGAAGATGGCGCTCTTGATCGCCAATTCACGGCGCGCACCATCGCCGCCCACGGCAGAGGCCGATCCCTCCAGGGCTACAACTTGACCGGCCGAGTCAACCGCCGCGCCAGCAGAGCCACCCAAAACGAGAAACGCGAGAAGCGCATAGACAGGAAGTTTCATCAGAACCGCCCCCACAGACCAATCATGGTCAGATTTCGTTCGTATTCATACAGGTCAAAGGTGGACACGTTGTCGGTGTATTGCTGTCGCAGCTCGACACCGGCGTTGCCGACTATTTGTAGGGTCAGGCGCCCATCGATCAGCCACTGTGTGTCGACCCGATCCTCTGGGGCCAGCACTTCGCGCGTGTCGTAATCGTTGCGCGTATAGCGCGCCGAGGTGTAGAGGCGCAGGCGGCCCCATGTGGCCGTGGCCCCAACGACTCCTGAGAGGCCTGTATAAGCAAAAGCAGAGTCATCCGCGTTGTCGACCGCACCGCGCAGTCCGGCGAAGAGAGAGGCCTGTTTGCTCAGCATCAGGCGCAGAGATTGCTCGGCGGCGAGGTAGATTCCGTCACGCTCGTCGCGCGTATCGTAGTCGCGCTGCTCCACCAGGGCTGTTGAAATCCAATGCAGACGGGGGGCAGAAGCAAAGCCACGCAGATAGGCCGGTGCGAGGCCGATGGTGTCTACGAGCGGATCGTCGCCGGTCCAGATCCGTCCGGCGCGCAGTTTGCCTTCGAAAAGGCCCCGTTTGGCGGCGTGCTTGATGCCCACGCCGCCTTGCAGCAGGCGGGTGTCATGCTCTTCGGCGTCGAGCCAGCTCTCAAAGTAGTTGAGGTCCGCGGTCAGCCCCCAGCCGCTGGGGCGCCCGCCATCAAAGAGCATGACTATGGCCGCGGCGGCATAACCTCCCTCGGCCTCAACCGGCAGTGACGCGGGTGCCACAGCGAGGGCGGTAAACGTCTGGCTCCCAACGGCAATGGGGAACACCTGGATGAGATCCGTGCTGGGGCCGACGTTGACGTTGTCATCGCTTATCCAGCCCGCATCGACTCGAGCTGAGAGGTGGAAGCGCTTGTTGAGGCGGTTGAGATCGGTCAATTGGCTCTCGATGTTGCGCTCAACGTTCGCGGGTGGGGAGTGGCTGAGGACGTGTTCGAAGTAGCGGCGGGCGGCTTCATGTTGTCCTGAGAGCATACAGACGCGTGCCAGTTCAAGGCCAGCGCGGTGGTTATCCGGCTGGGCTTGCAGTACTCGCTCAAGGGCCAGTTCCGCGCGGGCAAGGTCGTTGCGTTGTACCGACAGCATGCCGATCGTGAAATTAAGCTGGGGCATGCGCGGGTACTCACTTACCAGGCCGAGCAGCACGGCAAAGGCTTGATCGAGTTCGGCGGGGGGGAGCGGATCGAGGTGGGGCGCGGGGCCACGTGTAAACGTTTCGAGATAGGCCGCCTGTGTGTCGCTGAGTAGGGCCACCACCTCGGTCGTGTTCGTCTCCCGCAGGGCCACCTGTAGTGGCGTCTCACCCTCCGCATTGCGGAGTGCTACGTCCTCGCCACGCGCCGTCGCCACCAGCGTCAGAGCCACCACACCTGCCATGATCCATCCAGCGCGCATTGTCTTCGCCTCACTTGCGGGGACGGTCCCCATTTGAGTTTCAGTTACAGGACGCTATAAAGCTGTCGTAAGGAGGCGGAGAAGTCAAGGGAATGCCGTCGTTTGGCCTTTAACTCCTTGACGGTCGAGTAAGGGGAGGGCATGATTTTAGCTGGCTCATCACATGCAAAACGGAGTGCTTGGTTATGCGTTGGCTGCGACGTGGATTGTGGGGCGGGGTGCTGGGTCTCGGGGCGCTCTGTGTGGCCGCCGGGGCTACGGCGGGCGATTACAGCTGGATCGAACGACAACCGGCTGGTGCCATCGACCTCTACTGGGATGCGGTCAGCCTATCAAGCGATGGCCGGACGGTGATTGCGGGCTACAATGACGGCCGTCTCTATACGTCCACCAACAGTGGCGTGTCCTGGCTGGAACGCCAGCCCGCTGGTGATGTGGATCTCTACTGGAATGCGGCGGCGGCATCAGGGGATGGCCAGATCTTGCTGGCCGCTTCGGCCTATGAATTCTTTGGGGCCGGAAGTGTGGGCCAGCCGGGGACGCTGGCAGTGGTGGTGCTCCCTCTGGGCCGCCTCTATGCCTCCTCGGACGGCGGTCAAAGCTGGACCGAGCAGCAGCCAGCGGGCGATACGGATGTCCGGTGGGGCGAGGTAGCCTGTTCGGCCGATGGTCAGACCGCTCTGGCGGGCGCGGCCGGCTTTGGCAACGGGCGGCTCTATGCGACGCATAGCGGTCCGGGGACGAATTGGCAGGAGGTGTTGCCTGCCGGTCCCACGAACTACATGTGGGAAGCGTTGGCCTGCTCGGGCGATGGATCGGTCTTGGCGGCGGGGTCGGCGGGCGACCGTATCTACCTGTCACGCAACAGCGGAATGAGTTGGAACGAGATCCAGCCCGCCGGTGATGTCTCGCTGTGGTGGCAGTGCGTGGCGCTCTCCTCATTTGGCCGCTACATTTATGCGGGTGCCGGTGGCGAGACGGATGGGCGTCTGTATGGTTCAAGTGATGGCGGCCTGACCTGGGGTGAGCTGCAACCTGCGGGCGATTTTGATGAGGACTGGACGGACGTTACCTGTTCAGGCGACGGGCTTCGCGTGGTCGCGGTACGATCCTTCGGCCGGGTGTATGTCTCGGAGGACGCCGGGGCGACGTGGACCGAGACCGAGCCAGAGGGCGACTCAGATGAGGACTGGCGCACGGCAACGCTCTCTGTAGATGGACGACGTATGGTCCTCTCCAGCTCGCAGGGCTACCTTTACACCGGCGCCCTGACCAGTGGCGTGTCACGGCTCTTCTACGAGGCTTGGGATGGCAGTGGCGTGCACCAGATATGGAGCTGCTTGGAGGATGGCAGTTCCGAAATTTCTATCTTTGATGATGGTAACAACCGCTACAAGCCGACGGTCTCCCCTGATGGAACACGGCTGGCCTACATTCTCCGCAGCGGGTCAAACTCCTGGATCTGCACGGCAAACGTCAACGGTGCCTATGAGAATTTTCTAGTCTATTCAGGAACAGAATTCGGATTCCGCAGTGTGAACTGGCATCCGGATGGGACGCACCTTCTCTACGTGGAAGGCTCCTACAATGGAGGTGTCTATGAGCCGAGCCCGGCGCGCGATGGACATCTCTATCGTTGTGATACCAACGGGGGCGATGTGGTGGAGCTATTGCCGACCGATTTTGACTACGATAAACACTACGCGGCCTATGCGTCCGACGGCGCTCTCATCTGTATGGGCCGCAACGAAGCAACGTGGTACGCCTGGCCGCAGAATCTTTTTGTCTGCGATGCGGATGGCTCTAATCTGGTTAAGATCACCACGCACGGGAATGGCGAGGAGAACAAAGTCTTCACCTGTCGCTACTCGCCGAGCGGATCGCGCATTGTTTATCAACGCGGCTACAGTAACGCGGGCAACTCCACACTCTGGACGGTCCGAGCGGACGGTTCCAACCAGGACAACATTGTGGATGGTACATTCAGCAACGAGGGTCCCGCCTTTACACCGGACGGCCGTCAGATTGTATTCACCCGTTACACGGGGGGGCGCTGGCAGTTGGCACGGGCCAACGCGGATGGCTCCGGTGTGATGTTACTGCCGCTCTCAGCTACGCTCAACCGTATCCAGCCCTGTCAGGCGGTCGTGGAGGGCTTGCCGGCCGTGGTGGGCCGTTTCCGTGTCGACATTCAGCCCGCACGCGCTGCGGCGCGAGGGGCCCAATGGATGGTTTCAAGCGGTGCCGATACAGCGTGGCACTATACCTACGAGGCCTCCGGCTGGCTCGATCCGGACGCGGGCCCGTACGACATCTACTTCGGTTACGTCGACGATTACTATGAACCCTACAGTCTCTACGAGTCGGTGGGTGGCAATGCGACCACCTTTCTGGATGCGTACTACGAGCCATCCGATATGGCGTATATTTCAGGCGGAACGTTTTCCATGGGGCTCTACCTTGGACAGGGCGGACACAGTGTGACGCTGGATGACTTTGGGATGGACTACCGCGAGGTCACGGTCGGTGAGTTTCAAGAGTTCATTAGCGACACACTCGGGACGATGCCCGCCGCACCGCCCTGGGGATGGGGTGACCCGGATCTGCCCATGGTCAATGTGACGTGGAACGATGCCGCGGCCTTTGCGGCCTGGGCTGGCAAACGGTTACCGACCGAGTCGGAGTTCGAGTATGCCATGCGAGGCGGGGTAGCCGATCAACGTTACCCGTGGGGCGATAGCATCACCACCAACGACGCCAATTACGATGAATGCATGCGTGGCCAGCCGACGGTTGCAGGTCAATATCCGGAAAATAGCTACTACCTCTCTGATATAGCCGGGAACGTCAACGAATGGTGTTATGACTGGTATGAAGCGCCCCTGAGCGGACCCGTGGATAATCCGATGGGGCCGGCCAGTGGTACCTATAAGACCACACGCAGCGGTTCGTGGGTCAACCGCGCCCGTCAGTTGCGTTGCTCGTCGCGCATCTATCGCGAGCCCACCGTGCGCTATATCGATCTGGGTTTCCGGTGCGCTGGCGCAGGCTCGGAGTTTAGTATTGAGCAGGAATCTTTCGTCCGGGTGCCGTCGTGGTGGGTGTTTTCTCATTTTGGTCTACAGGTGGGTGGACCGGGCGGCAAGTTCGTGGCCGGACAGGACAGCGATAACGTTGGCATGGAAGACGGTGCCGAGTTTGTGGCGGGGACCAATCCGAATGACCCATCCTCGGTCTTGACCATTGCGCGATTGACCCCCCTGGCAGATGGTGATGGGTGCGTGATTGAGTGGTCCAGCGTCGCAGGGAAACTCTACACGCTTGAATCCTGCACGAACTTGACTGACGGGTATAGGCCGCTGGCCGGGAACATTCCGGCCACGCCTCCGATGAGCGCCTACACCGTAAATGGGGCGCAGGCCGCCACGGCGTTCTATCGGATTCGCATATGGTTGCCCGAATGATTGGTCGCCAACAACGGATCCGCTTCTTGTCGGTGGGCGCGGTCTGCTTTGTGGCGGGTCTGTTCCTCCTATTGCTGGGCCTCTTACTTCAGAAACTGGCCCTTAAGGTGATTGGTCCCTGCTTCATGCTCTCCGGGGTGACGTGGACCTGTATGATCCTGCTGGCCATCAAGTTTGCGAAGATCCCGCAGGCAACACCCGAGCAGGCACCAGCCATGGAACCGGAAACGGATGATGAGAGCGGGCGGGGCCGCATCCGGCTCTCGGAGTCCGGGTTTGTTGATCCCACTCTCTGTTTCTGCGAGGTCCCTCCCGCAGCGATGCGGCCTTGGGTCGAAAAGCGCTACATTGAACATGTATCGACCATGGAACTGCTGGCCTCAACCCACGATCCACACGAGAAGGAGATCGTTAGCATCGTCGCGATGTTGGATGTGGATGAGGGAACCTTGCTGGGCGTGATGGGTGGGGTGGACAAACCCGATCAGCACATCATTCAATGCCGAGAGGACGTTCGCAAATTGCTGGGTGTGGCGTGACGCGAGATGTCGTGACCCGGCCGGGCCCTGACGGGGTCGTGCTACAGGACCCCTGGCGCAAGCGCTGGCTGCGTTTCAGTCGGCCGACTGAGGTCCATGTGGCGCACGAACTGAGCGAGGTGGTGCCGCTGCTGGAGCGTGTGGACGCGTCGGTCGAGAGGGAGGGGCTGACGGCGGCCGGGTTCGTGTCGTATGAGGCTTCGGCCGCGTTTGATTCGGCGCTGTTGACCCACCCTCCTGACGGGTTTCCCTTGGCGTGGTTCGGACTGTATGATCAGGTCGAGGAGGTGGCACCACCCAGCGCCGCACTACCCACCCCAACAGGAGCCGCGCGCCAGTGGGCGCCTTCGCTAAGCGAGCAGGAGTACCACGCTGCCATTGCACGGGTGCGTGACTACATTGCCGCCGGTGATACCTACCAAGTCAACTTCACGTTCCGGCTACGGTCTGGCGCGACAGATGATCCGTGGGCGCTTTTTCTGGGAATGGTGGATGGGCAGTCGGCCGGCTACGCGGCTTTCGTCGAGACGGAGGCGTGGGCGCTCTGCAGTGCGTCGCCAGAGCTGTTCTATCGCCTCAGTGGGGCGGATCTGGTTTCGCGGCCAATGAAGGGGACGCGACCGCGCGGCCGTTGGCCGGCCGAGGATCGCGCGCGGGCAGCGGAGTTGCAGACCTCGGCTAAAGACCGCGCCGAGAACGTCATGATTGTGGACATGGTACGCAACGACTTGGGGCGGATTGCCGCGACCGGATCGGTCAACGTGGCGCATCTGTTTGACGTGGAGCAGTATCCAACTGTGCTACAAATGACCAGCACGGTCCATGCTGAGACCGACGCCGGCCTGGCGGCAATTTTCGGCGCACTCTTTCCTCCCTCCTCTATTACGGGTGCGCCCAAGCCGCACACGATGGCTTTGATCCGGGAGTTGGAGGCGCATCCCCGCCGGATCTACACCGGCGCGATCGGGTATCTGGCGCCCCAGCGGGACGCCCAGTTTAATGTGGCCATTCGCACGGCTCTGGTTGATCGGGTGGCCGGCACGACAGAATACGGCGTGGGGGGGGGGATTGTGTGGGACAGCACCGACACGGCTGAACTGGCCGAGTGCTATACCAAGGCGGCGGTGCTGACCGCGCCGCGTCCCGCCTTCGATCTCCTGGAGTCGCTGCTGTGGGTTCCTCAGACCGGGTATTTCCTGCCGGAGAAGCACCTCTCCCGCCTGATCGAGTCGGCGGCCTATTTTGGTCGGTCA
Organism: Lentisphaerota bacterium; assembly: GCA_013203785.1. GTDB lineage: Bacteria > Verrucomicrobiota > Kiritimatiellia > UBA8416 > JABMPJ01 > JABMPJ01. The sequence continues at coordinate 18,312 of JABMPJ010000171.1, read as the reverse complement.
CTTGATATAGCGGCGGTGAAGGCGGCCCTGGCAGCGGAATCTGAGCGGTTGCAGGGGCCGGCCTGCAAGGTGCGCCTGACCGTGGCGGTGGATGGGGCCATCCGCGTGGAAAGCACTGCTCTGGGGGCGCTTTCCGTACCCTATCGCGTGGGACTGGCCGAGAGTCCGGTTGACGCTTCAGATCGTTTCCTGTTTCATAAGACCACGCAACGGCATGTGTATGAGTCGGCGCGGGCCGCGCGGCCGGCTCTCGATGATCTATTGTTGTGGAACCGGCAGGGCGAGCTGACCGAGTCGACCATCGCCAATCTGGTGGTAGAGTTGGACGGTCAACTCGTGACTCCCCCGGTGGGGTGCGGTCTGTTGGGCGGGGTCTATCGTGCCTTTCTTCTGGAGAGTGGTGCGGTCAGTGAGGCGGTGCTACACCGCGACGATCTGCCGCGATGCACCCGGATCTGTCTGGCGAACTCGGTGCGCGGAATGTGGGATGTGGAGTTGGAGGGTGGACCCGGTTGACGTTTACGGACGACGCTTACGGATTACGATGAAACGTTATTTCTTCGTCCGCCGTAATCGTCGCCCGTAATCGTCTGCCGAAAGGGCGAGAAAATGGGGGAGTATGATGAGTGACAGAGTCTCTGTTGGATTTGACGAAATGGAAGCCTTCATGGTGGATGTGTTCAGGGGCATCGGGGTGCCATCGGCGGACGCGGCGGTGTGCGCGGATGTGTTGATAGCCTCCGACAAACGCGGCATCGATTCGCATGGAGTCGGCCGCCTCAAGCCGATCTACTACGACCGTATTGTCCACCACAAGATCCAGGAGCCGGTCACGCAGTTTGAGGTGGTGCGCGAATATGGTGCGACGGCGGTGGTGGATGGACATCACGGCATGGGAATGGTGATCGCCAAGCGCTGCATGCAGATGGCGATCGACAAGGCATCCGAGGCGGGAATCGGCATGGTGGTGGCTCGGAATTCAACCCATTTCGGGATTGCCGGCTACTATCCCATGATGGCATGTGAGGCCGGGATGATCGGCATGTGCGGTACCAATGCACGGCCTTCGATTGCCCCGACCTTCGGGGTTGAGAACATGCTCGGAACCAATCCGCTGGTCTTCGGATTCCCCACTGATGAGCCCTTTCCCTTCATGAATGACTACGCGACCTCGGTCACGCAGCGAGGCAAGATTGAGCAGTACGCGCGCGAAGGCAAGACCCTGCCTCCAGGGTGGGTGATCGACCGTAATGGAGAGACGCGCACGGACGCGGTGGCTGTTCTCGAGGAGTTGGTCGCGGGGACGGCGGCACTGGTGCCTGTGGGCGGTATTGGTGAGGAGACGGCCGGCTACAAGGGATATGGCTATGCGACGGTCGTCGAAATCCTCTCGGCTGCGCTGCAGCAAGGGGCTTTCTTGAAGCAACTCTCGGGATTTGACGCCGATGGCAATCATGCTCCTTATTGCCTGGGACACTTCTTCATGGCTGCCAATATCGAGGCCTTCACTGACCTGGCGGCTTTTAAGAAGACGACCGGCGAGATCTTGCGCGCTCTGCGAGGATCGCGGAAGGCCCCCGGTGCGGAGCGGATCTATACCTGCGGCGAGAAGGAGCATCTCGCTTGGCTTGAGCGCGAGGCCGCGGGGGTGCCGATCGGTGTGGAGCTACAGAAACAGATCATCACTATGCGCGATGAGCTTGGATTGGACGGGCACCGCTTCAGCTTTGGGTGATCGCTGCAGCGGGCGAAGCAGATCTTCCAACCCGTAGATTTTAATCTCATGGATCGTGGCGAGGTAGCGCCCCAATTTTCCCGAAGGGAATCCCTTGCCGGCCATCCAAACCACATAAGGCTCGGGAAGGTCTACCAGATAGCGACCCTTGTGTTTGCCGAACGGCATACGAGTGTTGGCGATCTCGACCAAGGCCCGGCGATCCTCCATGGAGATAGGAACCGGCCGCATATCATCGTTCATGGCGTGCCTCGCGATGGGTCGGTGTGACCGCTGGCAGGCTCGTTCCGACCGCAGGTGGATTTTCCGCGTGTGCCGCAACTACCGCCCTGCCGATGGAGACATTGCGTGCAGCGCGTGTCGCTGCACCACTGGCAACTAAAACAGTCGCGGCAGTGGTGCTTGCGCTCACTCGGGGACTGAGGATCGGGCTGATAGACCAGCCCGTCTAGTCCACGTAACTTGATCCAGGCCATGCGCCGCCCGACTAGATCGCTTCTTTGGGCAGCAGGATTAGAAGAATCTTGGGCTCCTGTTGGCCTGCCGTCACGTCATTCGCCGGGACCACGGCAAGCTTCAGCTGCAAATCGCCAATCACCATGAGATAGTCTCCCGTGTCGATAACCGGCAACGAGAAGAAACCATCACGATCTGTCTTGGTGGCGTGCAGAAGCTTATCTTTCCTGGATTTATTCTTGTCGTTGTCTTTGCGTGACCAGACTTCTATCTGCAGGCTCTGAATCGTGCGCCGCTCTTCGACGCGCGTCTCCAGTATGACAACCTTGCCGCGTACCGTTGCCTTCTCCATGACAATCGGAACACGCCATTGCCGACTGTTGCGCGGTGCCGCGTTCACACTGGTAGGAGGCAGAAAAACGCCTGCCAATACCAGTACCGTCGCTGCCCGAGCAATGATACTCCATATTACAGTTCTCATAACTAGTCCTCGCCCCAAGAGATATAAGGTGATCTTAATCACCGTGTTTTCATTCATTCAGCTTCATCACTATCACTGCGCCCCAACCACATCAAGAAATAAATATCCTATTTTCTCGGCTGCGTCGGCGTAGCCAAGGCGGCTTTGAGTTTTTTCTGGCGCGGTTCATCCTCAATCGGGTCATCGGGACCATAGGCCAGATGCAGGGCCCCGGCCTGGGCGAGATGCTTGAGTCGACTGTCCAATGTATCGGCCTTGATGGGGCGGTGTTTCTCCCAATCCATGGCTTGGAGTTTAAAGATGGTCTTTTCGAGGCCATTGGGCTGCATGTCAGCCAACTCCACCAGTTTGCTCAGCCATGCTTCCGGACGACTCACATCTTCCATCTCGGCGTAGGCCATGAGCAGGACGTAGTTGTACCGCGAGAGTGCATCGCTGTAGTTCTGGGCCAGCCACCGCTCGGATTCCGGGTAATGCAGAGCCGGTGCAAAAAGTGTGCGCGCCAGCAAGCAGTCGGGCCGATAGAGCTGCACTTCTCTGCCCAAGCGCTGAATCAAGCGGTTGAGAGCCTCGGTTTTCAGCTCGGTCCACGCCTGCGCTTCGTTCGGTCGGAGGGAGTCGTTGCTGGGCGTCTCCGTGCCAAGGCGAGCCATGTAGACTTTCTTCGCGGCGGGGTTAAAATCCTCGCTGTCAGTCAGGTAGGCATCCTCGCCGAAGACGATGCCGTCGCAGCGCACGTGGGCCGCCAGGTCGCGGTAGAGGCGCGTGACCCAGTCGCCCACCTCGGGACTGAACGGGGAGTAGCGCTTCTGCATAGCAAAGGAGGGGCGAACGCCTGCGGTGCGGGCCTCCATGACGCGCGTGCTGTCGTTGCGGGCATCGGCGGGTCGCCCGATACTGAGGACGGGCATGCGCATAAAGACGCGGAAGCCCTCGGCCTGCAGGCGGGCGGCGACATGGTCCAGTATGTCGTGTTTGACGCGCATAAGGCCGGTGGGAAAGTAGGCGGCTTCGGTGTTACCATCGGCATCCGAATCGGCACAGGCGGAGACAATCGCGGTATTGGCACCAAGCAGGCGCAGGCGAGTGACGAGCCTGTCGATGTTGAGTCGCAGTTGGCGCGGCGTGGGGGCGTCCAGGCGATCGAGCGAAACGGCGACTCCGCGCAGGGGTGGCGCCGCCCGTACGACGGGCTTGGCCAGCGCGATAAAGCTCCCGATCGATGGATCGTTCAGGACGGGGATGCGCTCCAGCGCTTCGCTGTCCGTCAGGTGCGGGGGCTGGCTGAGGCCGAGCTGGAGGAGGAATCCGAGACGTTCGGCCTCGGCAGTGGCGAGCGCGCTGCGAGCACCGTGAGACCAGACCAGCACGCGCGGACGGCTGCCGACACGTGTGCTCATAAGGCGCAGGGCATTGCTGAGCGTGGCTTGGATACGTTCACGCTGGGCGGTCTCGTCTTCGTAGCGTCCGGTGGCCCCATCGTAGATGCGGGTCAGCGCGGCGTAGCCCGTGTCTCCCTGCGGATTGCTGCACACCAACTCGAAGAGCCCCTCGGCCTCCAGCCCGAGCGTGATGAGGCGGTGTCCGGCCAGGCGGGAGACCTGCTCCCAACTCATGAGGGGGGCACCCAGGTCGACCGGTGCACCGTGCTCTATCCACGCCGGGCAGAGGGAGACGATCGCCGGAATGTGGTAGAGCTCTAAGATGGGCAGAACATGCTGGACGAGCGCGGCGTACCCGTGGTCGAAGCTAAGTAGGACTCCATTCTCCGGCAGGGCGCGTTTACCGCTGCGAGCGGCGGCCACCTCGGCCGCACTGACAAAGTGATAGCCGTGCGTGCGCAGATACTCGATCTGCTGGAGGAGGTGTGTCGCCGTGGTGGTGGTCGGTGAGGCGACTGTAAGGTCTGTGACATCGTAGTAGCAGAGGGCCAGCAACTGGTCCGGCTCAACGCCCGATGCCCGGTTGGTAAGCGCGTCTTCGTTCCAGTCGGTGCGGGCCTCAGCCATACGCGTTTCGACGTAGTGGCGCACGTGTGGCCACATCAGGGCGGGATACTTCTCGATCACGCCCAGCGCCAGGCTGGCACATCCCATATCGGTAAGCAGTTGCGCCTTCAGGTTGACGGCGTCACCGTTGAGCGGGTCGATCTCCAAGATGCGGTCGAAGGTGTCGAGGGCCAAGACGCGCGCCTCCGATTTCCATTGGATTGCGGCGAGCGCGAGCAGCAGGGTTGGTCGCATCGGGTAGAGCGTGAGGGTGGTCTCGATGGCTTCCCTCGCGGCGGGATACTGGGCGTCGTCGAGGAGCGTCAATGCCAGGCCGAGGCCGGCGTCGGCATCTGCGGGGGCCTCCTCCAAAACGGCACGGTAGAGTGTGGCGGCGGCGGGGTACCGTTCTGCTTTGCGGTAAGCGTTGGCTACGGCCGCCAGTATGGGAGCGGTGATGGGTTCGCCCGTGGGCAGGGCCTCGTAGGCTGCGACCAGTTCGCTCGTGCGTCCGTTCGAGATGAGTGCTGTCAAGTAGTCGGGGCGAAGGAAGGCGGCTTGAGGGGCCAATTCCACGGCCCGGCGAAGGAGGGGCAGGGCCGCGGTCGAGTCGGCCTGTAGGGCGGAGCAATGGAGGACCATGACCAGCAGGTTGCGCGCGCGTTCGTCCTCTGGTGCGACCTTGAGGATATGCTCATAGACGGCCGCGGCTGTTGCATAGTCCTTCTGTTGTCTCAGAATGGCGCCTTGTGCCAGGAGAAGGTCCACACTGTCAGGGGCCTGCTGTAGCTTTAACTCGATATCCTGCAAAGACTCCTCGTGCAGTTCGGCATAGGTTATGGACGCGCCCACGAGGAGGGTGATGAGCAGTGGAACAAGAATCGTCCGCACGGCAATGTAAGAGTGGCAATGCATCAAGCAGCTCCTTATGGTCAGCATGGATTGATTTTCAGCACCAGTGAGTCTAGCGTCGCTGGATGAAATGTGGCAAGGGAATAGGGGATATATCCACCCACCTAAAACAGTGTTTCACGAAAAAAGCCCTTGCCTCACAGTGGGGGCAACCTAGAATGCGTTGAACGAGGGGATTCACGCTAGTCGCTTAAGGTTCTGTCCTTCGTTTGGTGGCCGTAGATTGGGGTAGGGGGTGTCTGTGAGTAGAATGTCCATCGATAAGCTGTTCTCGGAGATGCATCGACAGCAGGCCTCCGACCTGCTGCTCACCGCAGGCGCACCGCCGCAATATCGTGTCAATGGTGTCCTGGTGCCTTTCGGGACGAATCTGCTTCAAGACGATGATACGCGGGAGTTGGCGGACAACCTTCTGAGCAAGGCGGATCGCATCAAGCTGGAGGAGGATCGCAGTATCGATGTGGCCTATGCTCTGGAAGACGTGTCGCGTTTTCGTGTGAATGTCTTTTTTCAGCGCAACTCGGTGGCCATGGCGATTCGCATGATTCCGCATGACATACCGGGGTTTGAATCGCTCGGGCTGCCCATGATGGTTCGCGAATTCGCCTCACGGCCGCATGGGCTGGTTCTCATTACCGGTGCGGCGGGCAGCGGCAAGTCGACCACGATGGCCTCGATGATCGACTACATCAACGAAACCCGGCACGTCCATGTGGTCTGTATTGAAGACCCGATTGAGTACCTCCACAGTCACCGCAAGAGTATCGTGGTGCAACGCGAGCTGCGCTCGGATGCCCACACCTTCTCGAGTGCATTGCGCAGTGTCTTCCGTCAGTCGCCCGACGTGATTATGGTTGGCGAAATGCGTGACCTCGAGACGATGCAGTTGGCTTTGACTCTGGCCGAGACCGGGCACCTGGTGCTTTCGACGCTGCACACGCAGGATACGACGCATGCGATCAACCGGGTCGTGGATGTCTTTCCGCCGGATCAGCAGCAGCAGGTCTACGTTCAGCTCTCCATGGTGCTGACGGGTGTCATCTCACAACAGCTCCTCATGACGCGTGACAAGACGCGCCGCGTTCTGGCCTGCGAGGTGCTCCATGTCAACAACGCGGTACGCAACCTGATCCGCGAATGCCAGGTTCAACAGATCTACTCCGTCATCGAGACGGGACGGTCAGAAGGTATGATGACGATGAACAGCTCGCTGGCCGACCTGTTTCATGGGGGACTGATTTCGGAAGAGAAGGCGCTGCGACGCTCGCCGCGCCCCAAGGAGCTGGTACGGTTGCTGAATGCGAAGCACGGTAAGAGATGAAAGGTAGGTCAAGAGTGAAGACGTCTAAGGCTTGGAAGGTGGGGTATCTGGCAGTGCTCGTCGTGTGGAGCTTGAGCGCATTACCGGCTGTGGCACAAGAGGTGGTTCCTGACGCCGTCGCCGAGGAAGATCTCTTCACTGATACGGTGAGTATCAACGTGCAGGGCGGAAGCCTTGTCCAGGTGCTTACAGCCTTTTCGCGGCAGACCGGCAAGAGCATCGTGATTGGTCCGGACGTGGAGGCGATCGTCAATGTGCATCTCAGTGATGTACCGTGGCAGGATGCGCTCGAGGTGATCCTCAAGCCCTATGGCTATGGCTACCAGGAGGTCGGCGAAGCAATCGTGGTCAACGGCTTGGATAAATTTGTGGCGGTTGAGCAACAGGAGGCGCTCGTATCGCGTGTGTTCCACCTCAAATATCTCGACGCAGGCGCAGTCAAGGATGTGATCCAGGCGCAGCTTACCGGGCGCGGTAACTGGAGTGCTTTGACGATTCGCGGTCAACGCGGCTGGTCCTATGAGGGCGACTCGGGCAAGAGCGGCAAATCTGGCGGATCGCTCGAGCGGCGTCAGCGCGCCGGTGTTGAGGATGCGCAACTCCTCGAGGGGCTCAAGCTACGCAGCAAGACCATCATCGTGGTGGATACCGCCTCCGTGATCGAGAAGATTGCGGCGACCCTTGATGAAATCGATACCAAGCCGATCCAAGTTCTGATTGAGGCGCGCTTCATCGAGGTGTCATCCGACTTCCTTCAGGACGTTGGTGTGGAGTTTGGGACGGGCCCCAACGCGACTCAGATCGGGACCGTGCAGCCGATCGCGATGGAGAGCGGCGGCGGCTTGGTGGGGGTCGGTGTGCGGCAGACGGGCGGCAACGTCAAGCCCGCCACGTTTAAGCCCTCTTCACCGCTGGGCGGGACCGCGCCCTATCAGGCCGGCCTCTCGCTTCTGTTCCAGCAGTTGACCGATCTACAGTTCGAAGTGTTGTTGCATATGATGGAGGAGGATGTGCGCGCCAATCTGCTCTCCTCGCCGCGGGTGATGACGTTGAACGACCAGGAAGCCACGATCATGGTGGGGACGAAGTATCCTATCATTACCTCACAGTCCAGCGATGCGGGTACCTCCTCATCGATCTCCACCTCGCTGGACTACTACGAGAACATCGGCATTCAGCTCAACGTGATTCCGCAGATCTGCGATGACAACCATATCCGCATGGTGGTCAATCCCAAGGTGCGCACCCTGATCTCGACCACCTCGGGCAAGACCGGTGAACAGGGCAACATCTCGTTGACCGAGTACCCGATTCTGTCGACCCGTGAAGCGGAAACACACATCCTGGTGCAGAGCGGGCAGACCATTGTCATTGGCGGGTTGCTTGAAGATCAGGAGAGCAAGACCATTTTGAGAGTCCCGATTCTGGGCTCGCTGCCCGTCATCGGCCGTCTCTTCCGCCGCGAGGCGGTGAATAACCGCAAGATGGATCTGCTGATTTTCCTGACGGCCACGATCATCGATGCGGAAAGCGAGATGGTGGACGAGAGCATCCTGAGTGAGGCCACCGCGGCTCACATCGTCGACATGGAGAAGGCTACCCGCGAGGTGACCGAGGCACGGGCGCGTGAGAAGTCCGAGCGCATGGTCGAAGAGGCGCGGCAAGAGGAACTGCGTCGTCAGGCGCAGGACAGGCAGCGTGCCGAGGACGAGGTGAAACGGGTCGAACGGAACCGGCTGGCGGCCGAGGAGGCTGCGCGGGCCGAAGCGGCCGTTGCCGCCGCCAAGGCTGAGCAGCGTGCGAGTGAACGAGCTGCGCTTGACGCCGCACGCGCGGAGATCGCGGAACGGTTGAGTCGAGAGGCGGCGCCTGCCCCCGCGACCCTTGCACCGGTTGAAAACGATGAGGGGCGTGAGTCGGTCATCAAGCGTTTTCCACCCGTTAACCAATAACCATTAACCCATAGCCCTCCCATATGAGTTCACTTAGACTCGGCGACATACTCCTGAATAGTGGCGTGATCAGCACGTCCGAGTTGGATCTTGCCCTCGAACAGCAGCGCGGTACCGACCAGTTCCTGGGCGATGTGCTGTTGGAGATGGGCTATGTCTCGCCCGGTGATATTGCGCGTGCCTTGGCCGTGCAGCTCGATATTCCATTTATCGAGCTGGGCGATGCCTATCAGCTCCGCGCCGAGGAGGTCCAGCTCGTCCCCGAGTCGGTCGCCCGCCGCTTCTGCCTCGTGCCGTTGAAGAAAGAATCCGCCTCGGCCGTGACCGTGGTCATGCGTGACCCGCTCGATATCGAGGCTCTCGATGCGGTGCGCTCGTTGACTCAGATGGAGGTGATCAAGGCCGTCAGCACCGAGGATCGCATCCTGGCCGCGATCGACAAATTCTACCGTGCGGATGCCCACCTCGAGCACGATCTGAAGGGCATCGCGGACCTTGAGGCGGAGACCAGTGCCATCGAAGGGGAGGCCGAGGCTGGGCGCGACGCCGGTCAGCTGATGGTTGAGGCCAATGACGCGCCGGTAGTACGCTTTGTCAATCTGATCCTGATGCAGGCCGTTCGCGATGGCGCGAGCGATATTCATTTTGAGCCGGGCGAACAGGACGTCACGGTGCGCTTACGCGTGGATGGAGTACTCCAGGAGGTAACGCCTCCTTCCAAGGGGCTCTATCAGGCCGTCGTGACGCGTATCAAGATTCTCTCCAACATGGATATTGCAGAGCACCGCCTGCCGCTGGATGGTCGCTTCAAGTTCTCGGCCTACCGGCGTGTGATCGACGTGCGCGTCTCTTCGCTGCCGGAGATACATGGCGAGAAGATGGTCTTGCGTATTCTGGATCGTGATTCGCTCAAGGTCGACATGACCGAGATCGGATTCGATCAGGCCATGCTCGACGACTTCAGGCAGGTGCTCAAGCTGCCCAACGGGATAGTCCTTCTGACTGGTCCCACCGGAAGCGGAAAGACGACCACGCTCTACAGTGCGTTGAGTTATCTGCGCAGTCCGGAAAAGAATATCCAGACGGTGGAAGACCCAGTGGAATATCAGCTCGCCAAGATCAACCAGATGCAGATTCGCCCCCTAATCAATCTCGACTTTGCCAACGCCCTGCGTTCGATCCTGCGCCAGGACCCCGACATCATCATGATTGGTGAAATGCGCGACGAGGAGACGGCCCGTATCGCCATGCGCGCAGCGCTGACCGGCCACCTCGTGTTGAGTACCCTCCACACCAACGATTCCCCTTCCGCCTTCTGGAGATTGCGTGACATAGGTATCGAACCGTTCCTCATTGCCGCCACGATCAAGCTGATCCTCTCGCAACGATTGGTCCGTGTGCTCTGTCCTGAATGCAAAACCCCCGTACAGCCCGATGAGGATGTCCTGAGCCTGCTGCGTCCCCTGCGACCGGACGTGGACGAATGGACCTTTCTGGATAAGGTGGGGTGCACAAAGTGCAATCGCCGCGGTTTCAAGGGGCGCAGCGGGGTCTTTGAATATCTCGAGGTCGGCGACGAGGTGCGCCAGATGATCATTGATGGTGTGGGCGAGGTTGAGCTTCGCCAAGGGGCACAGCGATTAGGTATGGAGCCGCTCCTTATGAACGGATTGCACCGGGTGCAGCGCGGGATCACGACGGTGACGGAGCTCCTGGGCGCTTGTCCTCTCAGCATCGGGAACGGGGGATAGGCGACCATGGCGACATTCTCGTACACGGCAAAGAATGAGGGAGGCGAAGTGGTTCGCGCCACGCTGAAGGCTGACTCGCGTCATGCCGCCTTGGGGCTTCTGCGCGGGCGCGGCCTGATTCCGCTTTCCGTTGAGGAGACCGGGCGCGGGCGGGCGCGCGGTCAGAGCAAAACGCGTGGAAGTTTTACACGCTGGGGTGGCACCGTCTCGGTGAGTGACCGGTCCATCTTCTGTCGGCAGCTCGCCATCTCGGTCAGCGCGGGTGTTCCGCTGCGTGAGTCGCTCGAATCGATTACGGAGGACTTGGAGAAGCCCACATTCAAACGAGTGTTGGAGCATGTGGTCGACCAGCTCCACGCTGGTGTGGCCTTCTCGGATGCACTCGCGCAGCATCCGGCCACTTTCAACAAGCTGTTCGTGGCTTTGATCCGCGCGGCGGAAGAGTCAGGGAGCCTGCCTCAGACGCTCGAACAATTGGCCGAAGCGCAGGAACGTAGTCAGCGGTTGCGGACCAAGATTCGCAGTATCACGGCCTATCCTACGTTTATTGCAGTCTTCTTTGTGGTGGTCTGTGTGGTCATGACGCTCTTCATTCTTCCCAAATTTCAGGAGATTTTCAGTGGATACGATAGCGAGCTTCCGGGCATTACACTGTTCGTATTTGGGTTGAACCGTTTCATGATTGATAATATACTCTGGATTGGCGGCGGCATCGCCTTGGCTGTGATCGCAGGCGTCATTTGGGGGCGGACCGCAGCCGGACGATTTATGAACGATGGGCTGAAGCTCAAGCTGCCCTTCTTTGGCTCCTGCTTTCTGAAATTCGCGGTCTCTCGTTTCTGCCAGAACTTTGCGGTCATGCTGAAGGGCGGCGTGCCGGTCGCGACCGCCATGGAGATGTCGGCCGCAACGTGTGGCAACCGCGTCATCGAAAAAGCCCTGATGGAGGCGCGTGAGAGGATCATTAACGGTTCGGGCATCTCGGAAAGCCTTGATCGTGACGTGCGCCTGCCGCGACTGGTGGTCCGCATGGTGAGTGTGGGTGAGTCCTCTGGTCGGCTGCCCGAGGTGCTGGAGCGCATTTCGATCGTCTACGAAGAGCAGGTCGAGGCGGCCGTCATGGTGGCCACCTCACTTTTTGAGCCGCTTGTTATCTGTCTTTTTGGTATTGTGGTGTTGGTTCTGGTCATGGCGGTCTATTTACCGGTCTTCTCGGCGGCCGCCCATACGGGGTGATGTACGAGGTAGTGAGTCGAACAACGGCTGTCGATGGGGTTGTCGGTGGTCGCAACAAAAAACCCAAGGGAGAGATCCAATGAGAAGTAAACGCGATGGTTTCACACTGGTGGAATTGATGGTGGTGGCGGTAATCGTCGCTATCCTTGCAGCGGTAGCCATTCCGCTGATGAGTGCTAACAAGACACGCGCTATGGCTACTGAGGCCGAGGCCGGCTGCGGCACGATCCGAACGGCGATGCGGGCCATGTTTGCGGAGACGAGCGCCTACAACAAGGATCTCAACGGCACCGCGATCACGGCCGGGGCACTGGCGAGCACATTGCCGGGCATTGGTGCGACCGATCTCGATGGTCGCTTCTTTGATAACCCCTGCTATAAGATCTCTGCCGTGGGCACGACGACGTACACCATTACCTGTACAGGTGCGGACTCGGGGGCACCCCAGAAAGCCGATGTTGCTGGCGTGACGGTGACGTTGGACGATGCAGGAAAGATCACAAAGACTCTGCCGTAGCGGGCGCATGATACGGGGGGCACGACTCCCCCGGGGGTCGATGTGAACGGGCGTGCGTGCACCGGCGGTGCGTGCATGCCGTGAGGGGTGTTTAATATGGCGCTAACCCAGGAGACCGTGGTCGGGCTCGATATCGGCCCCGATCAGATCGTGCTGGCACAGGTGGAGTGGCAGGCCGGTGGAGCCTTCTGCCTCAGCAATGCCGCCTGGGCACCATTGGCGCCTGGGGTGGATGACGCGAGCATCGCGGCCGCTTTAGGCGCGCTGTGGAAGGAGGCTCGCGTCAACTGCTTTACGGTCGCCTCCTGTCTGCGCACCCCCTCGCTGGCTGTACGTCACTTCCGTTTTCCTTCCTTGACTGACGAGGAGCTGGTCGCCGCATTGGGGCTGGAAGCCGAGGAAGTCCTGCAGCTTGATGCCGATCAGATCGCGATGGACTGGCATGAGAACGTGATCGGCGCGACCTCAGGCGATAGCCGTGGCCGTGAAGGGGTGCTCGTGGCGGTACCGCGGGAGGAGCTGGCCCGGCACCAGCGTTTGCTGGAAACGGCCGGACTGCTACCGGTGATTGTGGACGTGGGCTGTACAGCCCTGGGCAACGTCTACAAAGGATTGCGTGGCGATGCGCACGAAGAGGCGGCTGTGTGCGTGGTCAATATGGCCGGTCGAGCCGCCGATGTGGCTATCCTGTTCGACGGCAACGCGATGTATCCGCGTGCGCTGGCCAATGTGGGGGAGGGGGAGGGGCGTGATCGCTACGTGGCCGATAGCCTGACCGACGTGCTTAAGTACTATCAGTTCAAGTTGCGGCGGGAGCCGGTGACCGATATTGTCGTGACAGGGCACGCCCCCGGCCTGGATGCGCTCTGCACGACGATTCAGAAGCGCGTCGGGATGCCGGCTGCTATCTGGGATCCGTGTAAGGATGTGGAGGTGCTCAACGGGCGGGTGCGCGAAGCCTTGGAGCAAGAACCCCAGCAGGGGATGACCTTGGCCACCGCCATGGGTATGGCGATGCGGCGCTGATCGAGGATGCTACTATGCTCATGTTCGAGATCAATCTGATAAAGAACCAATCGCTGTCGGCACCCATGCGCAAGCTGGCGTTCTGGGGTGTGGTGCTCTACCTCGTGCTCTGTATTTCCGGTCTGGCTTTTCTCGCCAATCGGGGGACCCTCCGCCTGATTGACGCCCGTCGCTTGCGCGAGCACATTATGACCCTTGAGGATGATTTCCAGAAGACGCACCATCGCGCTCAGGATATCCTGGAATTTGCCGTACGGGCTGAACGTCGCATGGAGATGGATGCGGAGAGCCTCGAGATGATCGATAAGCTCATACGTAACCGGGTCAGCTTGGTGAATATCATCTCGGCCCTGACGGCGCCGCTGCCGATCGGTGTTGATCTGCTTGAGCTGAAGCTGGATGGTGATAAAAAGGCCATTACCTTTGGCGTAATTATTCCCGAGGGACGCGCGGAGCGACACATCAGCGGCAGCCACTTTACCTCGGTGTGGAATGCGGACGAGACGCTTCAGAGCCGCTTGGAGTTGATTCGGGCGGTATCCACCAAACGCGACCGGATCGACGGTGGTGCGGTCCTCGTAATGCAGTTCGCGGCTGATCTAAAATAGGGATTGGATTGACGTTATGGATTTGGGCGTATTTAGAAGGAGGCGGGCGACATTCTGGGCATGGCTGGTGCTGCCCGCGCTCTGCGACATCGTGTGCTACAGCGCACTGCATGTCTATTGTCGCTACGTCGAAGATCGCCTGAACCGTCGTGAGGCCGTCCTAGGTATATTGGAAGATATAGAACAGCGTATGGCTGTGGCCAAAGACGTGGTATGTGGATTCGCCATGATGGGTGATTCACAGGCATTGGCGGCGGCAGACGTCAGTTCGCGCATTAGCGAGTTGGCCCGGCGCCACGCCTTCACCATCAACTCCCTGCGGGTCAAGCAGGATATTGACAGTGTCGGCACCACGGCCGCGGCGCCATCGCCGTCCCTCGAAATCGAGTTGAAAGGAGAGGGCGACCTTCTTTCGCTGATGCAATTCCTCAACGAGTTGCAGAGCCCGCAACACCTGAGCATCGTAGATGGGGCTTCGATCCACCTGGGGCGCAGACGGGCTGAAGCGGCACCCAAATACGAGGTTGAGCTGACCGTGCGCTGTTTCCGTGACGCGCTGCAAGGAGAGGACGATGGCTGATATTTCTTTGAAACAGCAGGCCGTGCCACTGACACTGTTGGCCCTGCTGCTGCTCGTTGCCGCGATTACAGCGGTGGGCGACCAGCGCTTAAAGCGGGAGCGACGATCCTTCTCGATTGATCGTTTTGAGCGGCTGATGCACCGCATCGATGTGGCCGTGAGTTCGATTAGTGACACCATGATCGGGGAGGGGATGGCCGCCGATTTCGAGGAACTGCTTAGCCGCAGCACGGTGGAGAGCACTACAGATATTTTCGTGGCTGACGTGCCGGAGGGGCGCATCGTGCTGGAACTGACCGGTATTGTGTGGAACCCGCGGGAGCCGCTCGCGTTTGTGAACGGGTTGACCGTTGGCAAAGGGGATCATGTGGGGGCCGCCGAGATCATCAGCATCGCAAAGGAGTCCGTCAGCGTACGGTATCCAGACAAGAGCGAGGAGACCCTTACGCTGATAAGGGATAATGAATAACCCCCTGCAAGTAGCCGCGCGGCATCGCCGAGGTGCCACCCTCATTGAGGTCATGCTGGCCAGTATCATTCTGGCCATCCTGGCGCTGGCCGGTAGTGCTTTTGTCTACCGCAGTCGGGCCGATATCGCTCTCCAGAAGAATCGCCGCGTGGCCGTTGAGCTGGCCAATGACCGTCTGGAGGAGTTGATGTACGACTGGACGTTTGCGCAGGTGACCGCACAGGCGGGGAATTCCCTAGTTGAGCCCAACCTGGTGATCAACGGTCGTACGGGGTATGATCGGGAAACAACGATAGCAGCTGCTGACCCCACCTATGACAACTGCCTGAAGATCAGCGTGAGTATGCAGTACAACAGGAATAAGCCGAGCGATGTGGTCCTGCTTGAAACCCTACGGGGACGTTGAACATGCGCATGGGCACCACAGTCGGGCGGGTCCGCCTCAGCGGTATGACCGTGATTGAGCTTATGGTCGCCATGCTCGCGGCGGCCGTCCTGGCCCTGACGGCCGGGATCATTCTGGTCTACTGCTTCCGGACGCTGCGCTCGAACAGCGATGCCGTGGAGCTGCAGCGCGATGTCGATATCACGACGCGCACACTCTACCGGGCGATCAGGAGTTCCCGGCGTGCTGATTTGAACAGAAGCCACCTTCCCAGCCGTCTCACATTTGCGAGCCGGTCCTACTATCGCGCCGGCGCTAATCGGCTGCCCAATGCGGCCGGAACCTTTCTGGTCCACGATCCCAACACAGCCGTAAGCGGCGACGAGCAGGTGCTGGTGAACGGCACGCTGACCGCTTGCACCTTCGTCGATATGACGAACGCCATCGGTCTCTCCTTTACGGTCGCTGCCCAGGATGATATCATTCGCGTTGATTCCGGTAGCAGTGGTGGCCCGGTTGTGGTTCATATGCGAAATGAGCTCTGAGCTATGAAAACAGTAACACCGAAGCAAGATCCGCGCGCAGGGGCGATATTGGGCGTGGTGCTGGTGATGGTCGTGCTGGTCAGTTTTGTCGGCATGGGCCTCATGGAACTGGCTGCGCGGGACGGAGAAGAGGCCTCGCGTGCGCTCACCAATGCCCGTGCCTTCTGGCTGGCAGAGGCGGGCGCAAAGCGGATCGTCAGGCGGCTGTACGATGGAACGAGTGGGAGCATCACCTGGAGCGACCTCGGGGCGGGCGACTACGAGGTAGCGCTCTTTGACACGGCGGATCCCCCCTACGCGGTGGCCCACGGGCGTGCCGCGGCGGCGGAGCGGTCGGTCCGCGTGAACCTGGTCTACCTGGCCGCCCCCTACGAGAACGCCGTGTCGGGCGGGAATGCGTCGGGGACACCTTGGACATTGACCTTGGGGGGCACGGGAACGCCGGATTCAAACGACCGCGGTGGGAGCGATATTGTGAACGGGAACGTCTTCGCCAACGGCGATCTCTTCATGGCCGGTACCAGTCAGATCAACGCGGCACCGACACCCAACACCTATGGTTTGAGCGGTGATGCCGAGGTCACGGGCGGCATAACGCTGAACGGTAGTGCCTCCATAAGCGGCGACCAGCTACCCGGGTCTTCCCCGCGCGAGATCCCCGATCTACTGGCGATGGATTACCCCAACAACCATACCTATGACGTGGGCAAGATCTTCAGCGACTTGGGCATCTCCTCCGGTTACCTGCCGGTTGGGCACCCCCTGCGCGACGAGGTCGTGATGAATCCGGGAAACCGATCAGCCGAGTGTGCCTCGACACCGGGAGATGATTTCTTTTTTGAGCCGCGCAGCATCACGAGTGCCGGGCCGAATGACAAGACGGCCGTTACCCCGCTTGATCTCGGTGATGGCCATATCTATTACGTGGACGGCGATGCCTGGTTCAATAGCCACAGCACGTACGGGTTTCGGGTCGACGGTCAGGCCACGATTGTCTCGGGCGGCAATATCCATATCAGTGATAATCTCAAATACAAGGACAGCAGCAGTCTGTTGGGGTTGGTGGCCTTGGGCGAGTACGATGCGGGAGGGAACCTCGACAGCGGCGGCAACGTCTATTTTGGGGATCCCGAGTTCGGAACCCTCTTCACGGTGGATGCCTTCATGTTTGCGGGAGACAGCTTTCTCTACAACACCCGAGCCAACGGCGGGGGACAGGAAGAACCTCAGTCTGGCTTCGAGGTCTTCGGCAATTTTGCGGCGATTAATCAGGTGACGATTTACAGGGATTGGTACGAGGTGGATCGGTCGCGCCGTGGTGCCAGTCGGCGCGCGGCGGTGTATGATCCGGTGAGCGGTCAATGGAAAGACGCGAGCAACGGCCATATCCTGACCTCTTCCGAGATTGGCGGCCTGCGCCACTACCGGATGAAGGTGACCTATGACGAGCGGATCTGGAACCCTGAGACACAGCCGCCCGGTCTGCCGCGCGGCGGGGGAAGCATCTTTGGCGGCATGACAAGTTGGGAAGAGGTATAATCGTGGGTGACGCGTGCCCATGTTTTCGGTATAGGTAGCAACATGGTTTGCGATAAGTGGAGGAGCGTGGCATGAAGCGGATGGGTTTGATGGGGCTTATAGGGCTGATCGCGGCAGCGGTCATCATGGGGTTATCGGGTGTGGGATGTGATACGGTCACAGACTCGAGTGGCGTTATTACGATGGATCCGCCTCTTGTAACCGTAACGGGGCGATTCGCTTTGGTCATGCAGGTGATCGATACCAACGGCACGCTCTATCTGCCGCTGAAGTGGTCGGTCTCGGATGCCTCCTTAGGATCGGTGACAGGGCAAGGCGGGCTAACCGCGCTCTACCAGAGCAACGACGGGGTCGGGATCAACACCGTCACGGTGCGGGACCAAGCCGATGCCGAAGGGTTTGGCGTGATCAATCATGTGTCGGTCGATGGCCTGACTGTTACGCCTGATTCGGCACTGCTGCGCGGCACCGGGGCTCTGGTTCAATTTACGGTTAGTTCGGATCCAGGCGTGGCGTTGCCGCTGGTCTGGAGCAATAGCAACCCCGGCCTGGGCAGTTTTGCCACTGTGGGTGGGTATGGCGCGGTCTATATGAGTGCGGGGCAACCCGGCCTCGATATCATTACGGTCTCCGACCAGCTGGGCGCGCAGGGCACCGCGATCGTGCAGCATATGTAGAGCGGATCCCGCCGCCGCAGATCGTTTTGACCTTTTGCTTGCTTCCGACAGGGCGGTTTGCCACAATCCGCCTCCATCTCATTGAGAATGGCGAGCGTAGCTCAGTTGGTTAGAGCACCAGATTGTGGTTCTGG
>JABMPJ010000170.1 GCA_013203785.1 Lentisphaerota bacterium | reverse complement strand
TTGGATATTCCTTGTTGGATATTGGGTGTTCAAGTCCCCGGCTAGAAACCCTTGTATTAGTGCCATTCAGAGCTTCCCCCCGTCGCTCCCCTCCCGTCACTTGACATGATGAACGCTGCACCAGCTTCCCGCTTCCTGCGCGCCTGCGCCGGGCTGCCCGTCGACGCCACGCCGATATGGCTTATGCGTCAGGCCGGGCGCTATATGCGCAACTACCTCGATGTTCGCGCCAAATATTCGATGCTCGACTGCATTCACACCCCTGAGCTGGCCGCAGAACTGACCCTGCAGCCCATCAAGGCCTTCGAGATGGACGCCGCGATCATATTCTCCGACATCTTGCCGCCGTTGATGGGCATGGGATTGAACCTTGAGTTTGTTAAGGGCGAGGGACCCGTCCTGCACAACCGCCTGGAGCGGCCCTATGATATCGATCGCCTGGCCACCCCACCGGCGGAGCAGACCATGTCAGGGACACTGGGTGCCATCAAACTGGTCTCGGCCGAGCTGGGTCATCACACCCCGTTGATCGGCTTCGCCGGGGCACCGTTCACACTGGCCAGCTATGCCATCGAGGGCGGCGGCTCCAAGACCTACCAACGGACCAAGACACTGATGTACAATGAGCCCACCGCCTGGCAACGCCTGATGCATAAGCTGGTCACCGTGCAGGCCGATTACATGCGCAAGCAGGTGCAGGCTGGCGCGGCGGCGCTGCAACTATTCGATTCCTGGGCGGGCCACGCCTTGGGGCGGCTGGACTACATCCACTACGTTCAACCCTTCAACACGCAACTCTTCCATATGCTGGCCGACCTCGATGTCCCCCTCATCAACTTCAGCACAGGCACCTCCTCGTATATCGAAGCCGTTGCACAGTGCGGGGGCACCGTGCTGAGCGTGGACTGGCACATGCCGATCGATGAAGTGTGGACCCGGGTCGGGACGGATCGACCAATCCAAGGCAACCTGGACCCGATCGCCCTCCTCTCTAACTGGCGCGAACTGAAATTCAGGGCGGATGACGTGCTGGACAGGATCGCGGGCCGACCGGGCCACATCTTCAATCTCGGCCACGGTATTTTCAAAGAGACCCCCGTTGACAATGTCAAGCGCCTTGTGGATTACGTGCACGAACGGACCCTCACACCGCCCACAGGAGGGTGGGCATGACACATCCCATTGGTGTTATCGTGATGGCCTACGGCGGACCAAACACGCTGGATGAAATCCCCGGCTTCCTGGCCGACATCAGGCAGGGCCGCGTAACCCCGCCGGACGTCCTCGATGACATCACCGATATCTATCGGCAGATCGGTGGACACTCACCGCTCCTCGCCTGCTCGACGGCCCAGTCTGAAGCCATCGCAGCGCTCCTTGACCCACAACAGTTCACCGTCTACCTCGGGATGCGTCATTGGGCACCATGGATCGAGGACACGGTTCGCACGATGCTCGACGACGGCATCGAACAGGCCATGAGCCTCGTACTGGCCCCCCACTTCAGCACGTTGAGCGTCGTCAAATACCAGGAACGACTGCACGCCGGACTCACCCTGCAGCGGGGCGAGATGGAGTGTGCTCATATCGACAGCTATCACGATGTGCCTGGGTTGATCACCCCGCTAGCCAACCGCGTACTCGAGGGAATCGGACGATGGCCCGAAGCGGAGCGAGATAAAGTCCACGTCGTCTTCAGCGCGCACAGCCTGCCCGTGCGCATCATCGCAGCGGGCGACCCATACGAACGCCAACTCCTGGAGACGGCCGCCCTCATTGCACGTCAAGCGGGCCTGCGCGATGACCAATGGTCATGGAGCTACCAATCGGCAGGCCGCAGTCCGGAGCCTTGGTTGGGACCGCAGCTCGACGCCTACCTGCCCGAGCTGTCCGAACGCGGAATCAGGAATGTGGTGACCGTCCCGATCGGTTTCGTCTCCGATCATGTGGAGATCCTCTACGACATTGACATCAAAGCACAGCGCGTCGCGAAGCGATACGGAGTACGCCTCGAACGCCCGCCCGCGCTGAATACCGATCCCCTGTTCATGCAACAGTTGGCCGATCTGGTGATAGCAAAGGCAAAGGAACGCGGATGGTCGTGAACAGGCATCGATCCCAACACCACCCTCTCCCACCCACATACCCACTTACCCACACACCCACATACGCAGCTACACGAGACACCCAATGAATGTAGTGATCATAGGAGGAGGCATTGCAGGACTCTCCGCCGCATACCAACTGCACCACATCGCTCCCGAGCTCACACTGACACTGGTTGAGGCGTCAGCCCAGTGGGGCGGCAAGATCGCCACCGAACATGTTGACGGGTTTCTAATCGAATCAGGGCCCGACTGCTTTCTCTCTCGCAAGCCGCACGGAATAGCCCTTTGTGAATCACTGGGCATCGCAGATCAGCTGATAGGGCGCGACCCGGATCATGCCAAGACCTTCGTCCTGCGAGACGGCCGCCTGCATCCGCTACCCAGTGGATTGACCGGCATGATCCCCACCCAACTCGACGCCTTGACGAACTCCTCACTGCTCTCTGCGGAGGGCATCGCGCATGTAACGCAGGAGCCCACGCTCCCACCGCGCCCCGGCAGCGACGACGAGTCCGTCGCCTCGTTCATCTCACGCCGTCTCGGGAGAGAGGCCTTCGATCACCTGGTTGAACCTCTCATGGGCGGCATCTGTGCTGGCCAGGCCGATCAGTTGAGTCTGGCCGCCATGTTCCCTCAGCTGCGCCGACTGGAGCAAGAACACGGCAGCCTACTCAAGGGCCTCAACCTCCAGCAGCCCGCCCCCGCCCCACTCTATCCTCCATTCGTTTCTTTTAAGAACGGCATGCAGACGCTGGTGGATGCGTTAGTTGGGCAACTAACGGGCGTGGACCTTCGCCTCAACGTCGCGGTCACCCACGTGGACCCCATCGAGCGCGGCTACCTGCTTCAGCTCTCCGGGCCCAAAGCGGAGCCCCTCCACGCAGAGGCGGTCATCATCACCACACCGGCTTTCGTGAGCAGTCAGCTCCTCAGCACGCTCGATGCCGAATGGGCCGCGACACTGCTCGACATCCCTTATGCCTCGACCGCGCTGGTCAACCTAGCGTTCGATGAAGCGGACCTCCCGGTGCTGGACGGATACGGCTATCTGATTCCCCGCATTGAGCAGCGTGAAGCCCTGGCCTGCACCTGGACCTCTCGCAAGTGGCGTGACCGAGCCCCCAGCACCACACTACTCCTGCGCGTCTATGTGGGCCGCTACGACCAAACCGACGTGACACAGTATGAAGACGACCGCCTGCTCGACATCGCCAGAGATGAGATCAGGTCAACGCTCCAGATCGACACCCCGCCGCTCTTCCATCGCATCATCCGCTATCCCAACGCACTACCGCAGTACAACATGGGACACCTGGACCGCATAGACTCCGTTAACTGCCGACTGGCCCAGCACCCCGGACTCTTCATGGCCGGTGCCATGTTCAACGGCGTCGGTATCCCCGACTGCATCGCATCGGGTGAAACCGCAGCCACCCATGTGCTGCAGTATCTACGCAGCCACTAGGCGTCGTGATGTAGTGGCTCCGCCCCCTTTCTGGGTGACCGGAACGAACGGTCTGTTCTGTGCATTTCAACCTATATGAAGTGTCGGAGTATGTGAGTCTATGGGTTTGTGAGGGAGGCACAGTGCAAGATTGACCCCTCGACCTCCAACAGGCTACGCAACACACATACCCACGCACTCACACACTGATTCGTTAGACCATCCAATCACCAACCCGCCAAATCATGCGACATCGCAAATGCCTCACCAGCAGGAAGCCTTGGTCTACTGCTGCTCGATCTATCTTAGGATAACAACCGTGCCCGAAGGGGGCACGTCGATAAACAGGACCTCATTCAGTCCGGTGTAACCGTCGTTGTCAGGAAAGACGGCCGTCGTATTGAAGCGCACGTATCGCGCCTTTACGGGCTCTGGTAGCGAGTAGGTCTTGCCGACGTACCCCAGAACCAACGGCGCCGGCGCGAACGTCAGACTGCCGGAATCTGTATAGGTGGCGAAAGTGGGGTCGTTCGAGAGATGAACTGTGGCGGTCTTGATCCCTCGGTTTCCTGCTGAATCGCTTGCGTTGTAGTTCCACAGGTGGAACCCGCCGACCAAGTAGGCCTCGCCCAGATCCCAGGTAATGATGGGCGATGCACTGTTCCCCACCCACGATCCGTCGTAGGCGCTGCCCTCGATAGAGGCCCATGTCGTCGGCACGGGCGTTCCCGTCGCCGGATTGGTACTCATCTCCGTGCCATCAATCGTCTTGGTTCCGGTGCGCGCGCCAACACTGTGCGATACCGTCGCAGAGACAGCCTTCACCACCTCCCCCAAGGGCTGCACCGGTGTGCCCACAAAGCGGATTTCGCTCAGGCCCGTATACCCGTCATTGTCGGGGAACACGTCGGTGGTAACCATGCGCACGTACCGAGTCGTCACGGATAGGCTGTAGTCCTCGCCAGTATAGCCAGCCGTCAAGGGGGCGGCGGTGAATGTCATGCTGCCGAGGTTCGTCGTGACCGCTCCGACAGCGTCATCGCTCGCATAAACAGTCGCCGTCTTGATCCCACGGTTTCCTGACGAATCGCTCCCGTTGTAGTTCCACAGGTGGAAGCCGGACAGCACGTAGAGCGCCCCCAGATCCCATGATATGGTCGGGGCGGTGCTAGCCCCGACCCATGTGTGGTCGGCTATGTTACCAGCGGTCGGCCACGACATCGGAACCGTCGTTCCGGTCGCCGCATTCGTACTCAGCTCCGTACCATCAATCGTCTTGGTGCCGTTGCGCGCGCCAACGTTGTGTGACGCCGTCCCGGTTGTGGGTACGATTAGAATCTCATCCGCTCTGGTCTCCATAACCGCCGCCGCAAGCACCGTCGCCGCCGCAACCCATATCCACTGTCTCTTCAAACGAGCCTTCATCTTCGCATCTCCCTTTCTTTGGTTTACCCCCCGTATCCAACACATTCGCCCTCGTTCCGATGGTACGCCCGTTCCGCCGGAACAAGGCGAAACGGCACGGTAATAACCGGGCGAGGGACCGCATTGAATTGTCGGCTCAAGTCCTTCATCAACGCTGCTGCCACTTCACGCACACTCAACTCGACAAAGGAGGCCGGTACCGGACACAGAAGCTTGCATTCCCGATTGCGTTGGATGGTGAGCTGTAGTTCCTCGGGCACGTGAACCCGATGCTCCAACAACGCCAGCAGCACACCACGCGCCACGACGTCGTCGATCACGACGAGACCCTCAGGACGCTCAGCGAGACTCCAGAGCCGTTTGAAGCGGATGTAACCGTACTCCTCATGTGTCAGGAAATCGTCATGGAAATCCGGCGATGGCAACAGCATCCATGCATCGCGTGTTTCCACGCCCAACTCATGCGACCGCCTCTTGAACATGCTCACTGCCCGGGCGCCCAGGCTGTTCGGGGCCCGCATATCAACTCGCGAGATATCCAGCAGCCCCACCGAGCGACACCCCCGTCGCGCCAAGTCCCGCACGGCGAGGTCCATCAATTGAGACCGATCCGGCTGCACCTTGCCCGTCTGCGCCCAATTTACGATAGCAGCCAGTGGCACAGGCAACTTATTCAGCCATGGCCAATCGTTGTCCTCAGCGCTTAGAGTGATTAGCCCCTGGATCTCACCGCCCGCACAGGCGTTCGCCAGATCAAGTGGCGGCTTGTCACAAAGCGTGGTTCTATCCCGAGTGTCCACAAATACCCGCAGGTCAATGTCCGCCGCTGCACCCAGCCCCTGCAGTTCCGTGAGCAAGCGGCGACTGAACGCCATTTCGGCATGGGTATCAACGCCGCACGAGTCATAAACGCCTATGCACGCTAGTTTCCGACTAGTCTTTCTGACGAAGGTGCCTCGCCCGGTCACGCGTGTCAGAAGCCCCTCCCGAACCAACTGCTGCATCCCTGTCTGAACGTTTAGCGGTGCCACGCTGAACGCTTCTGCCAGCGCGCGTGTGGAGGGAAGCCGGTGGTCAACCGGCCACCGCCCGGATCGAATGAAGCTGCGCACATGTGCGGCAACCTGTTCGCTAACCGGGGATTCCCCATTCAGCGAAAACAAGTGATCCACTGGGATCTCGGTAGCTGTGTCGCATGGAGTCATAAGAAGTACAATCACTAATACAATTAATATGCCTTAAAACAATTGATGTAATATAGGGAGCGGGATCAATTGTCAAGATATAAATTAAGAACAAAGTGATAGTTGTTTTTAGCGAGATCTATTTTGACATACAATATGATAGTGTCTTATAGTGTGCATTCACTTCAAGGAGGGTATTGTATGTCTCGTGCGCCTGTCGCAATTGACGACCGAACGATCAGAGTCCTGAAATCATTCGCGCCGGATTCTTCGGAAGGAATGGTGCCTCAGATTGTCGATTTTGTCAGCGGACGACTGCGGTCTAGCCAGATCCCCGCCAACAGGCCGTTTCCCACCACACGCTTGCTCGCCAATCTATGGGACATCAGCCCGTCGACCATTCATCTGGCGATGTCCCAATTGACCCGCGAGGGCCTGCTCACGCGGGTCCACGGCAGAGGCACGTACACCGCAAGCACCCACACGCAGTGCGCAGCCTGCATCGGGGTCTACCAGTGCATCAACCTGGCTGCGGCCGGCCCCGATCACGCCTACGAGCGGGCGGTCGTGCGTGCCCTTGGGCGCCGCGCAAAGGATGCCGGGCTCCATTTGCGAATGTGGGCGGACCCCCGCTCACAGGCCGATCAGGAGGCCACAGCACCTCTCTCTCTCGCCCAAGCGGCCACGAGCAGGGAGCTGCGGGGCGTCATCGTGCTGAACAGTACCGGACAGCCGCTCAAATGGTTGCCCCAGTTCCCGGCACCCACGGTCTCGCTTGCCGCCGAGGGCGAGGGCGCGCACGTCTCCAATGACGTGCGCTGTCTTGTCGAGTTGGGTGTCGAGTCGCTCAGCCGCCGGGGATGCCGGTCTGTCGGTCTGATCGCGCCGTGGCACCCGGAGCACTGCGGACCGGATGGCAACATGCACCCGTATGCGCTGGCCTTTGAGCGCTTCGTCGATGTGTGCGGTCGCCATGGGCTGGAGCTGCGCGATGAATGGATCGAGGCCGGCAACGCCTCTCTCGATGCTCAGGGCTCCGCAACCTGGGAGCGCTTCGGCTACGACGCCTTCAGCCGAATCTGGTCGCGCTCGCGGAAACCTGACGGACTTCTCGTGGGAGATGATGTGATGGTCGCGGGCGT
The DNA here is from genome assembly GCA_013203785.1 of Lentisphaerota bacterium. GTDB lineage: Bacteria > Verrucomicrobiota > Kiritimatiellia > UBA8416 > JABMPJ01 > JABMPJ01. The sequence continues at coordinate 25,027 of JABMPJ010000170.1, read as the reverse complement.
CATCACGGCCATTCTCGGCCATCGTGTGGACGTCCCGCAGGACCTGCGGCTTGCGCTGCACCGCAACAAAGAGCTACAGCTTCTATGCCCGTTCCCGGCAACATTTATGGAGAACAGTGCGGACGAGGCGGCAGCGGCATTGCTGACCTCCGTTCGCGAGCAGATCAATGGTGAATTGCCCGCAAGCGTGATGCTGGGGGCGCGCGTGATTGATGAGCAGGGACATGAGGCGATGGGTAAATGATATAGACACGGGCTGAACAAGAACAACGGGGCGGTGCCCCTCATATAGCTCTGTCAGAGCGTCGCGGCTCAGGGACGGCTATCGACTACACTGGCACTGTACACTCCCAAATGAAAAGGAACACACGATGAAGATGCGCATACTATCCCTGTTACTGATCGCGACCACCGCTCTTGCGAGCGACATTACCGACCGCACGCCAGCGGATCTGTCGACAACCGACTCCGGTTGGCAGAAGACCGAGGGCAGCCTACAACCGCGCGAAGGGGCGACAGCACTGCTGGTAAGTGCCGAACTGACAAGGACCGTTGGCATCACACCGGGCCTCTACGAGCTACAGGTGTTCGGTGGTGGCGCCGGCCTGCTCGCCCTCTCCGGCGGCGGCGAGAATCGCACGCAGCGATTGGCTTCTGAGCCCGGTCTATACGGGTTGCTCTTTGAGGTCTCAGCGCCTGACGATACCGTTTTTACTCTCAGCTACAGCGGCGGTGCTGCACAGGAGTTCGTGATCGATTGGACCGCCATCGCGCCCGCTGACGCCGAGCGGCAGGCGGCCTGGGCCGCCGCCCAGGAGAGCTATCAATTACTGGGCTACTACGGCACCGACCCCCAGCGCGCGGCACCAGGCTCGGTCGTTAAGCTGGCGGGCGGTGCGGTTCAGTTCAGCGCCGCCGATCTGGCACGCTGGGCCATTGACGAGACGGTGCTCTTTTACGACCCGACCTACGATACGCACTGGGTCAATGATGCACCGGGTGTGGCGGCGTTCTTTACCCGTCGCGGCGTGCCCGCCATGAGCGCCATCGAAACCGAGCGCTGGATGAAGGCCCGATCCGAGGGCGATGCCGGTATCGGTAGTTCGATCATCTTTGCCATGGGGATGGCTCCCATGAATGTCGTGTACGCGCCCTATGCCGAGTGTCTGCTGGCCGACTATATGCGGGCCGGGGGACGTGTGGTCTGGCTGTCCAACATCCCCATGTACCTGGCTCAGGGGGAACGAGGGCCTCATAAGCAGTACGGCAGTGCGCCATCCCAGGAGATGCTGGGACTGACGACTGATCGGAAGACCGCCTACGGGACGGGGACTCACCCCACGCTCACAGCCGTCGGCAAAGCGTGGGGCCTTGAGCCGGCTAGTGGTCTCGTGCGCCCGGTCCATACGCGCAGTGTCACACTTCCGTTCGTGACCGATCCCACAGGCGAGTTCACCGGCGTGGGCCTGGTGAACCTTCGACCCGAAGTGCCCTTCAGCGGTTTTATTTTTGTCCCGGACATCGCCAGCCCCGCCGCCGAAGCGCTGCTGTCCAACGTCTATCGGTTTGCCCGCTATTCGGGCACGGCCGTGGATGTGCCAGCTCCGGATCCTCTGCCGGCCGCGACCGTACCGATCGAGGCTGCGCTGCGGTATGGCGACGCCGATCGGCGCATGGTGTATCTTCGCGGTGAGATGGTTCCCCTGGTCCTGCGCGCCCAGACTTTTGACGCCTCGATTCATGAGGTGAGTGTGCATGTGGCCCTGTACGAGGGCGATGCGGTGTTGCGCGAGAACAGCGTCATGGTGCCGGTGAGCCAGGAACAAGCGGACGCCCTGATTGGCGCGTTCGATCTGAGCGGGCTACGCGTGGGGATCTACACCGTTGCCGCGGACGTAACGTGCGGCGCTGAATCGATCCGGGTCGAGCGCGAGTTGCGCATCGCCCCCCTCCCTGATCATCGCGGCACGCACATCGCCCTCTCGAGCTCCGCCTCCCCCAAGCAGTTTCGTACCGAAAACCGCCTCGATATGTTGGCCTCCCACAACCTGGAACCCATGTTCTGGGGTGATTTGCCCATCGGTCGCGACCTCGCGCTCTGGTATGGGTTCAGCTACTCCTCACGGCGGCACGGACACGTGCGGAACATTGTCAGCCCGCTGGGTTATGACACCTACCGGCGCGGCGGCAGCGGCGAGGTCCTGCGCGTGCGTGCCCACGGCGACAAGCGAGAATCCCATGGCTTCGCCAGCCCCTTCCAACGGCAGGCGGAGGCCGACGAGTTCGGGCGTCTGGTCGCCGAGCTCAACGGCGATATGCCCGCCTTCCGGAAGCGCACTGTCACCGCCGATGACTACAGTCAATGGTTCGGCCTCGACTACAACCGGTTTGCCGTGGAGGGATTCCGCGCACGCTATGGCATCGAGCCACCGCGGCCGATAGAGGCCGAGGATCCCTTCGGAACGGTTGATGTTCCGCGCGAACCGGGTATTGTGGCCGATGACGACCCGTGGCTACTACTCTGCCGCTACTGGAGTGAGACTTTGGGCGACTCCGGGCGGCGCTTTGCGCGCGCGATGGAAGCCGCGACCGGTGGCGAGGGCAAGGTCGGCAGCATTCCAGGTGCCATGCAGATTCCGACAATCAGCATGTGGTCGGGACAGTATCCTCCCTTCAATTCCGGTAAGCTGGATGGATTTAGTATGGCCTCCTGCTACTACTACAACAGTTACTGGCAGCCCCCCATGACGCATGTCTGGTGGCTCGAGGCCCAACGCATGGGTAACCGCGATATCGAGCAATGGCTCATGCCCGAAAGCTATCACTTCCATTACGAATCGTTCTACCGCAACAACCTGTGGCTTCTGTTTGCCGGTGGTGCGCAGGGGATACCCTACTTTACGGATGGCAATGACATGCCCGAGGCACTCTCGGCCATGCGTGGATTTGGGGCATGGTCGAAGCGCTTCGGGCTACTGCTGGAGGCGCTCCGGCCTCTGCCCAAGCGGGTCGCTATGCTCGTACCGTTCGAGAATGTCACGATTCATATTCCGAATGGCTATATGATGGCGTATTCCTACATGGATTTTCTGCTCGCTAAGACCGATGTAGAACCCGTGAGCCCGGAGGAGTTAAACGCCATCAACATCAAGGCCTATGAGGCCGTGATTCTGACCCAGACCAAGTGGCTCAAGGCCGGGACGGCGGCGCTGCTGGAGGACTACATTGCAGGCGGGGGCACCGTGGTGGTCGATAGCGCGACGGCGGCGGCTATTCCGATCGCCGGAGCCACGATGCGGGAGGCCTTACCCGTCTACTCAGGGAGCGGCACATACGGTCAAGCAGATCGCATTGCCGCAGTGCGCGAAGCGCTGCTACCGCTCGCCCCACCGGTCGTCGACTGCGACGATCCGTTCGTGATGGTTCGACGTGCGGCGCTGCCTGACGGCACACCCGGCGTCTGGTTGGTGCACAACTACACGAAGGACGAGCTCGGCCGACTGAAGCGCTCGAAGCAGGCCGCGCCGGACGAGGCACGTGCGCTCGAAGATGAGCTGGGCTATCGCCAGGATGTGGTGACCACCACCTTGACCCGTGAGGACGACGGACGGATACCCTTCGATGTGTTTGGTGGTCGCGCCTTGGACGCCGTGCGGATGGACGGCAAGATGACCGTGGCGCTGGAAATCTCCAAGTGGGACGGCATGCTGATTGTGTTCCTGCCGGCGCTGCCGGCCACACTGGAGGTGGTCGGTGTCCCCAAGACGGTGACGCCCGGAATCGAGATTTCGCTCGGCGTGTATGTCCGCGACAGCGAGGCCACCGTCCTGACGACGCCCCTGCCGCTACAGCTCACGCTGCGTGACCCTGAAGGCCATACCAGTCGAGAGTATGCTCGCCGCCTGCTGACGGAAGATGGTAGCGTGACTCACAGTTTAACCTTCGCCGTCAATGACCTGCGCGGGGAATGGGTTCTGGAGGTCGAAGATGTCCTCACAGGCGTAACAGTGGAGCAGGCCGTAGTACTGAAATCACCTTCGGGACTCTAATCCGGATACGTCACCACGAGTGGCTCAATGCGGCCGGGGGGCGGGGTAACAGGCGGTGCCGACAGCCCCCCGAGCATTGCCGCAGCTGTAGACTCAACCAGTCAACATATAGGACGACGCCCCATGCCCCGCCCCCCCTCGCATCGTTTCAATGGACCCTACAAGGGCGCCCATCTCGAGCACGTCGCCATGCCCATGGGCGGGCTTGGCGCGGGCATGATCCAGCTCAACGGCAACGGCGGCTTTAGTGGTTTCTGCCTGCATCATAAACCCGGTCTTATGGGGGCTGAAACCATGTTCGGCTGCCTGCACGTGGCGGGTGATAAACCCGTGACACGCCTGCTCGAAGGGCCGATCCCGCGCGACCGGATCTTTGGGGGCGGCATTCCCGACGGGCCGGGGAACCACCCCCTGCATGGCGTCGCCATGCCCAGCGGGGCCAACAGTCTACCGCGGTTCCGCCAAGCCGAGTTCGAGGCACGCTTCCCTTTCGGCCATGTACGGCTGAGCGATGAGGATATGCCCGTTCGCGTCGAACTCACGGGCTGGAGCCCGTTCGTTCCCGGCGACGTCGATGCAGGCAGCCTGCCTGTGATCGGACTGGAGTACACCTTTACGAACCCAACCGCAACCCACCTCGACACCGTCTTCTCGTTCCATGCGTTCAATCCGGCATTCGCGCACCGCGCCTGGGCCAAACAAGGACGGATCACCAAGCGCCCGAACGGTCTTGCATTCCACAACGACGGCAGCGAAGCCGCTCCGCACGACGAGGGCCATGTGGCGATCGACGTGCTCGACCACGGGGCCACGACCGACGCGGCCTGGTTCCGCGGCGGCTGGCACGACACGATGACCATGCTCTGGCGCAACGTCGCTGCCGGTAAGCGTCTCGACCGTCCGCCGCACGAAGACGCCTTCGGTCCGAGCGTGGGCGGCAGCCTGTATGTGCCCTTACGGTTGCCCGCCGGCGAGAGCCGCACCGTCACCCTCGCGATCACGTGGTACATGCCTGTTTCGGACCAGTGGGAGCCGCGCTACACGGACCTCAACAATTGCGCGCCCGCAGGCAGCTATACGCCGTGGCATATCGCGCGATTCCCCTCGCTCGAAGCAACCGCCGACCATTGGCACGCCACCTATCGCGACAGCCGCGCCCGCACCGAGGCCTTCACGAATGACCTCTACGATACCACGCTACCACCCGAGATCCTCGAAGCCGTGGGGGCCAACCTGTATATACTCAAGTCGCCGACCGTGTTGCGGCAACATGACGGACGGCTCTATGGCTGGGAAGGCTGCTTCGATCACACCGGATCCTGTTGGGGATCCTGCTCCCACGTGTGGAACTATGCCCAAGCCCTGCCTCACCTTTTCCCCGAGTTGGAGCGCGGCCTGCGTGAGACGGAATTCCTGGTCAACCAGGACGAGAGCGGACACCAGAGCTTCCGCGGCGAACTTCCCATCCGCGAACCCAGGCACAACAGCTACGCCGCGGCGGACGGGCAACTCGGCGGCATCGTCAAGCTGCACAGGGAATGGCGCATCTGTGGCGACACGGACTGGCTGCGCTCCCTCTGGCCCAAGGCTCGCGAAAGCCTCGATTACTGTATCCTGACCTGGGACCCGGACCACAACGGTCTGGTAAGCGAACCCCATCACAACACGTACGATATCGAATTCTGGGGCCCGGACGGTATGTGCACCAGCTTCTACCTGGCAGCCCTGAAGGCCGCTGCGGTAATGGGTGAAGCGCTGGGCGACGATGTGAACCTGTACCACGAGCTCTACGCGCGTGGTCGGCAGGCCATGGAATCCGAGTTATGGAACGGCGAATACTTTATTCAGAAGGTCATGTGGAAGGAGCTACACCACGCTGATCCGGTCACAGCGGCCGAGGACGAGGGAGTAATGATCAAGCCGGTGTACGACCCCGAATCGCTGGAGTTGCTTGAGGAGGAGGGGCCCAAGTATCAGTACGGGCCGGGCTGCCTCTCGGACGGCGTCATCGGCGACTGGCTGGCGCGGTGCTGTTTGCTGGGACCTATTCTTGATGAGGACAAGGTCCGCTCGCACCTGCGGGCGGTGCACCGCTACAACTTCCGCGCGTCGCTGCACGATCACGCCTGTACGGTACGGCCGGGCTTTGCCATCGAAGAGGAGGCCGGGCTGCTGCTCTGCTCATGGCCCCACGGCGGTCGCCCGTCGTTGCCGTTCGTGTATGCCGACGAAGTGTGGACGGGCATCGAGTACCAGGTCGCGGCGCATCTGATGATGCTGGGCTGCACAGAAGAGGGGCTGGAGATCGTTCGCGGTGCCCGATCACGCTACGACGGTCGCGTGCGCAACCCCTTCAACGAGTACGAATGCGGAGGATGGTACGCGCGCGCCATGTCCAGTTACTCGCTGCTGCAAGGCTATCAGGGCCATACGCACACGCCCCTCTTGGAGACAACGCCTGAGGAGCAGCCCGTCTAGAGCAGTTTAGGTAATACTGTATCCACAGAACGATCTTAGGTAGACGTCATCCGAAAAGGTCATGACCCCCCGAATGGGGCGTGTCCCTTAAACTTTGTCGCGAGCTTTGTCGCAAGCTTTGTCGATTCCTGATCCCAGACTTGCGCGCCTTGTTGATCTGAATCTCGATCTGATAGTGGCGCGGCGCGGTGCCGGTTTGGGCGCGAAAGGGCATGTTAGCGCTGCTGCTTCGCAGTCATAATGTGCAAATATTCAGGCAGCCTGTCCATTCCATTTCCTCACGGCACCGTGTAGGGTAGGGTCGAACGATCAGGGCGGACTATACACGATCTTCGATAGGAGCTTTCTATGCAGACCAGAATTGGACTCTTCGGCATTGGCCTTGAAACCTATTGGCCACAATTCGATGGCCTACGTGACCGCTTGGTTGGCTACCAGAACCAGATCGGTGAACGCATCAAGAGACACGACGTCGATCTGGTCATTTGCCAGATCGGGACCTATGCACCGTCCAACACGTTGCTACCGGCCGTTCGCGATCTGGATGTTCCCGTCGTGCTACTTGTACCAGGGCCAGGGCTGAACCTGGGGGACACTAATTGCAGGGTCCGCTTTGACGGCGGGCTACGAGAGCTCATCAACCGGTGGAGCGTCCTCGGGCCCACCCATCACGGCGTACTGGGACTCGGTCATCACCTTGATGCCCTGCGCAAAATGGCCATCATGTTGGATGTGCCGCTGGATACAGTCTAAGGAGCTTCATCATGCAGAACTACGAACAGAAGCGAGCCAAGCTGGTCGAAGCGTTTCGATCGACCATGGAAACATCTCCTGATCTCAAGCAACACGCGCTGGAGCTCTCCTGGAGTAACTGGGGCTTCGGCCTCGAACCGCTCGCGGACTCCGCCAAGCGGCTCGCGACACACGGCATCACGTGGATCGAGCTGCACGGAAACCGCTACGGTGCTGACCTCGGCTACCGAGCCAACGACGTCCTGGACACATTGGGACATCACGGCATCTCCGTGGCCGGTGTGTGCGGCATGTTCGGCTCCGAAAACGACCTGTCGAGTAACTCGGGGATCGTGCGCCAGAATGCCATCGACTACATCCGGCGGCAACTCGATCTCTGCCACGCCGTTGGCGCCACCTACATGCTGGTCGTGCCCGGTGCCGTCGGACGGCCACGCGCTTACGACGACATGGAGTTTGAACGCTCGGTCGAGACACTGCGGCTGGTCGCGGATGATTTTGTTGCCGCTGGCGTGCGTGCCGCCATCGAGCCGATTCGTTCGGCGGAAGTGTCGCTGGTTCACACCATTGCCGACGCCAAGCGCTACATCGCGGCGGTCGACCATCCCGGTGTCGCGCACATCAATGGCGATGCCTATCACATGCAGTCAGAAGAAGCCAATGTGGCCGAGGCGATCTGTGAGGCCGGCGACAGCCTGATTAACCTGCATCTCGCCGACTCCAACCGCAGTGCCTTAGGGGCCGGGTCCTTGGATCTGGACGCCGTCATCATGGCGCTCTACGTCGCCGGCTTCGCGGGTGCACACCGCTTCGCCACCCCAGAACCCCTGGGGCCGGGCGGTAATCCCTATCCGGCCATGTTCGGCCGCCCGGATCCGCAGCGCCTGGACACGCTTGTCGGTGACACGGCGCGCTATTGGCGCGACCGCGAAGCCGCGCTCAAGAGCTAAGCTCAGATCCCCACGCAGTCGCTGGCCGGTCGACTGCGGTTATGAATACCGATAGCGTTGCCCGGCTTCATAGAGGGCTACAATGTTCTCGATGGGTACCTCGGCCAGGATGTTGTGGATCGCGTTGAAGACATAGCCTCCGCCCGGCGCAAAGACGCTCAGCATCTCTTCCGCTTCCTGGCGGACCTCATCGGGTGACCCGAACGGCAGCGTATGCTGCGTGCTGACGGCGCCGCCCCAGAAGGTCAGTTGGTCGCCAAACTCACGCTTGAGCCAGCGTGGATCCATGTTCTGCGCCGTCCACTGCACCGGGTTGAATATGTCAATGCCGGCCGCGATGTAGTGAGGCATGAACCCGGTGTTCGAGCCGCAACTATGGCAGAATACCTTCACATGGGGAAAGCGATGTATGACATCAGTCACGAGCCGCCAAGCGGGCACCCAGAACTCGCCCATCAGATCCGGATTGAATGACTCCCGATCCTGGTACCCATAGTCGCCGGGGGCAAACAGAAGCACGTCGATGTAAGGCCCGACGGCTTGTAGATACTGCTCGTTGCATCGCGCCACGGCTTCCGCCTGACGCATGATGTGCTCGCGGCTGGTCTCAGGTTCCGTCAGCATCTCAATCGCCCCGACCAGAGGTGCAAACAAGGCCCCCTGCCAAGGACAGGCCATGATGGCCCGATCTGTTCGCTCGTATAGAGCCCGGGCGCGCGCCTCTTGCGCCCGCAGAAACTCGTCCGGCAAACTCGTCTCAAAGTGCCACTCCGATTCTGGGGGGAAGGCGGGCGCGTCCTCATTCATGGGCGCTGCTGGTGCGGGGACGGGATCCAGGAATCGCCCTCCCTGGGGCATACATTGGCCGCGCCAATTCAGTGATCCGTCAGCACCGACGGCCGGATCAAACCCAACCGGCACCTCAAACGTCTGCCCGTCCCAAAAGGTAAACGGCTTGGTGGGTTCCGCCTCCACACCGGTCAAATCCACCTCGCCCGGAAGCGGCACGAAATCGCAACCGAGAGCATCCAGCACCGCATCCTCGACATGGGCCAGCATGTACTGGAGATTCCCAACCGTCACCCGGTCGCCCGCGATGCCCAGCGCTCGCTTCAGATCACGGTAGATCCACATGCAGATCCCGGAACACGACATGGCGCCCAGATCGATCGCCGGCCGATCCGCCTCCTCGTGATTCAAGATCAGCCGTACCCGTTCGCGTGAGTTCATCTGCCTGGTCTCCGTTCGGCCACGGCCTCTTTCGTCAATTGATAATCCATGGCGTAGAACAGGAGCGTCTTGCCGCTTCGGTTTGGCTCGCTGCGATGCCACGTGTAGTTGGTGAAATATACACCATCTCCCGGCACCATGGGGAAGACGATCTCGTCCGAGACGTCCACGTCATTCAAGGGGATTCGGTGGCGTTGAAACGGCCGAAAGACTCCCTTCTCCATGTGCCCCCAGGCAGGGGTGTCATCGTAGTCCTGGTGGGGATGGAGCTTCCATCCCCGCTGGGTACCCGGCTTGACTGCCAGCGCGATCGCATCCAGCCCGACCTCATCCAGCGGGATCCAGCAGTTGGCGCCGATCTCGGGTTCGACTCGGAGGTAATAGGCATCTTGATGGTGGTAGGTCCGCCCCCCCTGCTCCTCGGTGATGAAGCCGTGTTTGACGCCGATCTGATCCGTGCGCAATTCGACCTCGCCGCCCAGGAGTGTGGTCATGGCAGCCACCAGATTGGGATGATGCGCAATCTCGGCGAAGACACCCTCGAATCGCGCCGGTCGTTGAATGCCGGCCGGGAGTGGCTGCCCTTTGCTGTTCAGCGCTCGAGCGGGATCGACCACCTGCCATGACTGTGGTGCCCACTCTGGCGGCTCCTCAATCATCTCGTGCACGCGGGCTCGGGCGGCGGTAATCGCCTCTTGGGGAATCACCTTCCGGTCGAGGCAGTAGCCGTCCTGCATGTAGGTCTGCTTCTCTTCTGCTCCAATCATCATTCAGTCCTTTCGTTGATCATGCACAGACGTGATCAGCCTCGTCCGCGTGTGCGGCAGTAGCAGATGATGTCGTCGGTGCCCGTCGTCCCGCCATGCTTGGTTTCAACCGTTTAACCTTGATCCCGCCTGTATTGGTATGGATAAACCCGTCTCATTGATCCGGTACACATGAATACGATGCACCAATTATGTTGCGAATATGCGATATCTGTCTATACTTATGACATGGATAAACCATGCGACTTCATAGACAAGATCGCGGAGTGGGTAAGCGCCCGCTCACAGCCGCCGCTTTTCTTTGCGGAACTTGCGCGGCGGCGCAGCTTGAATACCCCGGCTCCGTACGTCGCTCTCGGGTTCATGGCGAAAGGAGACCTGGGGGAGTGGGTCGTTGGTGGGAAGCCCTGGACGCTGCCTCTGCACCATCTCTACATCGGCTGCTGCCACCAGGGAAGTGCCTCATCGGATCCTGCGGAGTCGGTTGAGTTCTGGGGCGCGGCTCTGGACATGGCGGGTGTCCCCGAATTCGACTATCTCTGGAAGCATCCTGTGCGTGAGATGACCCGCGTGAGTGACCCCGCCCGCTTGACGGAGGCCTTCCAGAAGCTGGCCAGCCGCCTTCTCGTCAAGGACGAGGCCGACCCTCTCTTCCTCAAGGCATCGATACTGGAGCTGTTCGCTGTGGTCCGAAGTGAATTCAGCCAGTCGGGTACGGCCGCGTGCCGACCGGCCACCATCGAACGAGCGCTCGACTGGATGACGCACCACTTCCACGAACCGGATCTAACCCTCGACGATGTCGCGCGCATCTCCGGACTCAGTGTACACCACTTTGGTCGCACTTTTCGTGAATGCATGGGCGAAAGCGTCATGCGCTACTTGCGCAACCTGCGGATCCGCCACGGCTGCACCCTTCTGCAAGGCACGGCCATGCGCGTTAATGAGGTCGCCTTTGCCGTAGGCTTTCGCGATGCGCTCCACTTCAGCCGCGTCTTTCACGCCAGGACAGGCAGAAGCCCTCGCGCCTTTCGGCGCGGGGACTGAGCATCCAGACTATGTGTCGTTGCCAAAGGACGCTGCAACGACAGGCACTCACGGCCGTGCCTGGCTCGGAAAGGAAACCTCCAGGACAAGGCATTCCTCCTCCGCCCTGAATGGGCCATGAACCTCGCCTGGTGGTCGGCTGGCATACGCCCCCGTTTCCAGCCAGCGGTCAAACGAGGCATCATAGAGTCGGCCGACTACCATGAAGACCTCTTCCGGATAGTCATGAACACTGGCGCCCGAAGCCGTCGTATCCGCGCCGGCCCGGAAGCGAGTTAGGCGCGTGTAATCCCCCGACACCTCATCTATTGCCAGCGTCAACTGCTCCACCAGACCGTTCGTATTCTCGATGGCGGTCCATTCGCCATCATGCTCAGGGACCAACGGGTTCCAATACGTCGCCGTGCTCTTACTCATCCGTCATCCTCTCGGTGCTCAGGCGTCCACGGCGCAGGCCTTCAGAGCGTCCAGCGTGATAAACTCCAGGACGGAGGCATGGGTCGCCTTCAGATTGATGCGGGGCGGCTTGTCGGCGGCGATGGCCTCCATAACCGTGCCCACACAGACGCACCACTGATCGCCGGCCTTCAGCCCCGGAAAATGATACTCCGGCGCAGGCGTGATCAGATCGTTGCCCTGCTCCCTCGCGAATTCCAAAAACTCATCGGTCATCTGCACGCAGACCGTGTGCATACCGCGGTCCTGACCCGTGGTGTCACATTTTCCATTCCTAAAGAACCCGGTGACAGGATTCAGACAGCAGGACTCCAACTCTTCACTGAATACGTTTCGCGCCATGGTCGTTCCGTTCTATTTGCGGTTGCCAACAAGCGTAGTGCCCCCACCCCACATTCCACAAGGGCCAACTGTCAGGGCAAGCGTCCGTAACTTCAAAAGGCACACACGGGCCACCATTCCATACTACCCCCATGTGACGGGATCCAGGTGATAGTACTGCTGCAATTCGGCATACAGGTCCGGGTGCTTGCGTGAGAGGGCTTCCGGCTTTTCGAAGAAGGCCTCGGTCGCTGTGGCGAAGAACTCCGCCGCATTAGTGGCACCGTAGTGATCGATGACCGTGCGCCTGTGTTTGGCCACCTGCTTTAGAAACAGTTGATACTCCCGACCCAGGCAGCGAGACCACGACCCATAGCAGGAGAGCGTATCGAGCAAGGGGGTCCCATCCGCGCTGCCGTCCTCTTGGTCGAGCTGATGGGAGAACTCATGAAGCACGACATTGTGGCCGTCATCGAAATTACGTATGCCGCCGCAGACACTGTCCCACGCGAGCACCACCACACCCGTTTGCCACGACTCCCCGAGACGGACCGAAGGCGCGTCGCCATCTCCACCGAAAAGCCCCTTGCCACCCGCCACATAGGTGTGAGGGTAGACCAGAATGGAGCGCAGCCTGGGGTAGCATTGAGAGTCGCGACCGATCAGCAGCAGGCACGCCTGGGCGGCAATCGTCACCCGCACCTCGTCCGTGATCTCCTGACCGCCACACCCCTCAAAACCCTTTTCATCAAGAAACAGATTGATGTATCCCTCCAGCTTCGTCTGTAGTGCGGGAGGGAGATGGACATAGGGGGAAACGTTTTGCTCCACGACGGCCCGCCACTCCGGCGACAGCGGGGTGGTGCGCAGGAGTCGGCGATGCGTCGCGCGTGCTTGGCGACGCAGGCCCCACACCATGGCCGCCACCACACCCCCTACCGCGAGAAGGTACCAGGGCAAGCCGACGAGAGCGGCAAAGAGCGCAAGCCGTGTCATGCTCCGATCATAGGGGATACGGGTGCGTACGCGCAAGAGCGAGGCTCAGCGGGTCCGGTGCTTTGAACGCCGTGATTTTCCGCGTCACAATCCGTTGCTTTAGCGAATGGGATAGTGGAAGGCGTTGTGGCGAATGGACGAAGCACAACGCGGAGGTGCAGGTCATACGGTCGGCTTAGGCAGAGGGAGAAATGAAGATGAAGCGAATGATAGTGGGTGTGAGCGTGGTCGCGATTCTGGCTCTACTGGGCCTACAGGTCCGCGGCCGAGACAAGAACGAGGCCATGCAGGGCCACATGAACAGCGGTGAGATGCTGGAACGCGCCACGTTTGCGGGTGGCTGCTTTTGGTGTATGGAGCCGCCTTTCGAGAAACTGCCGGGAGTGGCGCGGGTCATATCCGGCTATACCGGCGGCGCGAAACTGAACCCGACTTACAAAGAGGTTTCATCGGGGGGGACGGGCCATGCAGAGGCCGTACAGGTTCATTATGACCCACGACTGATTACCTACAACGACTTGCTGGAGGTCTTCTGGCGCAGCATGGATCCTACCGACGGCGGCGGCCAGTTTGCGGACCGGGGCAACCAGTACCGCCCGGTCATCTTCTATCATACCGAAGCACAGAAACGCGACGCCGAGGCATCCAAGCAGCGCTTGGAAGCGTCGGGCCGTTTTGACAAGCCGATTGCAACCGCCATCGAACCCGCGCAGACATGGTACCCGGCCGAGGAATACCACCAGGACTACTACAAGAAGAACTCAGCGCACTACAAGGCCTACCGCAGGGCATCCGGGCGTGATCGGTTCGCCGCCGCGGCATGGAGCCATGAGCTTCACTACGAGCCCGAACCGAAGCCCATGGGATTCGTAAAGCCGGACGAGAAGACCCTGCGCGAACAACTCACGCCACTCCAGTATAACGTGACGCAGGAAGAGGGGACGGAGCGTCCATTTAGGAACACCTACTGGGATAACAAGAGGGCGGGTATTTACGTGGATGTAGTTTCTGGGGAACCGCTGTTCAGCTCGCGCGATAAGTTCGAATCGGGCACGGGCTGGCCCTCTTTTGATCGACCGCTTGTGACGGACAACGTCGTGGCAAAGAGCGACCACCGTCTGGGGGTGACTCGCACCGAAGTACGGTCCAAGAGCGGCGACAGCCATCTCGGGCACGTCTTTGGCGACGGACCCGCACCGACGGGCAAGCGCTACTGCATCAACTCTGCCTCGCTCCGGTTTGTTCCGGCTGATGCGCTGGAGAAGGAAGGCTACGGGGAATGGAGCAACCTCTTTACCCAACCGGATGGCCAGAACACAAAGAACGGACAGTGAAGGCGCCATGCATAGCGGTCAGCGTGGTGGCGGTGCTGATTGGACTGAGCCTCGCCGGGATCACGACGCTGGCTCTCATGAAGGATCACACGAAACCGGGGATCGAGCCGCCAGCCGTGGCCACTTTTGCCGGGGGCTGCTTCTGGAGCATGGAACGGGCTTTTGAAGAGGTGCCGGGTGTGACGAGTGCCGTATCGGGCTATACCGGCGGAGACAAACCAGACCCGACCTATGACGAGGTATCGGCGGGCCACACCCGACACATGGAGGCCGTACAGGTGCACTATGATCCCAGCCAGGTGAGTTATCGGGAACTCCTGGATATTTTCTGGGAACATGTTGATCCCACTGCGGAGCATGGCACGCGCTATCGGACCGCCATTTTCCATCATACCGAAGCGCAGAAGCAAGCGGCCGAGCGATCGAAACACCGGTTGGCGGCGTCCTCACACACCGACGGCACAATGGTTACGCGGATCGAACCAGCCAAGCCGTTCTATGAGGCCGAAGCGTACCACCAGGATTTCTTTAAGAAGCGTCGCTGAAGGGGTGATTCAACCCGGATCCGTTTGACATCGGCCTCTTCGACATGGCGACTGCTTCAGCGCGCCAGACGTTTCACCAGCCAGGCACCCAGCCCCACCAGCAGCAGAATCGGACCGTAGTGGAACGCCAGCCCATGGCACGGGTCATACACGCAGGCCAACTGCATGAGGAGGGCGGGGACCAGTCCGGCCGCGAGGCCAACCCATATGGCCGTTGGTGCCGTGAAGCGCAGGTAGGAGCGATGCGCCATCCACAGCATCGCGCCCAGTGAAGCACCCCCGTAGACAAGCACTTCCATCCAGCAGTACGGACGATGCCCGATCGATGAGCTTTCGGGGGTAGAGGCGATACTGGCCACAACGAGACTCACGGCAAAAACGACGGCGGACAGACCCGCTACACAACGGCTCGCCAATGAGAGGCGGGTGCCCGGCGTTGAGCCAACCAGGGCCATGGTGGCACCCCAACCCACGCAGAGCAGACCGCTCAGGAGCTCGACCAAGCGTAGGGGGTGTCCACACAGGGCGCGCAGACACCCTGGCCGGAACGGCTGCACCAGCCACAACAGCGTGACAGTAACGGCCAGAGCGGCCAGACACCAGCGCAGTGCTCGACGGCCCGGCAGCGCCAATGGCGGGCGGGGCGTGTGCGAGGACACGAGGTCCGCAATAAATCTCTCCCTATCCTTCGGCACGTTCCCCCTCCCTCTGTCGCGATATCTCACAGGCCAGCCACTTGTAGGCGCGAGAGACGCGCTTGCGCAGGGCGGCCTCCGAGAGCCCCTCCTGGAGCGCTGCCTCCGAGCAGGAGAGGCCCTGTAGCCTCGTGAGCACCAACGGTCGCCGCAGGCTCTCCGGGAGCCCTACTAGCAACGCGTCCAGGTCGACCTCATCCCGTTCCTGTCCCTCCTTAGACCTATTCGCGCTGAGGTCATCATTTGTGACACTGTGCAGCTCTTCCACGAACTCACGCTCATTCGTGCGGGATAGTTTGCGGAAGTAATCGGCGATCTTGTAGCGAATAATGGCCCGAATCCACGGTTTGAGGCGACGAGAAGGATGATAGGTCGCCAACGATTTATGGACAGCCAGCAAGCATTCCTGGGTGACGTCGTCGGCGTCGACCGCAGCGCCCAGTTTCGTGCGAACCACCATCAACACAAAGGGGTAGAGCTGCCGCAGCAGATCGCTGTAAGCCTCCGTATCCCCCTTTTGTGCCTGGGCAGCCAGACCGGAAAGGGTGGTGAAATCGTCTTCTGATAGATTCACTATGGTGAGCGCCTCTTTGCCCTGCATGACCCCCAGTAGGGAGAGGATGAAACTATCAGACGTAGACCTGATCGTAAAGTGCTGACCGCGCCGCAAGAGAGCGGCAAAGGGCGACTCACTCAAGCGTGAAGTGGTGCTGAAGATTGGTCAGGACGTTGTGGGGGATGTGGGGAACACGCGCGAGGTCCTGCGGGGCCGCGAACGGCCGGCTTGAAATGATGCGGCTGGCGATTTGGGGACCGACGCCATGGATGGCCTCGAGATCCTGTATCGAGGCAGTATTGAGGTCAATCCGCCCCACCGCTCTGGACTCACGCCCAATCTGGGCGAGCTCTTCAGCCTCGATCCGCGCCGTCGCGCGAAGCTCAACCAGGCGCTCGCCGTCGGTCTCAGCCCATATCCCGCGGCGATCCAACATGGCGGAGAGCTCAGTGTCGCACAAACGAGCTCGGGCCTCCTCCCCTGTCGTACCGTCGGCGAGTGCCCGCCTTACTCCGAAACAGCGGGCGTAACCCCGTCGCACCAACAGGTGTGCAAGGTCTTCTCCCTGCGCGGTCGTCACGAAGGCATAGTATCGATTCTTGCGGCCACGACCCGAGGCGCTTGCATAGGCGGTATGGACCGTGAAAGCGGTCGCCAGCGTCTGTTGAACGAACGCGGAGGCCTCACGCGCGAAATGGGTCGTGCGATCATAACCGGGCAGGCCGAAGTAGCGGGTTTGATCACGCACACGCCGAGCATCCGTTGCAGAAGAGGCACCGGTTTCGGGACAGTCGACGAAATAGAGACGGAGGGTAAGCTCCTTACCCGCGTGCGACACCTTGAAGCTGTCGCCATCGTTCCACGGGTCGGCCACGAGGGTCGCACCGTCGAGACGCTTCAGCTCGGCAGCAGACCCGCCCCGCGCCATGGTGGCCACGATTAACGCGATGACGATGGTTCTTATCGGCTTCATTCGTAACAGTTTATCAGAATACCAGCAAAGGTGCAAAAGGGAATCGGATCAGTCACCATTCATGCCATGGCTGTATTTCACCTTTTGCTGCCGCTAAGGCCAGCGCCCCCAAGGAATCACTGGATTCTTATGGGAGGGAGGGCGAGCGGCCCCGCGAGCCGGTGGGGACGATCCAGCCTTACTGGAGTGTGCAAGCCGCTGGCAAGGCCCATGCCTCACGCAAAGCGGTTCTCGATCACGACCTCGGTCATGGGCAACTGGCCAGGCAGAGGCCATGCGGCCTTCGTCGACTTTCCAATGGCCACAAACATAGCCACCACATGGTCGGCGGGCAGGTTGATCAGTTTGCCCACTGCGTCGTAGTCAAATCCGTCCATCGGACAACTATCATACCCCATGGCGCGTGCAGCCAGCATGAGCGTCTGCGCCGCGATGCCGCACGAACGCATGGCCTCGTCCCGCTGCACCTGGTCGTGTCCGCGGTAGTACTGGTCAATCGCAGGCACCATGAACTCCTTGACGCCCTCCGGAGCATTGGCCCAATAACGCGAAGGATCTTTCTCCCATGAATGGGCATCGGCACACATGACCACCAGCAGCGAAGCATCGGTCACCTGGGCCTGGTCCCAGGCCACCGCCCGCACCTGCTTGCGCAGCTCAGGATCGCGGACCAGCACAAAGCGCCAGTTCTGAATGTTGAACGCGGTCGGTGCCCGCATGGCCAGCCCCATCAGTTTCTCAACCTCCGCCTCAGACATCGTATGACTAGGATCGTAATGCTTAACAGCCCGCCGGGTTTCGATTGCTTCAATGGTATCCATGATTCTTTCTTTCCTTTTCGATCCCAAGCGCCGGCCGCAGGATATACCCCATGGACCGTCCTCACTTCAGGTGCTATTGACGGTTGCCAGCGTACTCGCAGGGATGCCACATGTCCAAGACCTTTCGTTAGGCCAGAGAGCGGGCTGACGAGGCCAGTCCTGTGCGGGAGTACCGTTGAAATGCCAACCACGACTTGATAGGCTCTGGCGTATGAAGGTGGTGTTTGCTGAAAAGCCGTCGGTGGGGCGTGACATTGCGCGCTGTATCGGCAAGGGGCAGAAGCGCGACGGGTGGATCGAAGGCAAGGGCTGGGCGGTCACGTGGGCGTTCGGTCATTTGGTTCAGCTCCAGAATCCGGAGGCCTATGACCCGGCCCTGAAACGGTGGTCGGTCGAAACGCTGCCGATTGTGCCGGAACACTTTCAGCTCGAACCGCGCCACGGAGATGGGGTGGCGGAGCAGCTACAGCGGGTCGTGGATCTCTTCATGCAGGCCGATGAGTTGATCTGCGCCACAGATGCCGGCCGGGAAGGTGAGCTGATCTTCCGTTACGTCGTCACCTGGGCGGGCTGCGAGGAGAAGCCAGTGCGTCGGCTCTGGCTCAGCTCGATGACGGACGATGCCATCAAGCGCGGCTTCAAAGAGATGCGCGACGGGCACGACTATGACCACCTCTATCGTGCCGCGCGCTGCCGCAGTGAGGCGGACTGGATCGTCGGCATGAATGGTACGCGTTTCTTCTCGGTGCGCTATGGTCGGCGCAAGGAGCTCTGGAGCGTGGGGCGAGTGCAGACCCCCGTGCTGGCGATGATCGTGGGGCGTGACCGAACTATCGACGACTTCAAATCGAGTGACTACCACGAGCTGCATACACTCTACCGCGCCGTGGACTTTAAACACGAACGCGGCAAGATCGAAGCGGCGCCCGAGGCGCAGCGCCTCCTCGCCAAGGTGACCGGACCGGAGCTCGTGATCACCGATATTCAGCAACAGCGTAAGAGCTTCCGCCCGCCCCTGCTCTACGACCTGACCGAGCTGCAACGCGATATGAACAAGCGGTGGGGCATGACCGCCAAGCAGACGTTGGCCGCCACACAGACGCTCTACGAGCGCAAACACTTGACCTACCCCCGTACGGATAGCCGCTACTTGGACTCGGATACAGCCAAGACCGTACCGCAGGTGCTGGCGGCGCTGCGCGCGCTGCAACCCGAGGCCATTGGGGGCCTCGACTTGGCCAACTTGCCGACCACGGCACGGATTATCAACGACGCTAAGGTGACGGATCACCACGCCATCATCCCCACCACCCAACCGCCCGCCCAGCTCTTCGGCGGCCCCGAGGGCAAGGTCTACGAGGCGGTCCTGATGCGCTTCATCGCCGCCTTCTACCCCGCCTGCATCAAAAGCGTGACCAGCGTACGGGCGATGGTGGAGGACGAGCCTTTCCGCGCCTCGGGCAGCACAGTCATCGAGCCGGGCTGGCAAGGACTCTTCCCCAAGATGCTGGAGACGAGCACCCCAAAAAAGAAGAAGGAAGGTGCCGAGGAGGGCGACGGCGGCCCCGAGGAAGACGAGGACCAGGCACTGCCGGAGTTCGTCAAAGGGGAGCAGGGACCGCATGAGCCGTTTCTGAAGGAGCTCACAACCAAGCCGCCGCATGCCTTTACAGAGTCCTCCCTACTGCAGATGATGGAGACGGCAGGCAAACTGGTGGATGACGAGGAACTGCAGGATGCCCTCAAAGAGAAGGGCATCGGAACCCCCGCTACGCGCGCGGCGATTATTGAGACGCTGATCCAGCGACGCTATATCATCCGCCGCCGCAAGAATCTCGTCAGCACCGACTTGGGACGCGAGCTGATCGATATCGTGGCCGATGAGCAACTCAAGTCGCCCGAGTTGACGGGCGAATGGGAGGCCCAGCTCAGACGTATCGAGCACGGTGAGTATGATGGCGATGCTTTCATGGCGCAGGTCGTAGCACACACGCAGCGCATTATCAGTCAGACCACCACGGTGAATCGGGTGCGGCGATTGGGCCCCTGCCCGAAGTGCGAGGGGTCGATTATCGAAGGCAAGCGAGGCTATGGCTGTAGCCGCTGGAAGAGCGGCTGTGATTTTGTGATCTGGAAAGAGCAATTTGGGGCACGTCTGCGCGAGAGCGACCTGAACGCCCTCCTGACACAGCGCAAGACCGTCGATCCGCTCTTGCTGCACGTGGAGGAGACCGTGCGCCGCTATGGACGGCTGATCCTGAAGGCTGACCACACCATCGACTGGACACCGGTTGGGGCCCGCGACAAGGTACGCGAACGTGCCCTTGTGGGACCGTGTCCGCTCTGCGGCAGCGACGTGATCCAGGGCGACAAGCAATTTGGCTGCGTACGATGGAAGGAGGGCTGTCCCTTCGTCGTGTGGCGGACGATGAGCCAGAAAGCCCTGCCGGTGGCGATGGTGCGCACGCTTCTGAAGGATGGCATCACGCCCTTTATTCAGAAATTCAAGCGGCGTGACGGGAAGCGTTTTGATGCCCGGCTGAAGCTGGAAGCGGGGGGCAAGGTCGGTTTTGACTTCACGCCAAATGAAACAAAAGAGCCCGCCGAGGGGAATGTGAAAGAGGGGCTTGCTAAGGAAGAGGCCGTGGAGTATGGTCCGGCCAAATCAAATAAAGAGGAGCACGTTACTCATGAATAAGACGGTGTTGAGCGATGCGGAGATGGCGGACTTCGAGCGAGAGGGATACCTCATTTTGAATGCGGCATTCGAGCCCTCGGAGATTGCCCACATGCGCGCGGAGGCCAACCACATCCTTGAGTTGAGCATTAACTCCTCCTGCCACAACAAGCGCCAGAGCCATCGCATGGACCTATGTCGTGAAACTGAAGACCGCTATGTGATGCGCAAGATTCAGCCCATCAATGACCTCTCCCTCTATCTAAGCCAGGTCTCGGAGGATGAACGGCTGCTGGGACCGATGCGCCAGCTGATGGGGGATGAGCCGGTCTTGATGGAAGAGAAGCTGAACTACAAACAACCTCTCACTGAACCCGTCGAGGGTCTGGAGGCACCGCACAAGTCTACACGCTTCCCTATTCACAACGACTGGGCCTACTACGCGGCGCAGGATTACCCCCAAACGATCATCTCCTCGGCCATATCGATGGACGACTGCACACCGGACAATGGTCCGCTCCATGTCTGGCCGGGAAGCCACAACGTGCATTTGGAACATGCTCGAATCGATATTGGACTTGAGGTGAAGCCGGGCCTGATCGATCCCGAAGGCGGCGTCGATATCCTCGCGCCGGCCGGATCGGTCATGCTCTTCCATTCGCTCCTGGTCCACAACTCGCGGACGAACACCACAGCGGGTCCGCGCCGTCTCATGATCTACAGTCACTACCCGAAAGCCGCCAACAAAGGCATCGACATCCGCAATGGTCCCGGCCGCCTACGTGAAGCCCCCTATGAGTGGGAGTATACACGCGCCCTTCTAGCCGGAAAGGCCACGCCGATGTTCAAGGCCCCCTGACCTCTACACCACGGCAAGATCGTAGAACGGCCTGACGCTATAGTCCGGTCGCGACAGCGCTATCGCGAGGCCATGACATGGCGCCGACGATAAACCGTGGCGGGCATGTGGGCCATGGTGGCGAAGCGGCGTGAGAAGTAGAGGGGATCGTCAAAGCCAAGCGCGGCCGCAATTTCGGCCACGGTCTGATCGGTCTCCACGAGCCGGCGACAGGCTTCGCGCATCCGCAGCTGCATGACATAGCGTGCGGGCGGCACAGGCACGTGGCGCTGCCAGTGGCGCCGGAACGTGGTGGGCGAAAGCCCGTGCGTGCGCGCCAGGGCATCAAAGTCGTGATGCTCCAGGTAGTGCTCCTGGACGTGGCGGCGAATAGTCCGGATGATCGCCTCGTCCCGCCCCATGGGGGGACGGCTTTCGCCCAGCAGGCTCTCCACCACCAGCAGCTCGCAGGCGCGATCAATGCGCTCGGGCGCCCCCGCCTCCGAAAGCCCCTCCTCGAGAAGTCGAAAGAGGAGCGCCAGCTGCTCACGCAGTGGCGTGTCGCGCCGCACCGGCCAGAGCGGCTTGCCCTCAGTGACCAGTCCGCGCCGGGCGAGTTCCTCCATCTGCGCGGCCGAGTAGGTCAGATAGAGCTCCTCCCAATGCACCCAGCGCCCCGACGGCCCGTAGTCCATTGGCGCGCCCGGCCACTGGGTAATGACGCAAGGCGCCTCGACCGGCAGGACCTCTCCTCTGAAATGGTAAGTACCGCCTCCCGAGAGAATAAACGAGAAATTGAAAGAGCTAAACACACGGCCGACGCGATCGCGCTTGTGCGAACTGTAGCCAATCGTCTGCACGGGAAGACCAGATGGCATACGTCGCAGCAGTGGAGCCGTATGAATGGTGAAATCGTCCATATAATAGACAATAACATCCATTTCATTTGATACAAGCGCAACATAGTATGGCGAGAATTCACATATGAAATAGAGCCGCATGCAAGGTGCTCATCGGTAAACGGGGGGGGGGATTTCACTATGGCGGTTAAGAAGGCGACAACAGAGCGAAGTCAAAAGGCGGCCCTGATTGTGTGGGGCGGCTGGGACGGGCACACACCCAAGGCGTGCGCTGATATTTTTGGGCCCTGGCTAGAGGCCAAGGGCTTCCGCGTGGTGGTGTCGGATACGCTCGACATCTACACCAACAAACGGCGTATGCGTAAGTTCGACCTGATCGTCCCGATCTGGACCATGGGGGAGATCACCGGGCCGCAATGGCAGGGCCTGCGCGATGCGGTGCTTAGCGGGGCCAATGTGGCGGGCTGGCACGGCGGCATGTGCGACTCCTTCCGTCAGAACACGGAGTACCAGTTCATGACCGGTGGCCAGTGGGTCGTGCATCCGGGAAACATTATTCGCTACAAGGTCAATGTGACCAACCAGAAGGATCCCATCACCAAGGGGCTGCAGGATTTTTGGATGACATCGGAGCAGTACTACATGCATACCGATCCGGGTAACGAGGTCCTCGCGACCACGACCTTCAGTGGCCGCCACGGCGATGTTCCCTGGATCAAGGGCACGGTCATGCCGGTCATCTGGAAGCGCCGCTACGGGACATCGCGCGTCTTCTATACGTCACTGGGCCATGTGGCGGCCGACTTCGACGTGCCCGAGGCACTGGAGATCGTGAAGAGAGGGATGCAGTGGGCCGTGGGGGAGAAGGTTGTGCCGGAGTATGTGTCGGGCTGATGGGAAGTGGTTGATGGGGGGGGATTCGGATCGGTAAGGCAACGGGAGGAGCGTAAAAATGAAGAAGACACCCATAGCGATCGTCGGTTGCGGCAACATCAGTGCGATCTATTTCAAGAATCTCTGTACGGTCTTTGATAACGTGGAGGTCAAGGCGTGTGCGGATCTGGATCCGGAGCGCGTGGCCGCCAAGCTGGCGGAGTACCCCTCGGTCAAATCCGCCACGCTTGAAGAGATTCTGGCCGATCCCGAGATTGAGATCATTGTCAACCTCACTACACCCCAAGGTCATTTCCCGGTGGCCATGCAGGCCGTCGAGGCGGGTAAGAGCGTCCACAATGAGAAACCGGTGGTATTGACCCGCGACGAGGGACGTCAGCTCCTGGCTGCGGCCAAAGCCAAAGGGGTGCGCGTCGGCAGTGCACCGGACACCTTCATGGGTGGCGGCATCCAGACCTGCCGCAAACTGATTGATGATGGCTGGATCGGGCAGCCGATCGGGGCCCAAGCCTTCATGTTCTGCCACGGCCACGAGTCCTGGCATCCGGATCCGGAATTTTACTACAAGGTTGGCGGCGGCCCCATGTTTGATATGGGCCCCTACTACCTTACCGCCCTGGTCTCACTGCTGGGACCGGTCAAGCGCGTCACAGGGTCGGCCCGGATCAGTTTCCCGGAACGGACGATCACGAGTGCAAAGAAATATGGCCAGAAGGTGGATGTGGAAATCCCAACCCACGTGACCGGCATCATGGATTTCGCCAGCGGCGCGATCGGCACCATCACGACCAGTTTTGATGTCTGGGGCGCGGAGGTCCCGCGCATCGAGATCTTCGGAACAGAGGGCTCACTGAGCGTGCCCGACCCCAACGGCTTTGGTGGCGTGCCCAAGATCATGCGCATGGGAGCCCAGGCGTGGAGCGACCTGCCGCTGACACATGGATATGCGGACAAGGCACGTGGCATCGGGCCGGCCGACATGGCCGCGGCGATCGCAGCCAACCGCCCCCACCGCGCTTCGGGTGAACTGGCCTACCATGTGCTCGACATCATGCACGGCTTCCACGACGCCTCTGAGCAGGGCAAACACATCGCACTCGAAAGCACATGCGGGCGTCCCGCCCCCCTGCCCACCGGCATGCTCAAGGGAGAGATGGATTAGGAATCCGAAAAGGGCCGTCGGCACTTACCATATTTCTGATCGCCTTTGCGGACGCATATCGGCGAAGCCGCCAAAGAAGAGAACGAGACTGGTGGCCGCGTTAGCTGCACGCTGCCGACCAACTGATGTGGCGAGCAAGGGGGCTTCGTGCACAGTTCTTCAGTCTATATCGTTGGCCGCTCCAGTGTATAGATTGCTCCTTAACCGGCCACATTGGCCGGTTAAGGAGCAATACCTTTCGTGGGCAGGCCCCTCTTTGCGCTTGCGTAGCGCTCTGGCGCCCATTTGACGGGCCTTGCCGACTTGAATCATCCCGCAATTCGAGTCCCCAGCAGCGCAACCAAGAAACGGGGCTACGAAACGTCCCATTTTTCGGGGAGGCCAGTCATGTCCTCAGAACAGGTTGGGGGATCCCATGGGGACAATACCTGCGCCAGCTGTGAAAGCACAGAGACTGGAACTCGTATCCCAAAACTCGACATGCCACGCGTTGCGCCAGAATAAAAGGTTACCGAAGCATGTCCCGCGAGAGACATGGCTGCGCCATAATTGATGTTACCGAAGCTTGCTGAAGATTGAGCGTTGTTTTGCATCAATGAGCGTCCTGAGCTTGTAGGGGTCGAGG
>JABMPJ010000169.1 GCA_013203785.1 Lentisphaerota bacterium | reverse complement strand
GTAGTTCCCGTACTGAGTGAGTCGTGACAAAAGTGGGCCGGCGGGGTCACGTCTCAACATATAACATTCAAGGTGTCAGATCAGTAGATACGAATAGATATGTTAAATGTTGAGACGTGACCCCCATAACCCCCATAACCCATAGCCGCTTGCGACACTTACCACTCCCTGCCTTGTTATCGTCGGTGTGGACGCACATGTGCCACTCTCTCAAGTGCTGACCACGGCTGAATCAATCCGCAGGGCGGGCTTCACAAATCTACAGTTCTTTGTGGCCGGTCCGACGAATACAACGTCCCGGGTCAGAATCTTAAATGTTCCCGGTGATGAGATCATCGAATTTGGAATCGACGACCTGGACAGATTCCAACCGCATCGTTCTGCGGTTGCAGGAACGGATCACTCTTGCTAGGGTGGAAACATGAAAGCGAATGGCTCAATTTCACATGACCGGAGCGAGGAAACACCCGAGGCTAAGACCCGGTGGTTCCGCTCCCTTTCGATGTCGGATCGAATGGACATGCTTTGCTCTTTTACTGACTTGGCCCTCAGCGTGACGCCATCCCTACAGGAGCGAAGGCATGCTCAACCGATTGCAGGACGTATTCAAGTCGTTTCAGCAGCATGACGTGAAGTACGTCGTCATCGGAGGAATAGCCTCTATCCTCCACGGTGTGCCTCGCGCCACGTTTGACCTCGACATCTTGATCGAGGCGACTTCAGAGAACACACGCCGACTTCTCGACGCGTTGCTGGATGCCGGTCTGGGGACGGCTGCACTCACGAACGTGGATGACTTGCTCGCCCACGAAATCACCATCTTTCGCGACCGTGTCCGACTGGATGTGCAAACATCCACTCCCGGAATCAGCTTTTCCAATGCTTGGCAGCATCGCAAGACGGTCACATATCAGGGACAGGACTTCTTCATTCTGTCCAAGGCAGATCTTGTTGCGTCAAAGCGAGCCGCAGGCAGGGATGTAGACATCGAGGATGTTAGACTCCTTGAACTACCCACAGACGGGGACGCAGAACCAGAAAAGTGACACGTATTTCAAATGGCCGCGAGAGGATCGAAAATGAAGCACCTTCTTGCGGTCTTTCTCGTACTGTTCTCCACAGAGTACTGCGCGCGGTCTGCGCCGTCTCGCAAACGATCTCCTGTTGTTGCGGAGTACGTTCGCAAGGCAAAGGATGCGTGGCGGGCGGAGAAGTACGACCAGGCTCTGGTCCAGCTGGACATGGCTATAGGAGTGGACCCAGGGGACGCCGGCTTGCACAACTTCCACGGTGTCATCAACCTCTACTTCAAGGGGCAGCACCCGGCCGCCAGGTCAGATTTCGCCACGGCTATCAGCCTTGCACCACGGTGGGCATTTCCCTACAGGAATCGGGGGTGGAGTTACTTCATGCAGAGCCAGTGCGACGCAGCCCTGCGTGATTTCCAGAAGACTGTAGACATTGAGCCATCGCAGGGATTTCCCTATTTCACAATGGGGGTTGTCCACTACTACAACCGACGGTACGAAGAGGGCTCCGAGTGCTTTGCACTCGGGACCGATAAGGACCCCAGCTTTACGCTCAACGCCATCTGGCGATACCTCGCGGAAGCAAAGCTTGGCCGACAGTCGAGAGAACAGCTTCTGTCCTCTGGGGATGGCAAGGCCCACCATGCGGAATCAAACACTATCTCGTTACTCTCCGGCGAGATGACCATCGACGCCTACCTGAAAGACAAGCTGGAAGTTGACGGCACGTCCGAGACCGCAGTACCCAAGCCAGAATGGTCTACACGCCACCGCAAATCTGAGGCGCATTTCTGGATTGGACAGAGATGCCTCCTGATGGGTGAGGAGGCAGAGGCCAGAAAACATTTCAAGCTGTCCGCTCGCCACGGCGCCGCGACCATGTGTATGGAAGCGATACTGTCACCCAAGGAGCTATCTCCGTTGAAGTGACCACGTCTAACCGATCGTGCATGATATCGCCGCTGACGCGGCGAATCATGACGCAGGACGCTGGCA
Source organism: Lentisphaerota bacterium (assembly GCA_013203785.1). Lineage (GTDB taxonomy): Bacteria > Verrucomicrobiota > Kiritimatiellia > UBA8416 > JABMPJ01 > JABMPJ01. Next base: position 4,492 of record JABMPJ010000169.1, on the reverse strand, counting down.
AAGGCCGTCCAGGCACAACGTTGAGACTGTCGAAAGAGCCCTCTTTTCCCGATCAGAGATTGAGGAGCAATTTGAGTATGGTATGCTCTCAGTAATCAGACTGAGGGAGCTCAATACCATGGCTCGTTATAAGCAGTACGACGACAACAAACTGCTGATGGTTCAGGAAGAAGGGACAAAGTAAGTTGAAGATCAATCTCGTTGTGGTAGCCTCTGTTCTATTGCTTTTCGGTACAGGCGGCCCCCTGAGGGGGGACCCTTACGGGGTCTATCTGTAGCATTGAGCGACGCGGTCTGCATCAGCTTGTCCAGCAAGTATTATTTCACCACAATGGGTCGTGATCGAGATTTCTGGACACTTGGCCTGGGTATCGAGGTGAACAGATAGCCGAACAACCGAATCGAACGGGACCTAGGGTTAGCCGTGCCGCTTCACTCTGCGGCCAACCCGAAGCGGTTCATTCGAGGCGTTCTCCCCGCCCAGACACATTGACCCGATGATCCTGTTGACGCGTTCAGTACTATTATAGTACTACATAGTCATGCCAAAGAAGGTTAGAGAGTTGATTCGGGACCTCAAGAGGGCTGGGTTCGTGGATCGCGGAGGCAGGGGCAGTCATCGGAACTTTGCGCATGCCGCAGGCGCACACATAACAGTCAGCGGCAGCCCTTCGCACGATGCGAAGCGGTATCAAGAGCGAGAGGTGGAGAAAGCAGTTCGTGAGGTGGCAAAATGAAAACGAGTGATAAGTACCTCAAGATTGTAGAATGGTCGAAGGAAGACAAGTGCTATATCGGCACATGTCCGGGGCTTATGCTCGGCGGTGTCCACGGTGACGATGAGGCCAAGGTATATAGGGAACTTTGCCAGGCGGTAGAGGAGTGGGTCAGGGTCTATCAAGAGGACGGAGCTCCCCTTCCCGCAGCCACAGCGGGAAAGGAGTACTCAGGGAAGTTCGTTGTTAGAGTCGGGAAAGACTTGCACAAAGCTTTGGCCGTGGACGCGCTTCGCCGCGGGGAGAGTTTGAACACCTACTGTCTGCATATTTTGCGCGAAGAAAGAGCCCACTATGGGGAGAATCGGGTGGCCGGTAACTGACCGCTACGGCTCCGCGTCGCGAGTGTTACCTCGTCTCGCGGGATGCCAGGGCCAGCAGATGCCGCCTGCGTGTACGCGTCCAGCACAAGGTCTTGGAGGCCCTTCAGAAGATGTTGGCCAAAGGACAGAGGCACCCACCTGTCCCTCACACACCTCAACAACTGCCGGAGATCAGGACCTCATGAGTGCTACCGATGTGCCTCACCATTCGTAGGTTGCCTTGAGCAGCACCTGTCGACCCTCGTTCGGGAAGTCATGACTCGGCAGCCCTGCAAGGCTGGTGATATCGTTTGGGCTAAAGTATTTTTCATCAAACAGATTATGCGCGCTGAGGGTCAATACTGTATTGGGGATTCCTGTAAAGACCAATGCTAGATTCAGCGGGGTGTAGCTATCAACGGGTTCGGAATGAAGGTCACCGGTTCCCCGCTGGCCTTCTCCAACAAGTTGCGCATGTACGCTGGCGACGAGGTCCTCCGTCACGCGAGCGCTTACACCTAGATTTCCCATATGTTCGACGCCGTCATACTCCAGGCCTGTTTCGACAAAGTACCCGTCAGCAAAGCTATAGTTACCCCACATGCTTACGGCATCACTGATACGCCAACGAACCTCTACTTCAACGCCGCTGAACCTGGCTTCGCCTGCGTTGAAGAAACTCGGATTAATGTTTCGGTCAGTCTCGATGAAGTCGTCTATTTCACTGCCATACAGAACAACCGCATAGTACAGAGCCGACTCATATAGATTCTGGAAAGCGAGTTCAACAGTCTGAATAGTCTGTGGTTTCAGGTCAGGCTGACCGAAATAGCCAAACGTATTGTTGTATTTAGTGCCATTGGGAGGCGAGAAGAAGGCCTTGCCATAGCTGGCTTTAAGGATGTGCGATGGGAACACATTCCAGATTAGAGCTGCGCGAGGCGAGAAGGAGCCTCCCGTATCGTCATACTCATCATGCCGTGCGCCAACGACAAAGGTGACATCCTCACCCAAAGCCACAATATCCTGAGCGAGCACCGCATAGTGTGATTCCTCTTCCCCTTCACCAATCATGAACACGGATGGCAGTCCCTGTATGGGGTTTCTCGTCGTGTATGTGTCGTAGGGTATTCTTGTCAGAAACGTGTGGTGCACATCCGTTTGGGTCGATACATCCCCAATGGTCTCATTTCCCCATTCACCGCCCAGGAGAACTTGATGTGCCCCATAGACTTTTCGGAGAAACAACTGGACGGATGCATTGTGAGCCTCAAGTTTCGAATCGTAGGATGCACCGTCCGGCCAGTTATCCGCCACGCCATCACCGTTTATGTCAGCCATTCCGCGGAGCGGCCCCCAGTCAAACCCCGGTGGGAACAACTGTCCCACAAAGCGGGTTGTGTTCCTGTCATACGAGCCTCTAATCTCCACAGATGTCTCGTCAAAGAACTCATGAAGGTATTGCAGGTCGGCATAACTGTAAACGGATTCCACTCGCTCATCCCCCGGAGATTGAATATTCACGTATCCGGCGGTCCACGCCCGGGCGTAATCTGCATGGAGGAGTGTTAGCGTCCAATCTTTGTACCGCACAGATCCCGACACCCCCAATCGCTCATTCCAGGCATAACGGGTATGGGGAGCCTGAGACATACCTGTTCCGGAGAGGAAATCGGTCTCGTAGCTCCGCGGGTCGCCATCCGTATTCGAATAGTCGACGGTCAGTGAATAGGAGAGGTCTTCAGATACATCAGCATATTGGGCCGCATTAACTCCGTAATAGCCATTTTCACCCATGGTGGTCGACACAACAGATCGCTCGCGCTTATCAGTAATGATATTCACAACACCGGAGAACGCGTCCGTACCGGATAGAGAGGAGCCCGGCCCCCGTATAATCTCGATCTGCTTCACGTTGTCCAGAGGGAAGCTTTCGAAAGCGCTGATTTGGCGATTATAGCTCTCATTCAGCGGCCGACCATCAACCATCACCCTGATCGTTGCATAGGCGTGAGAGTAACGCCGCGCTCGAACATCCCAAGTAGCGAAGGTCGTCGCAAAGGTCTGGAAGCCAGGCACCATATTAAGAACATCCACTAACGTCCGTAGACCGTAGCGCTTGATCTCATCGGCAGTGATAACCGTCACGGTTCCCGGTACATCGTTGATCGATTGGCTAAAGGAGGAGGCTGTTGTTATACGCACGTCGAGAAGCTCCTCCAAAGACATGCTTGTAAGGTCCGGCGCTGCACCCCCTGCCCGGGCTTGAACCCCAAACAGAGCGAATGCGCACAGCGAGACAAAGCAGCACCGAGTTCTTAGCATAACGTTCTCCCAAGGTTGATGCGCACAGAATGCGTGGCTGTTTCCATGCTGAACAACAGGATGCGCCTTAATAGAGGCCCGCACGATGGACTCGCGCCAACGGAAGGAAGGCCCCTCCCAAATCGCCTCTGCTAGACGAACGATTATCGACCACCGTCCCCATAGAAGTCAATGGTTTTGAGGGCCATAGGTTTTGCGTTATTTCTTTTCCAGGTCACCGCCCTGCGCGGGAACAGCAGCGAGTCAACGTTGACAGAACTCTTTTTTGATTCCTCTTCAAAACGGTAGTATTCACTTGGGTTCGTCGACGAACTAGGTCCCGGTGTCTGGTCAAATGTTCGTGCAGACCCACATGCAGGGAACCGGAGGACGGGGCTCGCTCGTGGACACCAACGCTGCATGTTGTCGGTTCTGCCGACTTGGGGCAGAGGTCCCTTGACATATCGGTCGATATTTTACGCTCTGGCCCTGCCAGCTTCTGTCAGCTTCACGGCCGGCCCGCGTGGCGGAGCCGGCGGCGGAGGGAGTCGTGAGCCCTCGTCAGACGGTGATAGCCCAGGTGCTGGCCAACCAGGCCAGTAGCTCGGATTCCTGGTGGTTGACGGAGGGTGATGCAACCGCTTCCTCCCAGACCGTACCGTAGATTACCTCACGCGCGCCCTGATCGGAAATCTCTGTCAGGTAGCGCTTAAGCGCCTCCAGGTTCTCAAAGCGGTTGTCGGCATCTTCGAGCAGAGCGCGATACATCTCCTCGCCCACGGCGGCGACCACAGTGGAAAGAACGTCCTGCTCGGGCAAGCTCACGGTCTTATCTGCCATGACCACGGCCTCCAACAATGCTACGAGTCCAACCAATTGCTTATGCGTCAGTTCAGATATCGTCATATTCTGGCTCTCCTTAGGATTGTTTTAGCACGCGGCGAGGGAATAGCGCAAGGCGGGAGAGGGCTCCCTAAACTGCGGACTGGGGCGAGAAACGTGCCCGGGCAGCGAGGGCGGCGGTTGTAAAAAGCATCGATGGAGTTGTGGGGCGGTTGTATCGTCACTTGTGATGGCGCATTGGGTGACATGCAGCGGTGGCGAGGGCAG
>JABMPJ010000168.1 GCA_013203785.1 Lentisphaerota bacterium | reverse complement strand
CTGCCCTCGCCACCGCTGCATGTCACCCAATGCGCCATCACAAGTGACGATACAACCGCCCCACAACTCCATCGATGCTTTTTACAACCGCCGCCCTCGCTGCCCGGGCACGTTTCTCGCCCCAGTCCGCAGTTTAGGGGCCCGCTACCGTGCATTGACAGGGCTCGGACTGCCCTGTACCCTGCCAGTCTGGGTGCGACCACATTGTGGCAGTGTCGTTGCACAGGGGGAGGCCTCGCGCAGAGTGATGGCCATCGAAAGGAGCAGATATGGGCGGTGAATCGGATAGCAATCGAGCCTATTGGAAGCGCAATGTGAGGCTGCTCCTGGTGCTTCTAGCGGTATGGTTTGTGGCGGGTCCAGGGCTTGGCATCCTGTTCGTAGAGCAGCTGAACCGGTTCCACATCGGCGGCTTTCCACTCGGCTTCTGGTTCGCACAGCAGGGCTGTATCTGGATCTTCATCCTGATTATCTTTGTGTATGCCCGCACCATGGCCCGCTATGACCGGGAACTGGACGATGAGAAGGGCAGTGAGTCATGAGTATTCTGACTTGGACCTATATCATCGTCATTCTGACGTTCATTCTCTACATAGGCATTGCGATCTACTCGCGCGTCCGGACCACAGCCGGATTCTACATCGCGGGCCGCGGCGTGCCGGCCATCATCAACGGCATGGCGACGGGGGCCGACTGGATGAGCGCGGCCTCGTTCATTTCGATGGCGGGGTTGATCTCTTTCATGGGATATACCGGTGCGGTCTATCTGATGGGATGGACCGGAGGGTATGTCCTGCTGGCCCTGCTCCTGGCACCCTACCTGCGTAAGTTCGGTAAATTCACGGTACCCGATTTTGTGGGAGACCGCTATTACTCGGATACGGCCCGCATGGTCGCGGTCTTCTGTGCCATCTTTGTCTCGTTCACCTATGTGGCCGGCCAGATGCGTGGGGTGGGGGTGGTCTTCTCGCGCTTCCTCGAAATCGACGTCAACAGCGGGGTCATGATCGGTATGGTCCTCGTCCTGGTCTATGCCACGCTGGGCGGCATGAAGGGGATCACCTACACCCAGGCGGCCCAATACGTGGTTCTGATCCTGGCCTATCTCATCCCGGCGATCGCCATTTCATGGAAGCTGACGGGCAATCCTATTCCCCAACTGGGGTTTGGCTCCAAGATCGTCGAAGGTCAGAATGCCGGGATCTACCTCCTGGAGGCCATCGACGCGATCCATCGCGACCTGGGTTTTCCTGAATACACGGCGGCGTTCGTGGCAGGCAAGAAGAGCATGTTGGATGTCTTTGCGATTACGATCGCCCTGATGGTCGGCACGGCCGGCCTGCCGCATGTCATCATTCGGTTTTATACCGTCCCCAGCGTGAAAGCCGCCCGCATCAGCGCGTTCTGGGCGCTCCTCTTTATCGGGCTGCTCTACACCACGGCACCGGCAGTGGCCACCTTCGCACGCGTCAATATGATCCAGACGCTTGAGGGCAAGGTCTATACCGAGGCACCCTCCTGGTTCACCAACTGGGAAAAGACCGGCCTCATAAAGTTTGAAGATAAGAATGGCGATGGGATCATCGACTACCGCGGCGATCCGGCGGCCAACGAGCTGATCGTGGATCGCGACATCATGGTGCTGGCCAACCCCGAAATCGCCAATCTGCCCGCCTGGGTCGTGGCCCTCGTGGCCGCCGGTGGACTGGCGGCCGCGCTGTCGACCGCGGCCGGACTGCTGCTCGTGATTTCCTCCGCCATTTCACATGATCTTTTCAAACGGGTGCTCAAACCAGACATGGGGGAGAAGCAGGAGCTGATCCTGGCCCGCGTTGCCGCCGCCGTGGCGGTGGTGATCGCCGGGTACTTTGGCATTCATCCGCCCGGGTTTGTGGCACAGGTCGTGGCCTTTGCCTTTGGGTTGGCGGCCAGCAGCTTCTTCCCCGTGATCATCCTGGGGATCTTCAGCAAGCGCACGACCAAGGAGGGAGCGATTGCGGGCATGCTGAGCGGCATTCTCTTCACCGCAGCCTACATCATCTATTTCAAGTTCATCAACAAGACGGCCACGGCGGATGACTGGTTCCTCGGAATCAGCCCAGAGGGGATTGGCACGGTGGGTATGTTGATCAATTTTCTGATCACGATTGTCGTGTCTCAGTTCACCGAACCCCCTCCCATGGAGGTTCAGCGCATCGTTGACAATATTCGCCTGCCCTCCAGCGCCACGGACGCGTAACAGGGCCGGCAGACCGAGAGAGCGCGAGGGAACATGCACAGCCGGTCCGATAGACCACCGGTACCCGACCGTATCGTGGCCCTGCTCGATACCACCGTCCCATTTTCGTTGCTGGCCCCCTCGCAGCGCCAGGCGCTGGTGGGGGATTTGCTGGTGGAGTATTTTGACACCGACGAGCAGATACTCGCGCAGGACGGCCCCACCGCTCAATACCTCTACATGGTAGAATCAGGCTGTGTCCGGCTGGTCGATAATCGGGATCACAGGCTAGTGGACCTGTGTGGTGAGGGCGATACATTCGGCACGGCCGGACCCGCCGGACAGCCCGTCCAGCCGTTTGAGGCGACCGCCGCCGAGCCCACGATGTGCGCCCTCGTGCCGGTCCGATGCTTTGAAGCCCTCTGCCAACAGAACGCCTCGTTCGCCGCCTTTTTCTGCGCCGCACTCGACCCGTCGGTCAGAGCGGTCGCGGTGGACCTGGGCCCAGGGGGGGGGTGGAATCAGCTTGGCACACACGTGGCCACGCTGGTCCGTCGTGAGCCGCTGCTCTGTCCGGCCGACACCACGGTCAGGGAGGCAGCGCAGCTGATGCGCCGCGCTCAGGTAGGCTCGATCGTGATCACACACGGCCACGGCGCGCGGGGTATCCTGACCGATACCGATCTGCGCAACAAAGTCGTGGCCGAGGGGCTTGTCATCGATACGCCTGTCGGGCTGCTGATGTCCGCGCCGGTGCGGACCCTGGCGGCGGACGCCCCTGTGATCGACGCCGTGATGCTGATGTCTCGCCACGGCATCCATCACCTCGTGGTCACGCAGACGTCTGATCCTGAGTCGCCGGTGATCGGCGTGATCTCAGACAAGGACGTCTCCACTTCGGGTGAGCATAGTCCGGCCCTGACCGTAAAGCGGATCGAGAAATCAACCAGCATCGCCGAGTTGGCCCGCCTGCGCTATGACACCGATCGGCTGGCGGTCTTTCTCCATGGACGGGGCGTGCACCCGGCCGATCTGATGGAGCTCTTGACCGAGATTACCGATCGCCTGACTCGGCGCCTCCTGCGCCTGGCGGAAGCCTCCGTGCAGGCACAACAACCGGACGCTCGTGTGGAGTTGCCCTGGGTCTGGTTGGCCCTCGGGAGTAAGGGGCGGCGCGAGATGGGGTTGACCGGCGACCAGGACAATGCCCTGCTGTATGCCGATGCGGCCACGCCGGCTGAGGACGAGCGGGCGCGCCACTGGTTCGGAGGGATTGCCAAACAGGTGAATCTGGGGTTGGCGGAGTGCGGGTACTCCTTCTGCAAGGGGGGGGTCATGGCCTCCAACGACACGTGGCGGCAACCCCTTGCCACATGGAAGCGGACCTTCCGCACCTGGGTGCTCGATCCGGAGCCGAGGGCGCTGATGCATGCTTCGATCTTCTTTGACTTGCGCGCTGTGGATGGCGATATCGTCTTGATTGACGCACTCAAAACCGACCTGGGAGAGGCCCTGCACCAAGAGCGTGGCTTCTTGGCCTTTCTGATGAACAACGCGCTCTCTCATCGCCCGCCGCTCTCCTTTTTTCGGCGTTTCCTGGTCGATCATGCCGGCGAGTATCGGGACACGTTTGATATCAAACTGCACGGCATTCTTCCGCTCGTCGATGTGGCCCGTCTGATGGCCCTCGAGGCGCTGTTCCTGGACTCGACCAACACCTTGGCACGGCTGGACGCTGCCCGGTCTACGCTGCCCGGCGTTAGTGAGCTTGCCGCCAGTGCGGCGGATGCCTATCGCTACCTGATCGATCTGCGACTGGGACACCAGGTCGCGCAGATCAGGGAGGGGCACAAGCCGGACAACCACATTGCACCCGGTGCCCTTACCAAGACGCAGCAGAAGATGTTGCGGGCCGTCTTCTCCACGGTCACAGAGCTCCAGGACACACTCACGCGGCGCTACGGCGCCCACTTGATGCGGCGGTAAGCGGGATGGCATGGATCGATCAATGGGCCTTGGCCTGGCACGACTGGCAGCACGGCAGCACGCGTCGGCGGCTCGCGCGTCGGGCCGATCTTTCGCCCGCGCTGCGGGCCCAACAATCGGCCTGGCCAACGGCGGCACGCATGAGGCGGTGCTGGTCGACCGAGCGCTTTGTGGTACTCGATACCGAGACAACCGGGTTGGACCCCGCTGCTGACCGCGCTATTTCGCTGGGTGCCATCTCGATAGTGGGCGGTCGGATCCACCTGGGGGACACCTTCCACCGCCTCCTCGCCACGGGCGTGCCGTCGACCCGCAACTCACTCATTGTGCACGGACTGACCGACGCCACGGTCGCTCGCGGCACCGCCCCCACGGAGGCCCTGAGCGACTTTCTGGTCTGGATTGACGATGCGATCCTGGTGGCCCACCACGCCGCTTTCGACCTGGCCATGCTGAACCACACCTCGATCGAGCTGCACGGGATACCCCTACAGAATTTGGTTCTGGATACGACCCACCTGGCCGCGCGCTTGGAGCGGGGACAACAGCTTGGATACGGACTCGATACACTGCTCGAGCGCTACGCCATCGCGGGCAGCGCGGAGCGCCACACCGCCTTGGGCGATGCCATCCTGACGGCACGCCTGCTCCTCAAACTCCTCAAGCGACTACGCGCCCGCGGCCTTGGCTCCCTTCGCGACCTGGCCCTCAGCCAGGAACCATAGCCCCCACCTGACGGGCCGCCTACGGTTGTCCTCGTCGCCGACAGCTAGAGCCTCAGAATCTCTCTGAAGACCGGTTCAAAGCCGCAGGCCATGCGCAGGAACCCCAGGTCGGTAGGGTGGACGCCATCAACGGTGCACTCATCAAAGTCCTCACCCAGTACGCCTGACGCGTCGAAGAAGTAGATCGCCTTGTCCCCCGCCTCTCGGCGCGCTTCGACAAAACCGCGCTGGATCTGGCGAAGCCGCTCGCTGGACCGAAGGAAGGGTTCGCTGTACGTGGAGAGAGGGTTTTGAATCTGCGAGATCACCAGCACCGGCAGCCCAGGATGGTTCCCACGAACGATGTCCACGAATTCGGGCAGCGTACGCCGCATGCGATCCGGATCGCCGCAGTTGGCCTCATAGTCCATTACAAACAGGCGGGGCTCCGAAACCTGTGCCACTAAACGAGCCACCTCCGGCTCGCCCTGTCCGCTGCCGCTGAATCCGAGGTTGATGAACTCCATGTTCAGCCTGCGCGCCAAAATGTTGGTGTAGCACATGCCGGGACGACTCGCGCATCCGCCTTGCGTAATCGAGGTCCCGTAGACCACTACGCGCCCAGGCAACGCGCGCGGACCGGGCGCCTCGACAGCCGCCTCGGGATCCAGCCCAATCTGGACCTCCAAGACACCGGTGTAGAGCGGGGAAAAGAACACCGCTTCCGGTGGGCACGGTCCCCATTGGGTCCCAAATTCTTGACCCCAAAGCCGACTTTATCGTATCCTCTCCTTTGAAACAGGGGCCTTTGCGTGGCGCGGCGGGCGTGTGGCCGCGGGCCTTGAAAAGTAGAGCCCTGTTGGTGGACCTCAACGCCTCGAATCTCTTCATGGACAGACTTAAACAACTCTTCGAGAAGAACCGCGCCTGGGCGCAAGAGATCAACGAAACCGATCCCACCTTCTTCCAGCGACTTGCCGCGCAGCAAGCGCCAGAAGTCCTCTGGATTGGGTGCGCCGACAGCCGCGTGCCTGCGACCGAAATTTGCGGCATGGATCCCGGAGAGATCTTCGTCCACCGCAATGTCGCGAATCTTGTTGTACACACGGACTTCAACTCCTTGTCCGTCATCCAATACGCCGTGGAGATTCTCAAGGTCAGCGACATCATTGTCTGCGGACACTACGGGTGCGGTGGCGTGCAGGCGGCTCTTGGTTCCACGCCCTTCGGTCTAATCGACAACTGGCTCCGCAATATCAAAGACACGGCCCATCGGCGCGCCGATGCCCTGGTGGGGCTCAATGAAGCGGAGCTCTTTGACCGAATGTGTGAACTCAACGTCGAGCAGCAAGTGGCCAACCTCAGTTACACGTCGATCATCCAAAGCGCTTGGAGCGCCGGCCACGACTTGACCATCCACGGCTTCGTCTACTCGCTCAAAGACGGCCTTCTCAACAATCTCGAAATGAGTGTGGCCAACGTGGACGATCTGCCCGAGATCTACCGGCTCGGATGAACTATCCAGCACGTGGCCTTGCGCGCGTCAGGCACGAAGACAAAAGCCCCTCCCGACAACTTCCGGACAAGTGCCCTCATACTCAATGTCACTCCCCCCGTCGTCCAATAGCAGACTACCGCCTACCACCGCAATTTAGGACAGCGGCTGATCAAGGCCCCCAAAGTATATTGTGTTGATTCTGGTTTGGTCTGCTATCTAACTGGTTTGAGCGATAGGGAGCACTTGATTGCGGGGCCCATGGCTGGCGCTCTGTTTGAGAATCTCTGCGTTCAAGAGGCGCTAAAATGCCAGATCGCGAAGGGCGTCGTCCCTCGCATGAGCCACCCGCGAACCCAAAACGGATTTTAAATTGATTTGGTCATAGAAGGTACAGATTGCGCATTGCATCCATTCGATTGTAAGCTTTCCAAAACACCGAAACGTTCAATGGCGAAAGCGCTTGAGCGATTCATTACCGAATTGGAACCGGAGAAGTCAGCGAGCGGAGCTGTGGTGAGCTTGGGAAAGAGCATGCTTGCTCTGACCCGAAATGTGGACTCGTTAGATGTCATTCAATACGCAGAACTGTTGAGGAACATAGACTGACCGCACGGGTTGATCGGCGACCTTCTCGTTATCCGTTGTCGTCGCCCGTAAGGACCAGAGCAAGGCACGATGAAAATTATTGACCGACTCTCTGCTACTATTCCCGATATCGCCTATACACTAGCGGGGGCTGTCACCGCCGGTTTTGGGCTTATGAGCTTCCTCGTGCCCAACAAGTTTATCGATGGCGGCGTTACTGGCATATCCCTGCTCATACACGAGCTTTATCATCTCAATATCGCCTACGTCATTATTGCCGCCAATATACCTTTTGTCATATTGGGTGCCTTTCTGCTGGGCAGGCGCTTTGCCCTCCGCACGCTGGCAACGGTCGTCTTGCTTGGGCTGTGCCTCCTGTTTATACCCTACCCTGTTATCACATCCGATAAACTGATCGCCTCTATTTTCGGGGGTTTCTTTCTGGGGCTTGGCGTGGGACTGGGGATGCGCGGCGGCTGCTCACTAGACGGAATAGAGGTGTTGGCACTCTACGCACTTAAGCGCAGTAGTTTTACCATCAGCGAGATCATACTCGCACTTAATGCTATCATCTTCCTTGTGGCCGCCATGTTCTTTGGGCTCGAGATTGCACTCTATGCCATGCTGACCTACTACGTGGCCACCCGCACCATCGACTATGTGATCGAAGGACTGGAAGAGTACACCAGCGTTACGATCATTTCGGGCCAGAGCGATGTCATTAAGAGGAAACTGGCTGTTGAACTGGGATTGGGTATCACCGTATACAAAGGAGAGCGTGGCTTTCTAAAGGATAGCTTCGAAGTCAGTCAGGACTGCGACATCGTCTTCACCGTAGTCACCCGCCTCGAAGTGCGCCGCCTCACCAATACCGTCCGCCAGATAGACCACAAAGCATTCATCTTCACCAACACCATCAAAGAAGCCGCCGGTGGCGTTCTGAGACGCAAAGCCGGACATAATCATTGAGCCTAAGGCATGAGAGGCATGGGGGGAGCATGGGGGGGGCAGTGGGGGGGGTCAGGCCTTGATTAGTGATTCCGTTGAAAAAGCCCTGTGCGGACGGCGATACGGCGACTGGGCCGCGACTGAGCGACTGGGGGGTCAGGCCTTAGGGCGACTGGGGACACACAATGAGAGAGAGCGCGCCACTAACACTGCTCCTCTGGGCTTCGCGGAGCACGACAACGCGCCCCTATACCCCTTTGAAGCAATCTCGACCCCCGATTTCCGGAAAAAAGTTCAAAACTTTTTCTCTGATAGTCTGTCCCTTCCCGCTAGCAGGACGTGGCCGAGGCCGTCGCCTTCCTCGCCTCCGACCGCGCCCGTTATATCACCGGCGAAATCTTGGACGTCAACGGCGGCCTCGTCATGGACTGAGGATTGGAGCCATGAGCATCCTCCAAAACATCAAACGCCCCAAACTCACGGATACGGTGGCGGAACGCCTCACGGCCGCCATTCGCGACGGCGAATTCAAGCCCGGCGACAAACTGCCGACGGAACAGGAACTGGGTGAGCGTTTCGGCGTGAGCCGCAACGTGGTCCGCGAGGCGACCAACGAACTGCGTTCGCGCGGGCTGGTGAAGACCCGCCAGGGCTCGGGGTCGGTGGTGACCGGGGAATTCCACAAACCGGTCCGCAACGTGATCGCCGACCTGCTGAGCGGGCGCGTCGGGGCGGAGGGCAAACTGCTGGAATTGCGCCGGGTGCTCGAGGTGCACATCGCCGAACTCGCCGCGCAGCGCGCCACGCCGGCGCAGATCGGCGAGATGGAAACCATTCTCGCGGATTTCGACGCCGCCGGCGGCAACCTGCGGCGGTGCGCGGAGCTGGATGTCGCTTTCCACCAGGCCCTCGCGCGCGCGGCGCACAACGAACTGTTCGGCGTGGTGGTCGATCCCCTGAACGAACTGCTGGTGCCGACGCGGCGCCGGGCTCTGGAGCGTTCCGGGATCGAGACGGCGTCCACCACGCACCGGGGCATCCTGGCCGCCATCAAGGCGCGCAATCCCGCCCTGGCGGCGCAGCGCATGGCCGATCATATTGATCGCACGCTGGAAACATGGAGGAAACGGACATGACGGGCATTCCGATCGTCGATACGCACCTGCACATCTGGGATCCCCACCGTTTGCGTTATGCCTGGCTGGACGGCGTGCCACCACTCAACCGGCCGCATCTGCCGGCGGATTACCGCGCCGTCACGGTCGGGATCAACATCGAGAAGATGGTCTTTGTGCAATGCGAGGCCGATTTCGCGTTCTTCCGTGAGGAAGTGGCTTGGGTAACCGAACAGGCGGCCGCCGACCCGCGCATCCGGGGCATTGTCGCCTGGGCGCCCCTGGAGCAGGGCGCCGGCGCGCGCGGGGCCCTGGCGGCCCTGGCGGTTAACCCGCTGCTGGTCGGCATCCGTCGGATCATTCAGTTCGAGGCCGATGCCGGCTTCTGTCTCCGGCCGGACTTCGTCCGGGGCGTGCAGCTCCTGGAGGAATTCGACCTGCCGTTCGAGCTCTGCATCAAAGGCGATGCGCAGTTCATGAACACGCTGGAGCTGGTCCGGAAATGCCCGCGGGTCCGCTTTGTTCTCGACCACATCGGCAAGCCTTTCATCAAGGAGAAGATCCGCGAACCCTGGGCGTCCTGCCTGCGCGAACTAGCGGCCCTGCCCAACACGTGCTGTAAGGTCTCCGGCCTGGTGAACGAGGCGGCGTGGGAGACGTGGACCCCGGGGGATCTGCAGCCCTACCTCGACCATGTGGTCGCGTGTTTCGGCTTCGATCGCCTGATGTTCGGGGGAGACTGGCCGGTCTGCACGCTGGCGTCGACCTATCCACGCTGGTTCGACACGCTGCTGAACGCGGTCAGCGCCTGCACGGCTGAAGAGAAACAGAAGTTGTTTCACGACAATGCGGAGAAGTTCTACCGCGTGTAGGAGGGCACGACCATGAGAGGTCTCAACGGCAAGGCGGCGATTGTGACGGGCGGCGCGTCGGGCATCGGGCGTGCGTGCGTGGAGCGGCTGTGCGAGGAGGGGTGTTCGGTCACGTTCTCGGGCGTGAGCGACATCGGCACCGCAACGGCCAGGGAACTCGCGGACAAGGGCGGGAAGGTGCAGTTCCTGCGCGGCGACATGGCCGAGGAATCCTTCTGCAAGGACCTCGTCGCCGCTGCCGTGAGCGCGTGGGGGCGGCTCGACTATCTCGTGAACAACGCGTTCTCGTTCACCGCCAAGGGGTTGGACGCCACCCGCGCCGACTGGAATCGTGTCATGAACGTGGGCCCCGTGGCCTACGCCACCATGGGCCAGTCCGTCTTCCCGCACATGAAACAGCGGGGCGCCGGCGCGATCGTCAACATGTCCAGCATCTCGGCGCACATCGCCCAGCCGGACCGCTGGACCTACAACGCGGCCAAGGGCGCCGTGACGCAACTGACGCGTTGCATGGCCATGGACATGGCGCCCACGGTCCGCGTCAACACCGTCAGTCCCGGCTGGATCTGGACGCGGGAAGTGGACAAGGCGGCCGGCGGCGACCGGGCAAAGTGGGGCCCGATCTGGGGCAGGTTCCACATGCTGCGCCGGCTGGGAACGGTCGAGGAATGCGCGTCAGCCACGGTCTTTCTGCTGAGCGACGAAGCCAGTTTCATCACGTCCGCCGAACTCATGGTGGATGGGGGCTATCGCGGCATGGGCTCCGAGGGGCTGGGCGAAGCGTCCGCCTTCGCCGGCAGCGCCTGAGCCCCCGCCGATCGAGGAGAAAAGCATGACCCGGAAATCACCTGCGGCAACGAAGAGCGACGAACGTCTGGCCCGCGCCGGTAAACCGGCCGAGGACGCCCTGCGCCTCCACCCGTTTTACAGGGGAAAGATCGAAACCGCGCTCAAGTGCCGCGTGCGCGATTTCGACGACTTCGCGATCTGGTATTCCCCCGGAGTCGCCTCAGCCTGCATGGCCATCGCCAAGGATCCCGACCGGGTGTACGAGATGACGAGCAAGTGGAATACCGTCGCTGTGGTCAGCGACGGCAGCCGCGTCCTGGGCCTCGGCGACATCGGCCCCAAGGCCGGCTTGCCGGTGATGGAGGGCAAGGCGCTCCTGTTCAAGTACCTCGGCGGCGTAGACGCCGTGCCGATCATGCTCGACCTCAAGGATCCGGACCGGATTATCGACACCGTCCTCGCCCTCCAGCCTTCGTTCGGCGGCATCAATCTCGAGGATATCGCACAGCCCAAGTGCTTCAAGATCCTCGACACCCTGCGGGAGAAGGCGGAAATCCCGGTCTGGCATGACGACCAGCAGGGCACGGCCACCGTGATTCTGGCCGGGTTGCTCAATGCGCTGAAGGTCGTCGGCAAGACCATGGGTGACATTCGCATCGCTTTCATCGGCAGCGGGGCCTCCAACACGACCGCCGCCCGGCTGGTTTTCGGCCGGGGCGCCGACCCCGCGCGCGCCTTGGTGGTGGACAGCAAGGGCATCCTCGGCCCGGATCGGGCCGATGTCGAGGCGCAGAAACTTGCCTACGCGGCGAAGTGGAACCTTTGCCGGATCACGAACGGCGAGCGCCGAACCGGCGGGATCGCCGAGGCCCTGAAGGGTGTCGACGTCGTGATCGCCTGCTCCACGCCCGGACCGGGCGTGATCAAGCCGGAATGGGTGCGGGCGATGAACCGCGACGCGATTGTGTTCGCCTGTTCCAACCCCGTGCCGGAAATATGGCCTTGGGAAGCCAAGGAGGCGGGAGCGGCGATCGTGGCGACCGGGCGCTCGGATTTCCCCAACCAGGTGAACAACTCGGTCGGGTTCCCCGGCATCTTCCGCGGGGCGTTGGATGTGCGGGCGAAAACGATCTCGGATGAAATGTGCTACGCCGCAGCGGAGGCACTCGCCGGGCAGATCGGAACCCGACTGGGACCGGATCGACTGTTGCCGACCATGGACGACTGGGATGTCTTCCCGCGCGAAGCCGCCGCCGTGGGCATGATGGCACAAAAACAGGGCCTGGCCCGCGTGAAAATGAGCGAGCAGGAATTGCTCGATCACGCCACCGCCGTCATCAAACGTTCGCGCGCACTGACCCGGTCCATGATGGATGGCGGGTTCATTCCCCCGGCGCCGGAGGCCTGAGGAGTCACATGAGCGAAATACTGAAGAACTACATTGACGGAGACTGGCGGGAGTCGTCGGATCGGGCGACCTTTCCCAACGAGGATCCGGCCCGGCGCGGCTCGGAACTGAACCGGGCAGCGGCCTCAACGGAGGCGGATATCGACGCGGCCGTCGGCGCCTGGGGCAGGACTGCCCTGCCGGAGCGGCAGGCGGCCGTCGAGCGCTTCCTGGACGCCTTGGCCTCGGAACGTGAGGCCCTGGCGCGCATTGTCAGCCTGGAAAACGGCAAGACCATCCGCGAGGCGCGGGGCGAGGTGGACTCGGCCCTGCTGGAAGGGCGGCACCACCTGCGACAGATCTCGGTCTTCGCCGGACAATCGGCGCCGACCACCGACGGGGCCATCGTCTCCTGGGAACAGTTTCATCCGCTGGGCGTGGTGGGTGTGATCAGCCCCTGGAACTATCCCCTCAACGTGATGTGCCGCAAGACCCTGCCGGCCCTGCTGACGGGCAACACCGTGGTTTTCAAGCCGGCCTCGTTCACGCCGGGCTCGGGCGTCTTCATGGCCCGGTTGTTCGAACGGGCCGGGGTCCCGAAGGGCGTGTTCAACTGCGTGACGGGGAAGGGCAGCGCCATCGGCAACCGCCTGGTGCGGGATCCGCGCGTCCGCGCCATCTCCTTCACCGGATCCACCGAAGTCGGCCGCACCATCGCGCAGATGGCGGCGGTGAACTTCACCCGCACCCAACTTGAGCTGGGAGGCAAGAATGCCCTGATCGTGCTGGCCGACGCAGACCTGGACGCGGCGGTGGACGCGACCGTGAGGGCCGGCTTCGGCTGCGCCGGCCAGTGGTGCACGTCCACCAGCCGCGTGTTAGTGGCGTCGCAAGTGGCGGAGGCGTACATGGACCGGCTCCTCACGCGCAGCCGGGCCCTGGTCGTGGGCGACCCGCTGGCGGAAACGACCGATATGGGCCCCGTGGCCGGCCCCGCGCAGTTCGAGGGCATATCCGCGGCCATCGCGCAGGCGCAACGCCACGGGGCCAGGCTCCGTTCGGGCGGCGTTTCTGACAATCGGGACGGCTACTACATCCTGCCGACGGTGTTCGATGGCGTGACGCGCGACATGCCGATCTTCCGCGACGAGATCTTCGGCCCCGTCCTGGCGGTGTCGACCGTTCGCGATCTCGACGAGGCCCTCGCCTGGGCCAACGACTCGGGCTACGGATTGTCCTCCGCGCTCTTCACCAACGACCTGGCCGCCGCGCTGCGCTACGGGCGCGAGATCGAGGTGGGCATGGCTCACGTCAACATCCACAGCGGCTTCAAGACGCCCGAGCTGCCTTTCGGCGGCTGGAAGGACTCCGGGTTTGGCCCGCCCGAGAACGGCCGCTCGGGCCTGGAGTTCTTCGTGGAACGTAAAGCGGTTTATGTGAAAGCGGGCCTGAGCGCGCAGGGTTCAAGGGTGGGGGACCGATGAAAGAGAAACGGCTTGCGCTGCCCGCGCTCCGGGCGCTGGCAGCGGACGAACGGGACTGGGCCGCCGTGTCGCGCGCGGATCTGCTGTGGATGTTCCAACAGATGATCCTGATCCGTGTCTTCGAGGAGAAACTGCTCGAACTTAAGGACAAGAACCTGGTCAACGGCCCCGTGCATACCAGCGTGGGGCAGGAAGCCGTCGCGGTCGGCGCGGCCATGGCGGTGCGCCGGCAGGACAAGTTCTGTGGCACCCACCGCGCCCACCATCAATACCTGGCCAAGGCGCTGTGCGCCTGCGCGCCGGCGGGCTTCGATCCCCTGCGCAAGGGGCTGACGGGCGAGATGCGCGCCCACGTGCTGACGCTGCTCAAGGAAGTCATGGGTCTGGCCGACGGCTGCAGCGGCGGACGAGG
This sequence comes from Lentisphaerota bacterium, assembly GCA_013203785.1. Taxonomy (GTDB): domain Bacteria; phylum Verrucomicrobiota; class Kiritimatiellia; order UBA8416; family JABMPJ01; genus JABMPJ01. The sequence continues at coordinate 2,704 of JABMPJ010000168.1, read as the reverse complement.
CGGCTCGATGCACCTCTACAATGCCGATGTGGGCGTGGCCGGCACCAACGCGATCGTCGGCGGCGGCGTGCCGCCGGCGACCGGCGTGGCCTGGGCCGACAAGATGCGGGGGAACGATGCCGTGACCCTCAGCTTCTTTGGCGACGGCGCCGTCTACCAGGGCGCCGTGCACGAGGCCTGCAACCTGGCGTCGCTGTGGAAGGCGCCGATCATCTATGCCATCGAGAACAACCAGTATGCCGTGGCCACCTCCCGGCGCGAAGGTTGTTCCGCCCCGCGGTTGTGCCAGATCGCCACCGCGTACGGCATGCCCGGCTTCCAGGTGGATGGCATGGACCCGGTCAGCGTGAAACTCGCCGTGGACCATATCCTCGCCGATCGCGCGAACCTGCCCTGTGTCCTGGAAATCTCCACCTATCGCCACTATCACCACGCCGGCTGCACGCCGGGCAGCGCGTTCGGGTATCGCAGCAAACAGGAAGAAGCCGAGTGGCAAGCGCGCGACCCGCTGGCGCAGTTCGAGACGCGGCTGCGTGCGCGCGGCATCACGGCCGCGCAGATCGAGCGGCTGCGCGGGCAGGCGCGGGATTGCGTCGAGGCCGCGGCGGCGGACGTGCTGAAGACCGAGGCCTCCGGCGCCCTGGCGATCCGCGAGGAACTGTGGCCCACCGCGGCCAGCGCGACGCATGGGCTGAGGGACGAACGCCTGGGTGAACTCGGCCCCTTTGTCGAGGCGGCCGACGTGGCCTGTCCCCGCGAAATCCGCTACCCCGATGCGATCGCGGAAGTCACCGGCCGCTGGCTGGAGCAGGACCCCGGCGTGGTGGTGTTCGGGGAGGAAGTCGCCAACATGGGGGGCGGGGCCTATGGGGCGACCAAGGGGCTGGCCGTGAAGTTTCCCGGCCGCGTGCGTAACACGCCCATCACGGAGGCGGGCTTCAGCGGGCTGGCCTGCGGGGCGGCGATGAACGGGATGCACCCCGTGGTGGAACTGATGTTCTCCAGTTTCGGGCTGGTGGCGGCGGATCAGTTGTTCAACCAGATCGGGCAACTGGGGCATATCTACGGCGGCCATGTTTCAGTGCCGCTGGTCTGCCGCACGCGGGTGGCTGCCGGCCTGGGCTATGGCGCGCAGCACAGCATGGATCCGGTGGCGCTGTTTGCGCTCTTCCCCGGCTGGCGTATTCTCGTGCCGACCACCCCCTTCGATTACATCGGCCTCTTCAATGCGGCCATGAAGTTGAAAAGCCCCACCCTGATCGTCGAGCATCACGCGTTTTACGGCGAGAAGGGTCTTGTTCCGGACGGCCCCGCGGACCACGTGGTGGAGATCGGAAAAGCCGCGATCCGGCGCGAAGGCGCGGACGTGACGGTGCTGGCCTATGGCTGGAGCGTGCGCCTGGCGGAGCGGGCGGCGGCGCAACTTGCCGGTGAAGGGGTGTCGGCGGAAATCGTTGACCTGCGGACGGTGGACGACGCGACCATGGACTACGAATGCATCGGCCGCTCACTCCGCAAGACCGGCGCGCTGGTGACCGTCGAGGAGGCGCAGCGATGCAACGCCATCGGACCCAAACTGGTGCGGGAGTGCGAACAGCGTTGGTTCGACCACCTGGACGGGCCCGCGGTCTGCGTGAACGCGCCCGACATCCCGCTCCCGGTGTCCCGCGCCCTGGAACGCCACTGTCTGCCGGGCATTGAAGCGGTCGCCGACGCCATCCGCCGGGCCGCACGCCGGCAGGCGTAGGTTGCGTCCGAAACTCATTCAGTCATGCCTGCAGAACAAGGGCCGGCTTGCCGCTCGAAAACGCGCCAGCCATTTCGATTTCCTCTCGGACGACGAAGTGGCTCGCATGGAAGAGGCGATTCGGTCTGCCTATCGCAACGGCGACGGACCTGAGGCGTGAAGAGCCGGCTGGCCCACTGCAAACGCGGCAGTAGAATACGCATCATCAATGCCCGACCGGCAACGCGGCGGGAGAGAGCAGAGTATGAAGAATGTTGAATCAGAACTGGACGAGATGCGCGCAGAGTATGACTTCTCCAAGGGCGTTCGGGGTAAGTACGCGAAGCAGTATGCCGAAGGGACCAACGTGGTCGTTCTGGAACCGGATATTGCCCGCGAGTTCCCGAATGCGGAGAGCGTCAATGAGGCGTTGCGCTCGCTCATCCCCGTCATCACGAGCCACCGCAAGGCGCTTGCCCGCTGAGTCAGCCTCTTCGGGGCAGGACGGGAGTGCCGAAACGATGTATTCCGGACCGGTGTTCGGGCGGGTCATGCGTTGCCGCGCCATCCGGTTCCGGTTGCAGGTTACCTTGCCGCGGGCGGCGCGGTCGAGGCGCGCACGATGAGCTGGGTGGCCACGATTTCCGCGCGGCGGCGGCGGTTGGGGTTGGCGATGCGGTCCAGGATCAGGCGCGCGGCGCGGTGGCCGATCTCGGCGCCACACTGATCGACCGTCGTCAGCGGCGGGTCAATCAGTGGGCTGAAGTTGAGGTTGGCGAAGCCCACCACGCTCAGGTCACCCGGAATCCGCAGGCCGGCTTCGCGGGCGGCACGGTAGACCTCGACGGCCTTGCCGGCGGCCAGCGCCTCCTCGGCACTATGTTTCCGGCGCTGCCCGCGCATTTTGTTAGAATACCAACCGATGTAGCGCACCAGTTGAAAACTCTTGTCGGGGATATGCTGGGTGACGGCGGCGAT
>JABMPJ010000167.1 GCA_013203785.1 Lentisphaerota bacterium | reverse complement strand
CTTAGGTCAGGCACTTTCGTGCCCTGATCACTCCTACCGTCCACAAACTACAATCGCACCCGTGGTGCATGACTGCACCCGTTTCACATTGACCCCGATGGCTATTCTCTGTTTAATCCGCCGTTTCCTGATGCAAACCAAGGAGTCACCATGCCCAAGAAATCACGCAAATTCAAGACCGAGGTCACACAACTGCTCGACCTGGTCATTCATTCCCTCTATTCGAAGAAGGATATCTTCCTGCGCGAGCTTATCTCTAACGCCTCGGACGCCATCGACCGAGTCCAGTTCGAGGCGCTGACCAATAAGAAGCTCATTGGCAAGGGCGAAGCGTGGAAGATCAAGATTACGTCTGATGAGAAAGCACGGACCATTACCATTAGCGATAACGGCGTGGGCATGACCGCCGACGAGGTTGAGACCAACATCGGAACCATCGCCAACTCCGGCACCCGCCACTTTCTCGAAGAGCTCCAGAAGAGCAAGAAGGGCTCTAACGCCGAATTCATCGGCCAGTTTGGGGTCGGCTTTTATGCCTCTTTCATGGTGGCCGACAACGTCACCGTGGTCACGAAGCGGGCGGGTTCAGAGGAACCGGCTGTGCGCTGGATCTCTGACGGCACCGGCACCTATACGATCGAGGATGCCGACAAGCAGGAACGCGGTACGGACGTGACGTTGCACCTGCGCGAGGAGCAGGACAACTTCCTCCAGGAGTACGAGCTGCGGCGCATCGTGCGCGAATACTCGGATTACATCGGTTTCCCCATCGTCATGGATGTCACCCGCACCCAAAAGGGAGAGAACGAGGGCGACGAAGAGATCACCACCACAGAGGAAGAAACCCTGAACTCCATGAAGGCCATCTGGAAGAAGATGCCCAGCGAGGTCTCGGAGGAGGAGTACAACGAATTCTATAAGCACGTCAGCCACGACTACACCGACCCCCTCAAGGTGATCCACTACCGTGCCGAAGGCACCGCCGAGTTCCAGGCCCTGCTCTACATCCCCGCCACGGCGCCGATGGATCTCTTCTGGCCGGATGCCAAGCGCGGGCTCCAGCTCTACGTGAAAAACGTCTTCATCAATGACGATTGCGAAGAGTTGCTCCCCTCCTATTTGCGCTTCCTCAAGGGCGTCGTCGACAGCAGCGACCTGCCTCTCAACGTGTCGCGGGAAATGTTGCAGGACGACGTGGTCATCCGCCGCATCAAGAAGGGGCTCGTCACGCGTGTGCTCAAAGAACTGGCCGACCTGAAGAAGCGGACGCCCGAACAGTACGAGACCTTCTACAAGCAGTTCGGTACCGTCATCAAAGAGGGCGTCCATCAGGACTTCGAGAATGGCGACAAACTGAAGGATCTCCTCCTTTTTGCCTCCTCAAAGAGCGAAGCGGGTAAGCTGGCCTCTCTCAAGGACTACGTTGCACGTATGCCCGAAGCGCAGAAGGCGATCTATTACCTTACGGCCGGTAGCCTGGGTCAGGCCGCTCACTCGCCTCACCTCGAAGCACTGACCAGCAAGGACTACGAGGTACTCTTTTTCGTGGACCCGATCGACGAGTGGGTCACCCAGCGCTTGACCGAATACGAAGGCAAACCGCTCAAGGCGATCGACCGCGGCGATATCGACATCCACAGCGCCGAAGAAAAAGAGGAGAAAGAGGCCGCCCTCAAGGGTGATTCCGAAACGTACAAAGGCCTGCTGGAAAGCATCCAGAAACACCTTGATGAAGAAGTCAAGGAGGTCAAGCTTTCGACCCGTCTGACCGACTCCGCCTGCTGCCTGGTTGCCGACGAGACGGGCATGAACGCCAACATGGAGCGGATCATGAAATCCATGGGCCAGGAGATGCCGCCCGTCAAGCGGGTCCTCGAACTCAACCCCAAGCATCCCATCGTGGCTAAATTGAAAGCCAGCCTGGAGAGGGATAGCGAAAGCTCCGTCCTGACGGATTACGCCGACCTGCTTTACAGCCAGGCGCTCCTAACCGAGGGATCCCCGATAAAGGACACGGCGCGCTTCTCCCAGCTACTCAGTAAGCTCATGGTTGAGGGGTTGGGGTAGAGGACGAGATACAATCGTGATCTCAATGTCCAACATCCAACGCCCAACATTCAACTCCCAATTCTTCATTGGGGAGTTGGGCGTTGATTGTTGGATGTTAGGCGCTCAAACCCCATAACTCAACACCTGCGGGGAGCCCCCGTCGAAACCGGGGTGCCACCATGATAGGGACCGCCTGCCGAAAACCAGCTGAAATCCTGAAACAGTCAGCCCTGCACCTTTAATAAGAGATTCATTACCCTATTTTACGCTGGCATCCGCCCACTGATGCCTGCTACACTCAGCGGCATGTTAAGTATGCCCAAGCAGCTTGAATATGCCCTCATGGTGTTGGGCGACATGCACGGAGGGACCCCAGGCGAGCTCTTTCCGGCGCGGGCGCTCTGCGAGAAGCTCGACATCCCTTTTGATGTGGTCTCCAAGGCCCTTCAACGCATGAAGCGTGCTGAAATCGTCCGCTCCGTGCAGGGCAAGTATGGTGGCTACCAAGTTATTCGCGATCTGAGCCATCTCCAGCTTAGCGAGCTGGCCGACGTGGTCGTGGGGCCCAACGCGGTCGCCACCTGCCTTTTGCCCGGCCATAAATGCCGTCATTCCGACTCCTGCACAATTCGCCGGGCGGTTCGCCGCCTCGATCAGCGCTTCCACGCGCTCCTCGCCGATACCAGCGTTCTCGATCTGATTGGGTAGCCCCGCCCCCCATCTCATTCGCCCACCCCGCTCGCCGACGGCAAGACTCTCCATTACATTACCCCGGCCTCGTCTTAAATAAGGGGATGATTATCTTATTTAGCCTTGCATCCCCCCTCCCCCCTGCCTACACTGGGATCAAATGGGGGAGAAAGTGCTCCCAGCACTGGATGACGCTATGACCGACGCACTGGCAGAGAGATCGAAAGAGTACAAGTACGGCTTCGTGACCGATGTGGAAATGGACAAGCTTCCCAAAGGGCTCAACGAAGGCATTGTGCGCGCCATATCCGCTCGAAAGAAAGAGCCAGACTTCCTGCTCCAGTTCCGGTTGGACGCCTTCAAATGGTGGCAGGAGCAGGAGCCACCGGCGTGGGCCCATGTCGAGTTTCCGCCGATCGACTTCCAGGATATCCACTATTATGCCGCCCCGAAATCGATGAGCGACGGCCCGCAGAGCCTCGATGATGTCGACCCAGAGTTGCTCAAGACCTTTGACCGTCTCGGTGTCCCTTTGCATGAACGCGAACGGCTGGCCGGCGTAGCGGTGGATGCGGTCTTTGACAGCGTCTCAGTCGGCACGACGCACCAGGACCTGCTCAATGAGATGGGCGTCATTTTCTGTTCCTTTTCGGAGGCCGCCCACAAACACCCCGAGCTGATCAAACGCTATCTCGGCACGGTCGTGCCGCCGCACGATAACTTCTACGCCGCGCTCAACTCGGCCGTCTTCTCGGACGGCTCCTTCGTCTTCGTTCCCAAGGGCGTGAAGTGCCCGATTGATCTCTCAACCTATTTCCGCATCAACGCCTCCAATACGGGCCAATTCGAGCGCACCCTGATTGTCTGTGAGGAGGGTGCCAGTGTCTCCTACGTCGAGGGCTGCACCGCCCCCAGCCGAGATGAAAACCAACTGCATGCCGCCATCGTGGAGCTGATTGCCCTGGATGATGCCTCCATCAAGTATTCCACCGTTCAGAACTGGTATGGCGGCGACGCCGAGGGACGCGGTGGCATCTACAACTTTGTCGTTAAGCGCGGCCGCTGCGAGGGCCGTCGTTCCAAGATCTCCTGGACCCAGGTCGAGGCCGGCTCAGCCATTACATGGAAATACCCCAGCGTGATTCTCAAGGGGGACGACTCGGTCGGTGAGTTCTACTCGGTCGCCCTGACCAACAACAAGATGCAGGCCGATACCGGCACCAAGATGATCCACATTGGCAAGAACACCAAGAGCACGATCATCTCCAAGGGCATCTCCTGCGATCAATCGCGCAATAGTTACCGCGGGCTGGTCCGCATGACCCCCGGTGCTACCGGTGCGCGTAACTACTCGCAGTGCGACTCCATGCTGGTTGGTGACCAGTGCGAGGCCAACACCTTTCCCTACCTCGAAATCCACAACCAGAGCGCCATCGTTGAGCACGAAGCCACCACCTCACGCATCAGCGGCGACCAGCTCTTCTATCTGCAGTCACGCGGCCTTGACAGCGAGGCGGCCATCTCCCTGCTCGTCAATGGATTTTGCAAAGAGGTCTTTAAGACCCTCCCTCTCGAATTCTCAGTTGAAGCGGTGAAGCTGCTGGAGATGAAGTTGGAAGATAGTGTGGGGTGAGGGATGTGTTTGAAAAAGAAAGAGAATATCCAATAACCAACAAGGAACTCCCAATGTCCAAGTGTGAGAATGGCAAACTTTTCAAGCGGGCATTCGTGTCCCGCTCTCTTCTTCCTTGGTCGGTTGGATATTCCTTGTTGGCTATTGGATATTAAGATAAACGGCGCTACCCGCAGACACGGCAAAGCGTCCCCGAGAAGGTGACAAGATGCTGAAGATACGTAATTTGAGAGCGAAAGTGGTCGATGGACCCGACATCCTGAAGGGCATCGACCTGGACGTGAACGCCGGCGAGATCCATGCCGTCATGGGGCCCAATGGATCGGGCAAGAGCACGCTCTCGCGTGTCCTGGCCGGCCACCCTGACTACGAGGTCACCGGAGGCACGGTCGAGTTTGAGATCAACCGCGAACCCAAGGACCTCCTCGCTATGGAGGCCCACGAACGGGCCTGCGCTGGCGTCTTCCTCGCCTTTCAGTATCCCACCGAGATCCCCGGTGTGAGCAACTCGGTCTTTCTGCGCGCGGCGTTTAACGCGATCTGCCGCGCTCAGGGCGTGCCATCCGTGGATGCCTTCGATTTCAGGGCCCTCCTAACGGAGAAACTGGCCCTGATCGGCATGGATGACTCCTACCTTGAGCGCCCCGTTAACCTCGATTTCTCAGGCGGTGAGAAGAAGCGCAATGAGATTTTGCAGATGGCGGTCCTGGCACCACGTCTGGCCATCCTGGACGAGACCGATTCCGGTCTCGACGTTGACTCGCTGCGGATCGTCGCGGAAGGCGTCAAGAGCCTCTGTACCCCCCACAACGCCACGTTGATGATCACGCACTACCAGCGCATGTTGGAATACATCACCCCCGATATCGTCCACGTCCTGATGGATGGTCGCATTGTCCGGACCGGCGACCACACCCTCGCCAAAGCGGTCGAGACGCGGGGCTACGACTGGGTAAGGGACGAGGCATGAAGACCGCGCGCACCAAACCGGTCTCAGACCAGTACGGAGATCTCTTCGGAGCGTTCATCGGCGAACGTGAGGGAAAAGACTCTGTAGCGCTGCTGGCACAGCGGCGCGCCGCCTATGACCGTTTTGTGGTGGCCGGCATTCCGACCCGTCGTGTTGAGGCATGGAAGTATACGGATGTCACCGCTCTGGCTGATCGCCACCTGGCCCATGCTGTCCTGGCTCCCATCGGTCCCGATGATATCGCCCACGCCCCCCTGCTCCATGCTGAGGACGAGACGCTCGTCTATGTCGACGGCATCATGCAGCCCCATCTCTCACACCGCCACGACGAAGCACTCCTCAGCGCAACCGCCTTGAGTGAGGCCCTGACGGAGTCCGGCCCCGACCTCTCCGCCCTGCGAGCCGACCGCGAGACGCCCTTCATGGCCCTCAATCACGCTCTCTGGCGCGACGGACTTCATCTCCACCTGGCTGCCAACGGCAAAATGGAACGGCGGATCCACGTCCTTTTCCTCCATTCACAGCAGTCCAGTGATGTCATTGTCAATCCGCGACTGCTTATCTCGCTGGGCCACCACGCCGAGGCCAGCATTGCTGTCACGCATGCCAGCCTGGGCGACGCGCCTTGCTTCAACAACGCCACACTGGATATTGCCCTGGATGAGGGGGCGCAGCTGAATTTCTGTCATGCCCAACTTCTCAACCCGGCCGCGACGCACATTGGCGCCACCTCCATCACCCAGCAAGCCGACACCACGTTGCGGTGCATGGACTTCAATATTGGTGCGGCCCTCGCCCGACACGATCTCACCGTCGCCATGGTCGGCCCCGGGGCCACGACATCGCTGAACGGCCTGTACGCCGTCAAAGATCGCCAGCAAGTCGATTGCCATACCCTGATTGAGCATGCCGCCCCCAATTGCTCCAGCCGCCAGCTCTACAAGGGCATCCTCGACGACCGCGCGACAGGGGTGTTTAATGGGGCCATCCGGGTGTATCCCGGCGCGTCGGCCACGGATGGACAGCAGATGAACCGTAACCTGCTTCTTAGTAACACCTGCAAGATCAACGCCAAGCCTGAGCTACAGATCTCCAACGACGATGTCAAGTGCACCCACGGCGCGACGGTCGGTCGCCTGGACGACCAGGAGCTCTTCTACCTGGCCAGCCGTGGCATTGATACCGCCACGGCGCGTGACATGCTCTCGCGCGGTTTCGCCGAGGAGGTCCTCTTTCAGCTTGCCGACCGGCAACTTCATAGTGACCTCCACGAGATCCTCAACCTCTATTTTGAGAAGACCGTATGACTGCGCCCTGCGCCATACTACCCGACGTGCGCCCACAGTTTCCCTGCCTGGATCAGACGGTCCACGGCAAACGCCTGACCTATCTCGATAGTGCCGCCACCGCACTCAAGCCCACCTGCGTGATTGATGCGGTCTCTGAGCACTACGCCCGCGAGTCGGCCAATATCCACCGCGGCGTACATGCCCTCAGCGAGCAAGCCACGGCATCCTTCGAGAACGCACGGGAATCTGTTCGGACCCACCTCAACGCGGCCCATGCCCATGAGATCATCTTCACCAGTGGCACGACGGCCAGCATCAACCTCGTTGCACACTCCTTCGGACAGCTTGAGATTGGGCCCGGTGATGAGATCCTGATCTCCGAGATGGAGCATCACTCTAACATCGTACCGTGGCAGCTTCTGCGCGAGCGGTGCGGGGCGGTCCTGCGTGTCGCACCCATGAACGACAGCGGCGACATCGACCGCGACGCTTTCCGTGCCGCCCTTAATGATCGCACCCGACTGGTCGCTATAACCGCTCTCTCCAATGCGCTCGGCACCGTTAACCCCGTTGCCGAGCTGATCAAGGAGGCCCATACCGCAGGGGCCAGTGTACTGCTCGACGCCGCCCAGGCCCTCCCCTTGCAGCCCATGGATGTGCAGGCCCTCGATTGTGATTTTTTGGCTTTCTCGGGACACAAACTCTTCGGGCCGACCGGCATCGGGGTTCTGTACGGCAAGCAGACGCTCCTCGACGCCATGCCGCCCTTCCTGGGCGGCGGCGACATGATTGTCTCCGTCACCTTCGACCAGACCACCTATAACGACCTGCCCTATAAATTCGAGGCCGGCACACCTCATATCGCCGGAGCGATTGGCCTTGGCCGTGCCTTGACCTTCATTCGGGAGTTGGGCTACCCGGCAATCCAGGCCCACGAGACCGCTCTGCTACATGATGCCCTCGCCGCCCTGCAAGCGATTGACGGCGTGCACCTGATCGGCACTCCCGCCCAGCGTCGCGGCATCATATCCTTTCTGGTCGACCAGATTCACCCGCACGACCTGGGCACGATCCTGGACCAGGAGGGCATTGCCATCCGCGCCGGCCACCACTGCGCCCAGCCGGTCATGGCCCACTACAAGCTTGCCGCCACCGCGCGCGCTTCGTTCTCGATTTATAATAACCAGGAGGATATAGATCACCTCGTGGCCGGTATTCGCAGGGCTCAGGAAATTTTCAAATGAACGCATCAGAAGAGTTGTATCAGGAGGTCATCCTCGACCATAGCCGCCATCCGCGTCGCTACGGCTGCCCCCTCGAGCATACCCACTGTGCGGCGGGCAAGAACCCGCTCTGCGGCGACGAGTACCAAGTCTACCTCACCATCGACGAGGAGGGCATCGTGCGTGACGCCTCCTTTGAGGGTGCCGGTTGCGCCATCTCCAAGGCCTCGGCCTCCCTCATGATGGAGCAGCTCATCGGTAAGCATGAAGAGGAGATCCGCGAACTCTTCGAGGCCTTCCACGCCATGGTGACCGATCCCGACGCGCAGAAAAAAGCTGACTCGCTCGGCAAACTGGCCGCCTTCTCGGGCATCTGGAAATACCCCTCCCGTGTCAAGTGCGCCATCCTCTGTTGGCACGCCGTTCGCAATGCCCTTGACGGCCACGCCGTCGCTACGACGGAGGCTTAACCATGGCGACGGCCCCCAAGACGCCTGCGGCGGTGGATATCTTCGTGCAGGAGACGCCCAGTCCGCGCGCCCACAAATTGATCATTGATCGCCTGATCCAGTCGGGGCCGGATGCAGGTTACAATGCCGACACCGGCGCCGAGGGCGCCGGGCCCATGGTCACGGCCATTCTCACTACACCACACGTCACGCACGCCTACCTCTCCACCAATGTCATCACCATCACGCATGACCGCGAGACCGACTGGCCCGTCCTGGAAAAAGAGATCCGCGCCCGCATTTGCGCCACGATCGCCATGCATGATCCCGCTTTCCATCCCAACCGTTCCGGCACCACGGTCACGGCCGACGCCACGGAGAATGATCAAGACTTGGCCGATATTGCCCGCCTGCTCGATCGCTCGGTCCGTCCCTATATCGAGTCGCACGGCGGCGAAATTTACCTCCTCGCATACGACGAAAAGAGCCATCAGCTTAATATCGACCTGCAGGGCACCTGTGGCGACTGCGCCGGCTCCTCTGGCATTACCCTCCAGGCTATCGAGGGCTTCCTGCGCAAGCACTATGATCCCCAGATGGAAGTCATCGTCGCCGCCAACTCCTCGTGGGACTGGTAGACTTACCGCGCTTTCTCCTTGTTTTTACCGCTCCTGACGCCGCATCATGGCGCCATGGCTAGCATGAGAAAGCAAGCAGTAGGTGGGTTGTATGGCCACATTTGAGCTCGCCCCAGAACCGGATATACCTGCCTCACAAGCCTCCGGTTGGGCGGGGCTCGAGGCACGCGATCTGCTCAATAACGCCCGTTGGTTCACCCGCATCCGCTGGGTCGTTGTGGTCCTGCTGTTGGCGGGCGGACTGCTGAGCGGGCTGCTGCCGGGGATGACCAGAGCCATCGGCTTGGACTTGCCCGCCTTCGAGTTCAGCGCCATGGCTTTGGCCTTGGCCGCGATCAACCTGCTCTACCGCCTTAAGCTGCGGCGCTATATCACCGCGCCACCGCGCCGTAAGCTGGTGGCCCTGCTCTGGACGCAGATTCTGTTTGATCTCGGCATCCTAACCGTGCTCGTCCATTATTCCGGCAGCGTCACCACCTTTGTCAGCCTGGCCTACCTCTTTCATATCGTGCTGGCCTGTATCTTCTTCGCCCCACCCTTCAGCCTATTGATCACGCTGCTGAGCGGACTGCTTTTTCTGACCCTTGTCAGCCTCGAACTGATCGGTGTCCTCGCACCTCGCAGCATCCTGCTGCACGGCGCGACCCCGCCCGCCAGCTTCGTCGCAGGCATGCTGCACGCCATCTCCCCGCTCTTCTTCTGGCTGGCGGTCTGGTACCTCGTCTCTGTGATTGCTCAGGCCGTACGTCAGCGCGACCGACAGTTAGCTCAAGCCAATGAGCAGCTCCTGAAAGCCGAACAGGAGAACAACCGCCAAGTGCTCCGCACCACGCATGATCTCAAGGCACCGTTCTCCGGTATCGAGAGCAACATACTGCTCCTGCGCTCCCTGCACTGGGAGGAGATCTCAGAGCCGGTACGCGAAATCATTGGGCGCATCGAGGCCCGCTCTGCGGCCCTGCGTGAACGCATCAAGGACATTCTGCTCCTTGGCGCTATCAAATCTCAGGAACAAGCCAACACAGCCCACGTCGAACCCATCGATCTCCGCGCCCTGCTCAGCGAGGCCATCAGTGACGTGGAGGAGAAGGCCGTCCAGGGCCGCATTGCAATCACCCTTGCTGAAGGCGACGGCAAGGCCTATACCGACCCCTCCCTTCTCAAGACATTGCTCGCCAATCTACTCGCCAACGCCGTCTTCTACTCACACGAAGGCGGCACCGTCTCCCTCACACTCACAGCCAACGACGACCGCTCCACCACCGTCTCCATTACCGACCAGGGCATCGGCATCCGCGACGACGCCCTGCCCCATATCTTCGATGAATACTACCGTACCAAGGAGGCCTCCCAGTTCAACCAGATGTCCACCGGTCTCGGCCTCGCCATCGTGAAACGTATCGCCACCAAGCTTGAACTCACGATCCAGGTCCACAGCGTACTCGACCACGGCACCACCTTCGCCGTCACCATTCCGCGCCGCACCACGGAGACCGACCCCGCCGCTTCGCGCCGCTAAACACCCTCTTTCCTTGCGTTATTTGCGCTCTTTCGCGGTTAATTATCCCCCGTTCCCGAAAGTGCTTCATCTTCACCAAGCCACCCCTTAAGATGGCGGCCTTGTGAGTACAAAGAAACCCTTCGTTCATCTTCATCTGCACACCGCCTTCAGCCTGCTCGACGGTGCCTGTCATATCAAAGCCCTCATGGAGGCCGTGGCCGAGAAGGAGATGCCAGCCGTCGCCATTACCGATCACGGCGTCATGTACGGCTGCATCGATTTCTACAAGGCCGCTCGTGACAAGGGCATTAAACCGATCATCGGCTGCGAGTTCTACATCACCCCCGGTAGTCGCCATGATCGTAAGGTCGAAGGACAGAAGGTCCGCAACCATCACCTTGTCCTGCTGGCCAAAGATATGGTGGGCTACCATAACCTGGTCCGGCTCTGCACCTCGGCCCACCTGGAGGGCTTCTACTATAAACCCCGTATCGACATGGAACTCCTCTCCAAGTGGAATGAGGGATTGATCGGGCTCAGCGCCTGTCTGAGAGGCGAAGTCACCTCGCTCTTGGCCGACGACGATCTCGATGGTGCAATCACAAAGGCCCACGAGTACGGAGACATCCTCGGGCGCGACAACTTCTATATTGAGATCCAGGACCACGGCATCCCTGAACAGCGCAAGGCCAACCAGTATATCGCCCAGCTCTCCGAACAGACCGGTTACCCTCTCGTCGCCACCAATGACGTGCACTACCTCAAGAAGTCTGATTCCGCGGCCCACGAGATCCTCCTCTGCCTGCAGACCCAGACCGTCTTAAGCGACCCCAAGCACATGCGCTATCGCACCGACGAATTCTATCTCAAAACGCGTCAGGAGATGGACGCGCTCTTCCAGGATTTCCCCGGTGCCGTCGATCGGACCAATGAAATCGCTGATCGCTGTAACGTCGAGTTCGAGTTCGGCAAGCTCCACTTCCCCTCCTACGATCAGACCGAGGGTCTTTCACATTGTGACTACCTCATCCAGATCGGTCATGAGGGTGTCACGCGGCTCTACGATGTCCCCGATCCGATCCATCCCGAGGGCGACCACGAAAAAGAGATTATGGAGCGCTTCGACCACGAAATGGGGGTCATCGAGAAGACCGGCTTCGTGAACTACTTCCTGGTGGTGTGGGACTTCATGAACTATGCACGCCAACAGGATATTCCCGTCGGTCCCGGCCGTGGCTCTGGTGGCGGCAGTCTGGTCGCCTATGTCCTCGGCATCACCACGATCGACCCCCTCCGCTATGAGCTTATTTTTGAGCGGTTCCTCAATCCCGAGCGTGTCTCCCCCCCCGATTTTGATATCGACTTCTGCCAGGCCCGACGCGGGGAGGTCATCGAGTATGTGAAGGAGAAGTATGGCCGCGACAGCGTCGCCCAAATCATCACCTTCGGTTCGCTCGGGGCCAAAACCGTCATTCGCGATGTCGGACGCGTCCTTGAAATCCCCTACAGCCGCTGCGACCAGCTCTCCAAGATGATTCCCGAAGATCCCAAGATGACGCTCCGCAGGGCGCTCGATGAGAACCCGGTCTTCAAACGCGCCTACCAGCAGGATGAAGACTGCAAACGTATCCTCGACTACGGCTTTGTTCTCGAAGGCCTCTACCGCAACGCCGGTACGCACGCCGCCGGTGTCGTCATCGGCGAGAAGCCTCTGATCGAGATCATCCCGCTCTCACGCGATAAAGATAAACAGCCGGTCACGCAGTACACCATGGAGCCTCTCGGCGAAATAGGGCTGCTCAAGATGGATTTCCTTGGGCTCAAGACCCTCACCGTCCTCAAAGAGGCCTGCGACCTGATCAAGCGGATCCACAACGTCGTGATCGATCTCGAGGAGATCCCCTTTGACGATGGGCCGGCCTATGCGCTCCTCAATCGTGGCGACACGGTAGGGGTCTTCCAGCTCGAAAGCGGCGGCATGCGTGACCTGATCCGACGGATCGGAATCGACCGCATTGAGGATCTCATCGCCATGATCGCGCTCTACCGCCCTGGCCCCATGAACATGCTGCCCGACTATGTTGACCGCAAGTCCGGCAAGGCCAAGATCAAGTACGACCACCCCCTGCTGGAGCCAATCCTAAAAGAGACCTACGGCGTCATGGTCTACCAGGAGCAGGTCCAGCGCGCCGCCAATGTTCTGGCCGGCTACTCCCTCGGTGAAGCCGATATTCTGCGCCGCGCCATGGGTAAGAAGAAGCAGTCCGTCATGGAGGAGCAGCGCGCCAAGTTTGTGGCCGGCTGCAAAGCGACCAACCAGATTGACGGCGCTCTCGCCGGTTCTATTTTCGACACCATGGCCAAATTTGCCGGCTACGGCTTCAACAAGGCCCACAGTGCCGGGTACGGCATTATCGCCTATCAGACCGCTTACCTCAAAGCCAACTACCCCGCCGAGTTCATGGCCGCCCTGATTTCCAGTGAGATCGGCAATTTCGACAAACTGCCCGTCTTCATCAACGAGGCCATCACCATGGACCTCAACGTGTTGCCACCCTGCGTCAACGCCAGCTATGCCCGATTCATGCCTACTGATGCGACCATTCGCTTCGGCTTGGCTGGCATCAAAAATGTCGGCACGGGCGCCGCTGACGCCATCGCCACCGAGCGAGAGGCCAACGGCCCCTTCAGCGGGATGATCGATCTCTGTTCGCGCGTCGACAACTCCCTGCTCAACAAGAAGGCGCTCGAAAGCCTCGTCCGCGCCGGGGCCATGGACAGCTTCGGGATGGACCGTGCACGTGTCTTCAACGCCATCGAATTTGCCTCTACGCGTGCCGCCTCCGCCCTGCGCGACAAGCGTAGCGGCCAAGGCAATCTATTTGATATGCTCGACTCCGACGAAGCCGCCGCGGCGACCGAAGAGGTGCTGCCCGACTGCGACCCGTGGCACGAGAGTGAACTGCTTGCGGGCGAACGGGAACTCCTTGGCATCTACATGAGTGGCCACCCCCTGACGCAGTATGCCCCCATTCTGAACCGCTATCAGATGGCGACTATTGCCGAGCTCGGCGACAAGGACGACCACGCCCTGACCCGCATCGGCGGCATCATATCCACGGTGACCCGCCGCGTTACAAAAGCCTCCAAAGAGTCGATGGCTATTCTCCTTGTCGAGGGTCTGGAGGGCTACACCGAGGTGCTGGTCTTTCCTGACGCCTTCACCAAATTTGGCATGCACATCCACGAAGATGCCGCCATACTCGTCTGCGGCGAGGTCTCACGCCGGGAGGAGGTACCCAAGATGATTGCACAGGAGATCTACCCTCTCGCCGATGCCCCGCGCTATTTTGCGACCAAGCTCAGTGTCCACATTCCATCATCCCACATGGATGAAAAGCTCCCCCGCGTGCGCGATCTGATCAAGACCCATCCCGGCGATACCCCTGTGGTGATCTGCCTGCTGTTTCCCGGTGGCGAAAGGGTGTTCATGGACACCGACCCCACCTTCAAGGTCCTGGCCGAGGAATCACTCGTGCACGAGCTGCAGCACGAGCTCGGTGAAAACAGCACCTACCTCGCCATTAACCCCAGCCCCTGCCTGCGTGAGATAAAGGGCAAGAAACAGTGGGGCCGACGGAACGGGGAGTAGGGGAGGAAGTCGGAGGTCAGCGGTCGGAGGTCGGATGGGACAGGGTCCCGCGCCCTGAAGGGGCGCTCCGACTTCCGCCTTCCGACCTCCGACCTCTTCCCCCTACCCCGCCATCCACGCTCGCACATCCTCATCCAGTGGCGTGATGCGCACAATCCGGCAGATGCCAGCGGGGATGCGGCGCTCGCCGACCTCAATCGTCTCAGGCAGCGTGATTGTGTCGCCCGGCCGCTTGCCATACAGTGATTCAGCCACACCACTACCCGCGCCCACGATACCCAGCGCTTCGTCGCGATCCCATTCGCCGATGATCGTGAGCCGCTGTTCCACGCCATCGCTCCCGGCCACCCAGACACAGGTAGCCAGCCCGACAGACTCCGTAAGCGCACTCTTGAAATCGGCCGCCTGAACCGTCGCCAGATCCGCCTCCAGCTCGGTCTTCCTTCTCATCAGAAGTCCCTGCTTATCCTTGGAGGCCTGGTACTCAAAGTTCTCGCGAAGATCCCCATAGCTAATGGCCACGCCAATCTCTCGGCTGTTTTCGGGAATGTCCACCTCAACCAACTTCTTGAGCTGGGCCTGGCGCTCGCGAAAACTGCGCCATGACGTCAGGTGCGGCCGTACAGGCGTCTCATGCCCTGCGTCACTCGCCGTGGCCGTAATCCACTTGAGATCAGGATACCCCTTCAACAGCCGCGCCAGCACGCTGCGACGTTCCGTGGCATCCCACGTCGTCGCCGCGTTGACGCGCCGCGTAAACCCTTCGCGCCCAAGCGGGCTGATCGACTCCAGCATCCCCTCGAGCCAGTCCACCTGTTCGAAGAGACCTCGCAACAGATTCTGCGCCCGCAACGAATGAGCACTGCACAGCGTCTCGAAGACCCGTACGCAGCGGAACAGGAGATCCTCGCGTGAAACCGGCTGCATGCGGTCCAGGAAATCCAGGTTGCGACAGAGCCAGCAGACCACCATGGCGGCAACGATGTCGCCATCAAAAATCTCACGAAAGCGCGCCGCGGTCTCCGCCTCACGCTCTTGCGCCACCAGGTGCGGCACCACCTCATCCAGCAGACGCACCGAGAACACCCCCAGCAAACTCAACAGCAAATCGTTGAAGGCCTCACCGAAGGTCTTGGCCTGTAGAAGCACAAAGGGATGCAGTTCACGCGCCGACAGCGCGTCCGCAGTCTGAACAAACATGTCCGGATTCATCAGGCGTGTCAGCACCCCATGTATCAACTCACCCGGCTGGCCCGCCGTAGCCCCCAGCCGATCCGCCGCCGTACAGCAAGCCGCCGCCACCTGCGGCGCCCGCAGGTCCGTACCAATGGCCGCGAACGAGAGACGATCGGCCAACACCGCGCGTGCCCCGTCATCGAGGTTCGACGTATCTGTGGACCCTTCCAGCTCGCCCACGCGCTCCAGAATCGTCTCGCAATCGCGCTCCGCTTGCAGCGCCTCGAACCAGGCAGCGTCGTACGCCTTGGCCGATTTCAAGAGACGAATCGACTCCGTGCGTTTGGTCGGGATGTCCACCAGCTCGTCGTTTTTCAAGCCGCGCCGCGCCCCATCCCAGAACGTCTTCCACTGGGCGGGATCTACGATGCCGGCTTCGAGAATCTCGCGCAAATGAGCCATTGGCATATCACCATAGCTGCGCAGTATCATCCGGACAATTTCAGCCGGATCTTCCTTGATCCGGCGTGCCAGCTCTTCTGGATCACGATGACGCAGCGTCAGGATATGGTCATCTGAGAGCAGCGTGAGTGTATCCGCCGCATAGGCGAATGTCATGGCGTGCTGTGGTTTACCCTCGAAATCGATGACGGCCTTCATGTAGAAGTCATCAAATTTAGAGACCACCCCAAAACCCCATGTGCTGTCGAGGCAGAGCGCCCCTGGTGTCAGGCCCAGTAGTAGGTCGAGCCGTGCCATGCACTGCGTGACCGACCCGCTTCCGTCGAATCCCGCACTGGCGACAATCTCTTTGTCGCAGCGGTTCCGAAAAACACTCAAGAGCGCCTTGTGGCAGAGGGCTTTGAAGGATGAATCCTCACTCCGCCACCCCAGCCATGTCCGTAACAGGGCCGGCATGTGATCGCGGTCGCGACGCTGCACGAGCGTCTCCTGGACCATCTCTGCCCATGCATTGGCCAGCGATCGCTTCCCGCTCTCCGCCAGCGCCTCCAGAACCGATGTCACTTCATCCAGCGGAAGGGGATCTTTATCAAGCGTATCAATAAACCACTCTTCACGCGCCTCATCCCCCATCGATTCCCACGGCTCAGGCAAACTCATAAGCATTCTCCTTTTCACATAGTCAGCCCGTGAGTGTGGCATAAGATCCAACGCGGCGCAAATCGTTGTTGGCGAGTATCAGTCACTCGAATTGCGCCACATTAAATGTTACCG
>JABMPJ010000166.1 GCA_013203785.1 Lentisphaerota bacterium | reverse complement strand
TATCCACTGTGGGCGTAGGAGATTTGAGGAGAACATTCCCTAGTACGAGAGGACCGGGAATGACGCACCTCTGGTGTTCCTGTTGTCGTGCCAACGGCATCGCAGGGTAGCTATGTGCGGAACGGATAAGCGCTGAAAGCATCTAAGCGCCAAGCCTCCTCCAAGACCAGATCTCCCTTTCTACTTCGGTAGAACTAAAGGCAGGTTGTAGACTACGACCTTGATAGGCTGGATGTGTACGCACAGCGATGTGTTTAGCTAACCAGTACTAATCTGCCGTGAGGCTTGATCTTATTTTTTATCCCGCTTGCGGGATAATCGGTCGTTCGGCCATTGTTGCTTTCCCGTTGCTCTATGTATTCTGATTTTATTCCTGGTGACCATAGCGAGGAGGAAACACCCGTTCCCATTCCGAACACGGAAGTGAAGGGCCTCAGCGGCGATGGTACTGTGGGGCTAGCCCGTGGGAGAGTAGCACGTCGCCAGGTATTTTTTTCCAAAGGGATCTTGAATGTTCATTCAAGGTCCCTTTCTTTTTTTATCTCGCTGGAGAGGCAAGGATTGGCATTGAGGCCGTTGCCCACCGTGAGCTATACTGATCCGTAAGGTTACTTTATGGACGACTCGGTAAAGAAGAATATATCAAACAGCACGATGCGCATCGATATGGATGCGGGTATCGAGGAGGTCGCACCGCTGCGGGCTGAGGCGGCGGTGGTGCCATGCCCCGACCTGCTGGACGATCCGGAGCGCGATGAGTCCTCGACGTTCGCGGCCTTGCTGAAGAGTATCTACGATGGCGTAGTGATCGCGACTCCGAACGGGCGCATTGCACAGTACAATACCAGGGCCATGGAGCTGCTGGCGTGCGAGGCCGACTACTTGGATGGCTGCGATATCATGAAACTGATCTCCGGTGCCGATACGGCGCTCTGGGAGGCCTTACGTCAGAATCTGGAAGACCGCCGCTATACGCTGATCGAAGCACGCGTCATCCGCTTTGATGGCTCAAGTTTCCCGGCTGAGATCGCTGTCAATTGGATGACACACGGTGTGTCCGGGCGGCTCTGCTTTTTCATTCGCGATATTTCGGTGCGCAAGCAGGCACAGGAGGCCCTGGAGGATGCCGTTGCGCGGCTTGAGGAGCATGACCGCGCGCGTATGCAGTTTGTTTCCAATGTCTCGCACGAACTGCGGACCCCGCTGACGTCAATGATCTACGCTGTATCCAACATGCTGCGCGGCGTCCTGGGGCCCATAACTGATCCTGTTCGCAAGTATCTGACCATGCTGGACGGGGACAGCAAGCGTCTTCTGGCGACCGTGAACGATATTCTGGATCTGCGCAATATCGAGAACGAAAGCCTGACTCTGGCCCGGGCCACGATCCCATTTGGGCGTCTGGTGTCGCGCAGTGTTGAGTCACTACGGGTGCGGACGCAGCAGAAAGGCGTCTCTTTCGAGGTTGATCCGGGGGCACCTGGACTGTTCGCCGATTGCGACCCACAGCGCATGGAGCGTGTTATTTTGAACTTGGTCGGAAACGCCGTCAAATTTACACCCGAGGGGGGGGCGATCACGGTGCGGGTCAAGGCGGATAGCGCCAACGAAGGTTATGTTCGCATGGAGGTACGGGATACAGGCATCGGGATTCCTCCTGAGGCGCTGGAGCGCGTCACGGAGCGATATTTTACGGTCGGCAAACAGCCCAGTGGCTCGGGGCTGGGATTGGCCATCGTCAAGGAAATCGTGGCTCTGCATGGGGGCAGCATCGGAATCCAGAGCCCGCTGCCCGAGGGAGGAGATGGTACACTGGTAACCGTTTCGGTCCCTCGTGTCGATCCACCCGTGATCCTGGTTGTGAATCAGGATGATTCGGTCCTCACCAAAATAGGAGAGCAGTTGACCGCCGCAGGCTATAGGGTTATAAGGGTTGGCGCGGGAGAAGATGTGGCACGCGTAGCGCAGGAGCGCCATTTCCAGGGGGCTGTGGTCGATTTGGGGATGGAGGGTATGTCGGGGACGGAGCTGACGCTCACGATGAAGAGCGACAAGCGCCTCAGGCGAATCCCGTTGATCGCGCTGGGTGGTCCGGCTCTGAACAGCGCCCGCAGACAGATTTTGAAGAGCTTTTCGATTCCGCTGCTGCCTGTGCGCTGGACGGAAGCACAGCTGCTGGACCGGCTTGAGGAGGCTTTCCTGGGGCCCGTCGCCACGATGCGATAGCCATCGGTGATGGGTAGGACGAGCAAGAGTGTAGGGTGTTTGGGGAGATGAAGATGGAAAACGGCCGAAAGAA
This sequence comes from Lentisphaerota bacterium, assembly GCA_013203785.1. Taxonomy (GTDB): domain Bacteria; phylum Verrucomicrobiota; class Kiritimatiellia; order UBA8416; family JABMPJ01; genus JABMPJ01. The sequence goes on along the minus strand of JABMPJ010000166.1, from coordinate 54,865 downwards.
AACAATTTTATTGGTTGATGATGATACCAGTCTTCTGGTGACGCTCAGTGACTTCCTTCGATTCGAAGGGTACGACGTCACCACGGCCGAGAGTGGTGAATTGGGGTTGAAACGTCTCCAGGTCTTGGAACCGGATCTCATCATTCTGGATATGAGCATGCCCGGTATGGGAGGGATCGGATTTCTAAAGGAAATCTCGATTAATGGAAAACTGAGGCATCCCGTGCTGGTGCTGACGGCGCGGGCCAACATGGCCGAGTTCTTTGCGGATGTGGATGTGGATGGCTTTGTGGCGAAGCCGTGTGCGCCGGAGGACCTGTTGATGGAAGTCGGTCGCATTCTGTTTCTCCGTTCTGGACAGGACGAGGAGCGCGTGGATGCCCCGGCACCGCGGAAGGTCCTGTTGGGGGAGGACGACGCCATGGTGGCGGCAGCAATCGAGGCGGTATTCGCCGAGGAAGGGCTGTTGGTCACTCTGGTCGAGCGCGGTCCGGACATGATCGAACAAGCCATCCTGCAGCGGCCCGACGTGATTGTTCTGAAACAGATCTTTTCTAAGATGAATGGTGATGCGGTGGCCGATATGTTGCAGGCCATGCCCAATGCTCGCACCATTCCGGTCATACTCTATGATGATTCAGGCCGCCTGAAGAGTGCCGCGCCGCCCAGCGGTGTACGCCAGGTGGTCCTTAGCAGCGACCCCAACGAGCTCCTATCCGCCCTGCGAAGCACAACATAGTGAAGGAGTAGGCGATGCGTTGCCCCAAGTGCGCGGACCTTGAAGACAAAGTGATCGATAGTCGGTCAGCTCGGAGCGGCGCGATCATTCGGCGCCGTCGTGTCTGTTTGGGGTGCGGCCATCGTTTTACGACTTATGAAGAGATCGTCCGGGCGCGTCTGCGGGTAGTCAAGAGCGACGGGCGCCATGAGGAGCTTAATCGTACGAAGCTGGTCATGGGCATCGAACGGGCCTGCCAGAAGCGGTCGGTCAGCACGGAGACGATCGAGGGCGTCGTGGATGCCATTATCGACGACCTCGAGCGGGACTACGAGCGCGAGGTGCCCAGCCAGGCCATCGGTCTGAAAGTGATGGAGCGTCTTGAGCAATTGGATGAGGTGGCCTATGTTCGCTTTGCCTCGGTCTACCGGCGGTTCAAGGATGTGAACCAATTTATGAGCGCGATCGAAGGCTTGGTGGGGCGTGAAGGTTGATGCTCCCGGCGGTCTCCTACGGCGGCGCGAAGGCATCTGTTTTGTTTTATTGAAGAGGACGAATCAATGATTTGGGTGCAGGAAGAGCTGCAGGGGGAGGAGTCGGGTGTATTCGACCACCTCGTGCTCCAGATCGAGAGCATGTGCGCGATGGAGCGGGAGACCGACATCGCCGACGCCTCCGAGGTCGCGCGTGCGGTAGAGTGTTTCATCGAGCATGACTGTAGTGAAACGCGTCTGGACGCGCGCGCCTTGGTATTGATGACGTCACGCGGACTCGAGTCGGTGGGGCGGGCGGGCGTAGCCCGTCGCTTCCTGCTGCACGGAACCGGACTGGTGAAGCCATCGGAATGGGAGGTTAGCCGCGGCGACACGATGTGGGTCGTGGATCTCAAGCAGCTCACCGTCCTGGACGGCGCTCCGCTGGAGTTAATTTTCTTTACCGGATTGGGCATCATCATTGAGACGCTGTCTGACATTTGGGATAGCACACAGGGGCGCGGCGTGCTGGGCCTGCGCAACGTCTGTAGCACGGCCGAGATGCTTTTGGGATACGGCGGCAAGCTGGCCGAGATCGTGTCGTTGAGCGGTGAAATCCAGAGGCACTGTCATGATCGCTTGGATCGGCTGTGCCGGGATCGTGGTTGGCAAGAGCGACCCGAGATCATGAATCTTGATCTGTGAGGTGAGGTGAGGGGTGGCATGCATGCCGCCCGTACGGCAATGAAGGGCGATAATGATTAGTGAAGATAGAATAAGAGCACAGCTGGACAACGTGCTGGAGGGCACCGACTGTCAGGCGTTGGGTGACCGCATCAAAGGCAAGGTGCGTGATAGCTACAAATTGGGGGCGCGCCGTGTCCTCGTGGTGACCGATCGCATTTCTGCGTTCGACTGCGTCCTGGGAACGGTGCCCTTCAAGGGGCAGGTGCTGAACCAGTTGGCCGCATTCTGGTTTGAGAAGACGCAGGACATCGTGCCGAACCATGTTCTCAGCCTCCCCGACCCGAATGTGATGGTTGTTCGGGAATGCGAACAGCTTCCACTTGAATTTGTTGTGCGTGGCTATATCACGGGGGTGACCAAGACCTCGGCTTGGTACAACTATGAACGCGGGGTCCGCAACCTCTGTGGCAACCCTCTCGCGGAAGGCTTGCGCAAAGACCAGAAGTTCGAGACGCCCATCATCACCCCTACAACCAAACTTGAGGAGCATGACCGTAATGTGTCACGTACCGAGGCCATCTCCGAAGGATTGATTGATGGTGAAACATTCGATCAGGCCGCCGCGATCTGCCTCGCGCTCTATAATCGCGGTGTGGAGATCGCGGCCAAGCAGGGGCTCATCTTCGTTGATACGAAGTATGAACTCGGCCTCGTGAACGGGGAGTTGGTGATCTCAGACGAGGTGAACACCCCTGACTCGTCGCGCTACTGGTTTGCGGATACCTACGCCGAGTTGTTCGCGGCTGGCAAAGAACAACGCAAACTCGACAAGGAATATGTGCGTAGCTGGCTGGCGGATCAAGGTTTCCTAGGCGATGGTGAGCCACCTGCTTTGACTGATGAGGTGCGCATCGAGGCCGCTAAACGCTATATCCAGGCCTATGAACTCATTACAGGCCAAGAGTTTGTGATTGATGAGTATCCGGTCGCTGAACGGGTTGACCGTGTCTTGTCGTCACTGACCTAGCGCGCCGCGTTGGGCGCGTTGTCAGCCCAGCACCTTGGCGATGCGATCAAGGGCCTCGACCACCTTGGTGTGGCTGTTGAAGGCGCTGATGCGTATGTGGCCTTCGCCGCAGGTTCCGAAGCCGGCGCCGGGGGTCGTGACGACGGCGGCATCGTGCAGCAGGCGGTCGAAGAAATCCCATGAGTCCTGACCGGTCTTGATCCAGATGTAGGGTGAATTTTCTCCGCCGACCAAGGCATAGCCGAGTGCGCTCATCTTCTCTCTGATCAGAGCGGCATTGGCTAGGTAGCCATCGTTCAGTGCGGTGACCTGTGCCTGTCCCTCGGCCGAGAAGACGGCCTCGGCTGCGCGCTGGACCGGATAGGAGACGCCATTGAACTTGGTGGTGTGTCGGCGGTTCCATAGGGGGCGCAGGGGCTGGCTCTTCCCGGCGGTGTCGAAGGCGCGGCAGGCGTTGGGTACAATGGTGTAAGCGCAGCGTGTTCCTGTGAACCCGGCGGTCTTGGAGAAGCTCCTGAACTCGATGGCGACTTCATCGGCTCCGTCGATCTCGTAAATGCTGTGCGGCAGTGAGTCGTCGCGGATGAAGGCCTCGTAGGCGGCGTCAAAAAGGATGAGAGCGTTGTGCTCCTTGGCATAGTCCACCCAGGCCTGTAGCTGCAGGTGCGTGGCGGTGGCTCCGGTGGGATTATTGGGAAAGCAGAGGTAGATCAGGTCGACGGGTTCAGAGGGCGGGGCGGGGACATAGTCGTTTGCCTCGGTGCTGTCTAGATAGACCAAGCCGGCGTAACGCCCGTTCTCGCAGTTCGCCGTACGGCCGGCCATGACGTTGGTATCAACATAGACCGGGTAGACCGGATCGGGAACTGCCACGCGTAGATCCTGAGCGAAGAGCTCCTGAATGTTGGCTGTATCGCACTTGGCACCATCGCTGACGAAGATCTCCTCTGGCTGGATACTGATCCCACGCTCGCTAAAATCATGCCGCGCAATAGCGTCTCTCAGGAAATCATACCCTTGTTCGGGGCCATACCCTCGGAAAGAGGCGTCGACCGCCATCTCGTCGATCGCTTTGTGCATGGCCTTAATACAGGCGGTCGGGAGGCCGTGCGTGACATCTCCGATACCCAGCTTGATCACAGAGGCATCCGGACGCTCCGCCTGAAATTCATTGACGCGCTTGGCGATCGTGGAGAAGAGGTAGGAGGCCTGCAGTTTGGCGTAGTGCTCGTTAATGCGAATCATGTGCTAATGTCCGTTATCTGATGTTCTCAACTCTATGCGTGCGGTCTGTGTGATCGGTGCTACTTGTCTGAGGCGGGAACGCCCAGCTTCTCGGCCATGCCATCGATATCGAGCAGGTCCACTTCCAGGGTTGAAATGGTGACATCCGAGATCTTCAGATTCCTGGCCGCTTCAAGCGCCACCATGATAGCTCCCCCGGCCCCGGTCAGGGCTTCGTTGCGCAGTCGTTCACCTTCGGCCTCGGCCTCTCGCACGAGCCGCTGACCTGCCGCCTGTTTTTGGTCGGCAATCAGGTCTGCATCGGCGGTTTTCTCCGTGGCATACTTTTTGTATTGGGCCTCGATCTTGGCAATCTCCAGGTCGGTCTGGGCTTCCATCCGCACCAGTTCAGACTCCTTCTCCTGGGTGATGATCTTCACCAGTTTCTCTGTCTCTGCCTCAATCACTTGCGTCTTCCCCCGCATCCGCTCGGCTTCGGCCATAGACTTGTTGAGTTCTACTTCCTGATCGGCGAGTTTCTTGCTGCGGATCTTGCTCTCGTACCGCTCTTCGAACTCCACGTTCCGAATGAGGACATCGATCACCTCTATATAATTATCGGTGAGGGACTCGGTTAATTCATCGAGCACTTCTTTGGATCGCACCCGCTTTTGATCGGGGTCATAGAACTCCTCCGTGGCCATCTGACCGAAGCGTCCCATGCAGGCGTTTTCAGCCTCATTCCGCACAATGGTTCTGTACTGAGTTCCGGCACCGGTGTCTTCGTACAGCTTGTGGGCCATGCCCTCGGCGATGCGGTATTTCACGGTGACATCCAGCGAAATGGCGTTGCCGTCGACGGATTGCACCTTCACGTCGTCTTGCCCGGGGCTGCTGCCGCGCCGCGCCGTCTTGGTCATTTCCAGGGTCTGCACGGTGCTGTCATACATGACCCATGAATCGATTGGGCCGAGGTCACGATGCCAGCCTGGTCCAAAATCCATCGCCACGACGCCCCGTTTCCCTAAAATCCCATATTGCTGGACCCTCACCCCGGTTTGCCCGATGGGAATATCCACTGTCAGAATTTCGACCAGCGCCCAACTCCCGAGAATGGCAGCGATGATGATCACGGATACGACTTTAATACTCTTCATACTGGCTTCTTTCGCGTCTGGTCAGGTGTGAATGGGTGACTGGCTATTTGGCGGGAACTCCGATGGTCTCAGCACCACGCAGGTGCTCAAAGCGTTCGATGGTGCCTTCAACGGAAAAAGGTTTGCCGATGATGGCCATCTTGGCCAGTCTACGAGCGTACTCCAATTTTACCATGTTCGCTCCGCCGGGGCCCTCCAGTGCCATGCGCAGGGCCTTGATTCCTGCTGCCTCGGCAGCTTTCTGGGCCGTGATGGCTTCGGCCCGTTTTTCAAGTTTGTAAAACTCGGCCTCAGCGGCAATGGTCTTCTGTTCGTAGTAGCCCTCGGCGTGTTTCTTGAATTTTTCAGCTCCCGCGTTGGCGGCGATGATTTTTTGCTGCATCTTTCCCGTAAATTCCTCGACTCGGACATTCTTGATATTGGTCTCTTTCACGGTCAGCGTTTCCTGCTTTTGCTTGGCCGCCAGTGCCTTGGAGTGCTCGGCGTGGACCGTCTGGTCGGCTTCCTTCTTCTTCTTGATCATCTCCTCGTAGTCGGCGTAGAAGTGCGGCCGACGAGGGATCACAATCTGGTCGATATGGATGCCAAACCGGCTCAGGCGCACGTTGCACTCGGCTCGTGCTCGGTCGACTTTGGCGTCGCGCTTGGCCGAGTCATAGAATTCCTCCGTAGTAAGCTCGCCGAGGAAGTTGCGTGAGATGGAGCGGATATAGTCGCGGGCCCATTTTTCTTTATACATGTTGCCCGGCCCAGAGGTCAGGATGATATCCCGCGCCATGTTGGTGTCGATTCGGTACTGCACCTTCAAGTCTACGTACACGTCACTGCCGTCAATCGTTTTGACTTTGAGGTCATCGCGCTCGTCGCGGTCACCGCGACCGACCTGTTCGGTCATCTCAATCGTCTGTAGGGTTTTTTCGATGACATAGAACTCCTTGGTCAACCCGTTGAAGATCTGCTTCCCGGAGCGATCAATGACTTGGATATTGCCCGTAATCTTGTTGAGCAGGAAGGCTGTCTGTTCACCGCTGATATTCTCGATGCGAATCGTCTTCAAGACGAAGATCATCAAGACCAGGACGGCGGCAGCTATCCACACGCCATTCCCGCTGAGGCGGCGGCGCAGGTCATCCAAGTTGAGGGGGGCTATGGGTTGCGTCATGAGGTTGCGCTCTCTTTCAATGGAGTGGGCCCAGCTGGACTCGAACCAGCGACCTAGGGATTATGAGTCCCCAGCTCTGACCAACTGAGCTATGGGCCCGTATTCAATGCAAACGGGAACCATACCCGATGCCGGCGAGGGTGCCAAGTTTCTTCGAGCCCCTTCCGGGGGGTGAATCGGCCCCATATTGCTCTTGAGCATGTATTGACAGCCGATGACGCCTGTGGTAGCTTCCCGCCCTTAATTTCCTTTTGGAAGGGACAAACTATGGCGGCCAAGAAAGCAGCGACGAAGCGAGTGACGGCAAAGAAGTCGGCGGCAAAGAAGAAGCCTGCACCGAAGAAGAAGGCGGCTGCTACGCCGACACCGAAGAAGAAGCCCGTGGCCAAGAAGGCGGCCAAGAAGATGGCGGTTGCCAAGCCGACACCGAAGAAGACATCGACCCCTGAACCGACGCCGACAAGCAAGAGCCCTGCGGCCAAGGGACAGGGAGCGGCGGCCAGTACGCCGGGAAAGACTGAGCAAGAGATTGCAGCTTCCGAGCGGGATGCACAGCGCGCAGCCGCCAAGAAGCGGCGTGCCGCTAAGAAGGCTGCGGCTCTGAATGATCCACTGTCGCCGCGGCCGAAGAAACGCACGACACAGAAACTCAAGGTTATACGTCCCGGCCGCAAGAAGGCGAAGAAGCATTTGGCCAAAACCAAGCCGTATCGCTCGCTGACCGCCAAGCAGAAGGGGGGCTACCGCGACCAGCTGCTCGAGATGCGTGATCGCGTTTCCATCCAGATCAGCTCGCTGAAGAAAGAGTCCCTGACTCGTGCTGATGAGGTGAATGTGGAGGAAGACGGCACCGATGCGTTCGACCGTCAGTTCGCTCTGAGCCTGGCCAGTTCGGAGAACGAGGCGCTGATCAAGATCGACGAGGCCTTGACGCTGCTCCAGGATGGGGCGTTCGGTAAGTGCGGTGAATGCGGTGGCGCGATTGAAAAGGCCCGCCTGAAGGCTCTGCCCTTTGCTGGCAACTGCATTACGTGCCAGTCGGAGCTGGAGAAGCAACGGCCTGGCTATCGTCCGGCCATGGAGATGGACTGAACGGAGCGCCAATGTTGATTCTGTGGGTGAGTGCCGCGATCGCCGTCCTGGACCAAGCGAGCAAGTATCTCATTCGGGATCGTTTCCATGTCGGCGATTTTATTCCCGTTATCCCCCGATTCTTCGACTTGCACTACGTCCAGAACACCGGCGCCGCGTGGGGATTGTTTGCTGGCTTCAGTCATTGGCTGGTGCTCGTGTCGGTCGTGATGCTGGTGGTGCTGGTGGTCTTTCGCCGCTCTATCATGACCGACTCGCTCATCCATCGTTGTGCCACGGCGCTGATGATTGGCGGTATTGTCGGCAATTTGATCGATCGAGTACGCCTCGGCTACGTCGTCGATTTTCTCGATTTCTACTGGATCGAGCGGGGTGGTCCGCACCACTTCCCGGCCTTCAACGTGGCCGACTCCGCCATTTGTATCGGTGTGGGGCTCTACATCCTGACCCAGGTGTGGCCGCAACCGGTTGGGGCAGAGACGTTGGCTGATCACCCTACACCGGCAACCGATAGCTGAGGAAGAGCATGGTGGGCTATTTTCTAGCCGGACCGACGGCGTCGGGGAAGACGGCGGTGGCCCAGTGGCTGGCAGAGCACGGTGGCCACGACATCCTCTCGGCTGACTCCATGTTGATCTATCGCGGCATGGATATTGGCACGGCCAAACCCACTAGCGCAGAGCGCGCGGACGTGCGCTACTACGGCATTGATCTGGTCGCGCCCCACGAAATATTTAATGCCTGGCACTACCGCAGACACGCCCTCGCCGCCCTGGCGGATATGCAGCGGCGCGGTCGCGGTACGATTGTGGTGGGTGGCACGGGCCTCTATATTAAGCTCCTGACGCATGGCTTCTCGGACGTGCCTGGACCCGACCCTGAGGTGCGGTCCCATTGGGAACATATCCTCGCCGCCGAAGGGGTCGCTCCGTTGCAGGAGGCCCTACGCGAGCAGAGTCCCGCCCTGTTTGCCTCTATCGATGATTCGCAAAATGGTAGGCGCCTCGTTCGGTTTCTTGAATGGGCGGCGGCTGGCGTGCAGGTCGCGCCGACGCAATGGACGGATCATGCTCAAAGCGTCCCGATAGCGGCCCTGGCGGTGAATCCAGATGTCCTGAAGTCCAGGATTGAGCAGCGCGTCCGTGCCATGTATGGTCAGGGACTGTTAGACGAGGTGAGAGGACTTCTGTCCCGTGATGAGGGGTTGTCGGAGACGGCTCGCCAGGCGATTGGCTATGCCGAGGCCATTCAACTGCTTGACGGTCGGATCAGTATGGCCGACGCCATTGAGCAGACTGCGGCCCGCACGCGCCGGTTGGCCAAGCGACAGCGCACTTGGCTGCGGTCACAGGCAAACGTACAATGGATCGATGCCGGCCCCGAGCGGAGCGTGGAGGCGATCGCACAGTCGGTCCTGTCGCAGTGGGCCGAGAGCGGTCCCACCGTGATTGTCGAGTGAGTGTTATGGAACGTCAAAGCACACCCTATGAGATCGCGCCAAGCCGTTGGCAGGTGCGCGATATTCCTCTGCAGTTAAGACCGCGCGAAGCGATGGAGCGGGTCGGCGAGGAAAATGTTACCGATGATGTGCTGCTGGCGGTGATCCTGGGTAGCGGGGCCAAGGGCTTGAACGTGGTGGATTTGGCGCGGGGCATGTTGAAGCACTACGGCTCTCTCACCGCTATGGCGGGTGCCCCGGCGGAGGAGCTGGCCGGTTTTCGCGGCATGGGACCGGCCAAGGCCAAGTCTCTCAAGGCAGCCCTCGAGATCGGCCGACGGCTTCACGATGAAGCGTTGCCCGGTGATGTGACTGTGCGCTCGCCGGAGGATGTGGCCGGATTGTTGGGGCAGCGTGCGCGCGTCTTGGACTCCGAAGTGTTTTGGGTCATACATCTGAACGCAAAGAACGTAGCCAAAGGGCAACCCAAAGCGGTGACCACGGGATTGTTGGATGCCAGCTTGGTGCATCCGCGGGAAATTTGTCGCGACGCCATTCGCACCGCTGCGGCCGCGGTGGTGCTGGCTCACAATCATCCATCGGGGGATCCCACGCCTTCGGCCGAGGATCTGCGCATTACGCGTCAGCTCATTGAGGCCGGCAAGATCGTCGATATCAAGGTGTTGGATCATGTGGTGCTGGGACGGCCGGGTCAGAACCGGGCAAAGACATTTATGAGTATGCGAGAAGAGGGTTTAGTGGCGTTTTGAGGTCTATACGGTGAGCGGAGCTCGCGACAGGGAGAGAGCAATGATTCATGAAACAGCGGTGGTGGAGGCGGGTGCGAAGCTGGGGACTGGCGTTGAGGTGGGCCCGTTCGCCTACATCATGGACGGTGCCCAGGTTGGAGATGGCTGCCGGATTGGTCCCCATGTGACCCTCTTTGGCTGTGTCGAGATGGGCCGTGGTTGCGAGGTGCATGCCGGTGCAACGCTGGGCGACAAGCCCCAGGATCTCGGCTATGCCGGGGGCGAGTCCTTTGTTCGGATTGGCAAAGAGTGCGTCATCCGAGAAGGCGTCACTGTTCACCGAGGAACCAAAGCGGGCACAACCACGGTTGTGGGGGATTCCTGTTTCTTGATGGGGTACTCCCATGTGGCTCACAACGTGGTGCTGGGCAACAATGTGATCATCGCCAACAACTCCATTCTAGGGGGGTACGTGGAGGTCGGTGACCGCGTCTTCATCAGCGGCATTTCGGGGGTTCACCAGTTTGTGAAGATAGGGCGCCTGGCCATGTTGGGTGGTGCGTGTGCGGTGACCAAGGATGTCCCGCCCTTCTGTATGCTGGGAAACAGCGCTCTGAATACGGTCATCGGGCTCAATGTGGTGGGGATGCGTCGCGCTGGCATGTCGTTTGACGATCGCAAGCTCGTACAGCGAGCCTTTAAGATTCTATTTCTCTCTGGCTTCAACGCCACACAGGCGCGCGGACGGATTGAGGAGCTCTTCCCTGATGGCCCCGCCAGCGAATTCGCGTCCTTTATGGAGTCCTCAACGCGCGGGCTCTGTAGCTGCGCCATCCAACGGGACACTGGACTTGATGTATAGAGCCTCTCCGGCCGTCTCAAGCAGATTACTGACGGTGGTGTCGAGCGGTAGCTGTTTCAGCCCTGCTGTGAAGACCTGGGCGAGGGCTTCGGAGTCGTCCAGGGCCCGGTGGTAGCGACCCGGCTTGATCTTGAGATGGTCCGCCACGGGTTTAAGGGCGTAGCTCTCCAACCCTGGGTACCAGAGGCGCACCAAGCGTAAACTGTCGAGAACAGGTTCAGGGATGGCGGGCAGTGCGTTGCGCTCGACCTCGTTGGCCATGAATCGCACATCGAACGGCGCATTGTGCGCCACGATTATGGAGCCGGCGACAAAGGCGGCGAACTCGGGGTAGACCGCCTTGAAGAGGGGCGCCGCCGCCACGTCTTCGTCCGTAATGCCGTGGATCTTAGTGGTCACGGGTGGAATAGGTCGCTCAGGGTTGATCAGCCAGACCCGCCGTTCGATAATCTTGCCATTCCGCAATCTGACCGCCCCGATCTCAATCACGCGGTCCCGCGCGGCACTCAGCCCTGTGGTCTCGGTATCAAAAGCTACAAAAGTGGTCTGCCGAAGCCCCTCAGGAAGCGGACCGGCGCTGATCGAACGGGTGCTGATCAGGAGTAGCAGGAGAAAACAGGGCACGAACATCGAACATCGAACACGGGGGGAGTGGTGAGTCAGCCGGTCTGCCGCTGCTGCCCGCCTGCGATGTTCTACGTTCAGTATTCGAAATTCGATGCTCATTCATGTTCCTTTCTCTTCACTACTTGATTCGAGGTTGTCAGTGTTACCTACCTTCCGTATGCTGTCAAACACGCTTAATCAGGGGTATGGAGAAGAAACAGTCCCATGAAGTTCTACAATAGCATGTCCCGCGGGATCGAAGAGTTCACGCCTTTGGAGGGCAAGAAGGTCGGACTGTATACGTGCGGGCCCACGGTCTACAATTACGCCCATATTGGCAATTTCAGAGCCTATATTTTCGAGGACATCCTGCGACGCACTCTCGCCTTTTCCGGGTACGATGTGACGCAGGTCATGAACCTGACCGATGTGGACGATAAGACCATCCGGGGCGCGCGCGAAGCGGGGCTCTCTCTAAACGACTACACACGCACCTACAAAGAGTCCTTCTTTGAAGATCTCAAGACGCTGCGGATCGAGCCAGCCGAACACTATCCTGCCGCGACCGATCACATTCCTGAGATGATTGCCCTCATTGAGCGTCTCTTCGAGAAGGGGGTGGCCTACCAGTCCGAGGATGGGTCGGTCTATTTCAATGTCGCTACCTACCACGCCTACGGCCGCCTTGCCCATCTCGATGTGTCGGGGCTCCGTTCCGGTGCGCGGGTGGCCCAGGACGAATACGACAAAGAGAATCTGGCTGATTTTGCGCTCTGGAAGGCGTGGGATGAGGACGACGGTGACGTGGGCTGGGAGTCGCCTTGGGGCCGCGGACGACCGGGCTGGCACATCGAGTGCTCGGCCATGAGCATCACCTATCTCGGCGAGAGCTTTGATATCCATACGGGTGGCGTGGACAATCTTTTTCCTCACCATGAAAACGAGATCGCCCAGACCGAGGCCGCCACGGGCAAGCCGTTCGTCAGCACGTGGTTGCACTGCGAGCATCTGCGAGTCAATGGCAAGAAAATGTCAAAATCGCTAGGTAATTTTTTCACGCTCCGTGATCTCATCGAGAAGGGCTACACCGGTCGTGAAATACGCTACGTGCTCCTCTCCGCTCACTACCGGCAGGAGCTGAACTTCACCCTTCCGGCCTTGGAAGGCGTCCGCACGACCCTGGCGCGGCTGGATGAATACCGCACTCGTCTGACTGATGCAGCGGCGGGAGCGCCCGGCGACGTGCCGGAGTGGGCCGCCGCAGGGCGCGACCGTTTCCGCGCCGGGGTTGAAGAGGATCTTGGGGTTCCCCAAGCTCTGGCGGCGCTGTTCGATATGGTGCACCAGGGCAATCGTGCGCTGGATGCCGGGGAGGTGGACGGCCCGGCGGCAGCGGCGGCCCTGGCCGTACTGGATGAGATGGATCGCGTTCTTTCGCTCACGCCAGAGGGCGCGGCGGAGGGGCCGGGCGACGACGTGACCGCCCTGCTAGCCGAGCGCGCGACTGCCCGCAGTGAGAAGCGTTTCGCCGACTGCGACCGTATTCGGGACCAGCTCGCCACCATGGGTTGGGAAGTACGTGATACGCCCGACGGCCAGAAGGTGAGGGCTCGCCCCTGATGCCAGGCCTCTTTATAACCTTTGAGGGACCCGAAGGAAGTGGGAAGTCGACCCACTCAAACATCGTGGCGGAACAGCTGCGCGCGCGAGGCTTTGAGGTCGTTCGCGGGCGGGACCCAGGGGGAACACCCACAGGGGAAGCGGTGCGGGATATCCTGCAGCACGATGCGGCCGGTGAACCGATTGCCCCCGAAACCGAAATCCTTCTCTTTGCAGCTAGCCGCGCCCAGTTGGTTCAGCGCGTGATCAAGCCCGCCCTGGCCCGCGGTGCTGCCGTCATCTGTGACCGCTTCATTGATTCAACCACGGCCTACCAAGGCTATGGGCGCGGTTTCGACATCGAACGTGTTCTCGGGTTGAATGAGTGGGCCACGGGCGGTCTCAATCCCGATGTGACCGTTCTGATGGATCTTGATGTGGGGCTTGGGTTTGACCGTATTCACCGCCGCAACCTCGATGCGGGCCAGGGCGAAGATCGGTTTGAGCGTGAAGAGCGCTCGTTCCATGAGCGCGTCCGTGCGGGCTATCTACAGTTGGCCGAGCGCTGGCCTGAGCGTTTTCATATTGTGAAGTCTGACGAGAGCATGGAGATCGTTCAGGCTGCCGTATGGCGTGCCGTTGCCCCTTTGCTTTCTCACGTCGCGGGAGATGGCCATGCAGGTTGAGGAAGCCCTTGCCTATCTCAACGGTGCCAGGCAGGCAGGCCGCCTGGCGCAGGGATATGTCATCGAAGGGCCGCTGCGTGGCGAGGCCACGCAGCTCGCCCGCGGACTCCTTTCCCTCCTGTTTTGCGGAGAGGACGATGTTCCCTGTGGTGCCTGCCGCGCCTGCCGTCAGGTAAGCGAGCGGACCCATCCCGATATTCTCTGGCTGGAGCCGCAGAAAAAATCACGCCAAATCTCGGTCGATCAGATTCGTGATCTGCAGTCCCGTATCTATCAGACCTCCTTCGGTGGCGGATGGAAGGCCGGCGTAATAGTGGGTGCCGATCGTATGAATCCCTCTGCCGCCAATGCCTTTCTCAAGGTTCTGGAGGAGCCGCCCGGGGAGAGCATGTTCTTGCTGCTGACCGAAGCGCCCCAGTTCCTGCTTCCCACCATCTTTTCCCGATGCCAACGCTTGGCCGTGGGGGCGGATGCCGTGCAGCTGCCCGAGGCGTGGCGCGACCAGTTGGTGGAGCTCTTGGTGGGCTGTGGAGACGGATACATCGAGGGCAGCCGCATTGTGGCCGTGGAACGCAACAGCGCGCGGCTACAGGCACTTCTCAAGGAGGTGATGCAGGTTGCCACCGACCACGAGAAGGAGACCGCCGATGAGGAGAGTGTTGACGAGAGCCGCGACACGCTTGATGCGCGTATCGGTGCTCGCTATCGCGAGCTGCGCGCCTCCATTTTAAGGGCGCTGATGGGCTGGTACCGGGATATCTTCCTCTTGCTTTGTGGTGGCGATCCCTCTCTGGTATACTTTGCCGATCAACTGGATGTCTTGACTGCCCGTGCCAATGCATTGAGCTACCGGGAGGCACTGGCCAACGTCGCTACGGTCGAGGCCATGAACAGAAAGTTGGAGCAGAACCTACCCGAGCCCTTGGTCCTGACGGACGCGTTTCATCAGTTGCGGTGACAGAGAGGAAGAGATGCTGCGTTCAGCATACGTTGAAATTGAGGATGGCCCGCGGTTGATTTGCGCCGTGCCCGAGGGGGTCCCTGTGCATGTGGGCGACGAGTGTATCCTTGAGAATGGTGAGGTCCAGGAAGTCGGGCATATCGCCAAGCTGGAGGACAAACCCGTGCCGCCTGAAGAGGGCGAGAACCCGCCTACGGTACTGCGCATGGCCACATTGCAGGACCATGCCCGCGCAGGCGAGAACGCGGTGCGCAGCAAGATGGCTCTGCAGACCGTGGCTGAGCGTGCCCGAGAGCGAGATGCCGAGATCCACATTGTACGGGGGCGCTACAGCTTCGACCGGTCGCATCTGCGCGTGCTCTTCTCAAGCGATAGCGGCTTGGATGATCGCGCCCTGGCACGCGATCTGGCGCACGAATTGAAGTGCCGCGTGGATATGCGCCAGATTGGCGTACGGGACGAGGCGGGCATTATTGGCGGCATCGGCACGTGCGGGCGAAAGCTCTGCTGTTGTACGTGGCTGCGACAGTTCGATACGATCAACGTCAAGATGGCTAAAGTGCAGAAGATATCGCTCAATCCTGGCGCCATCAGCGGCAACTGTGGCCGCCTGAAGTGCTGCCTGCGCTATGAGTACGAGAACTATCGTGAGATGGGACGAGGGCTGCCCTACACGGGCACCACAGTGGAGTGCCCCAATGGCAGTGGCTATGTCGTAGCGGTGAACGTATTGTTGCAGCGAGTCAAAGTCAGACTCGAGGACGGCCAGTATCTGGAATATGATGCTAACGATATTCGCCCGGTCCCGGCGGGCGGCTACAGTGGAAAGGACGTCGATGAAAAGTCTGAACCTGAACGGGTTCCACTTGGATCTGTCGGATAGACGTGAGCCTGACCTCTATGGCCACGCCACACGGGATGAGATGATGCCGCCTGTATGGGTCAGCTTGCCGGCTTCGGCGGAACGAGTTATCTGTTGGGTGTAGATGGCGCAGTGGATTGCCTGGAACGAAAGGATGTCATATGAAATTTCTTAGACGCATCGTACGGTTATTGGTCCTTGTGGTACTGCTGTCGGTTGGCATTTCCCTCCTCATGGCGGCGATTTCACCGCAGCGCTGGCAGGAGATCCAGCTCATGGGTCAGAGTGGCCGCGAGATCTGGGCGTGGATGGGCGGTGGGCTTCTGGCTGCAGCCGTTCTATTCACGGCGAGCGAACTGCGCACCCGTCGGCGCGAGCGCTTCCTCTCTTTCGATAACGAGGGTGGGGCGGTCAGCATTAGTACCCAGGCCATAGCGGACTACATCACGAAGCTCTCGACCGAGTTCCCGTCGATCGTTCGCATGCTGCCACATGTCAAGCCCACGCGCGGCGGGGTGGATCTTCTGATCGATGTCAGGGTCAAAGCCGGCTCACAAGTCCACGAAGTCTGCGAGCTCCTCCAGCAGCGCGTCCGCGAGCGGGTGGTTGATGGCTTGGGCATAACGGAAGTGCGCCGTGTGGAGGTGAATGTGCGCGATATCGTTTCAGAGCATCGGCCCAGCTAGATAGATGAGGTTCAATAGTTTTCCCAACGCCCTTAAGAAGGATAGGTAAATGAGCAAAGCCGAAGACGTAGGTCTTGTCATCGTCGGGTCCATCGGTCTCGACACAATTGAAACCCCGTTTGAGAAGCGCGAGTCGCTCCTGGGTGGCTCGGTGAGCTACGCTTGTGCGGCGGCCTCCTTCTTCGGCAAGGTCGGTATGGTGGGTGTTGTCGGTACCGACTTCAACGACGAGTACATGGCCGTCTATAACCGGTTCGGGATCGATCTGGCCGGTCTTCAGCAGGTCGAGGGCGAGACCTTTCGGTGGAGCGGGGTCTACGATGCCGATATGATTAACCGTGAAACCCTCGCTACCGACCTGAACGTTTTTGAGCATTTCATGCCCATCATGCCGGAGAGCTACCGCTCGGCGCGTTATATCCTCTTGGGGAACATTGCACCCGAGCTACAACTACATGTGCTTGGCCAAGTAGTGTCGCCCGAGTTTGTCGCGGCCGACACCATGGATCTCTGGATCCACATTGCGCGCGAGAAGCTGGTGGAGGTGATTGGCCGAGTGGATATGTTGACCTTGAACGACAGCGAGGCGCGCCTGTTGACCAACCAGTACAACCTCAGAAGCTGTGCCGAAACTATTCGCCAGATGGGGCCGCGCTATGTTGTGATTAAGAAAGGCGAGCATGGGGCCATGCTATTTGGCCCTGACGGACTCTTCCTTGTGCCGGCCTATCCTGTCGCTGCGGTGACCGATCCCACCGGTGCCGGCGATACCTTTGCTGGCGCTATGATGGGCTACCTGGCACAGCAGGGCAACGTGAGCGACAGTACCCTGCGAACCGCTCTCCTGCATGGTGCCGTTGTGGCCTCCCATGGCGTCGAAGCCTTCAGCCTCGACCGCCTCGTCACCCTCTCTCCCTCCGATATCGCCGCGCGTCTCGTCGAGTTGCAAGCCATGATGGCCGTCTAGTCGCTCGACGGATCAAGCGGCCTTCAGCGTCTAGCTGTTTGACTGATAACCACAGGAATAATCCATATGTCCCTACCATTGGAAGTTGCTTCCGTTTTTGCCGACCACATGGTGTTGCAACGGGACCAGCCCGTACCCGTGTGGGGCACGGCCGCTCCCGGTGTTGCCGTCAGCCTCGAGCTGACCCGTCCGGATACAGTTGGCGTCCTGCAGGTCAAGAGCACTCATGCCGACGAGCAGGGCCACTGGGCGGTGGCACTTGATCCGCTGGCGGCCGATGGGCGGCCGAATACGCTGACACTACGGAGCGCATCCCCATCGCACTCCTTGGTGCTAAAGGATATCCTGATCGGCGAAGTCTGGCTGTGCTCCGGCCAGTCCAACATGCAGTGGGCGCTACACCAGGCCGACAACGCCGAAACAGCAATTCCGGCCGCCGATCATCCTGCCATCCGTTTGCTCATGGTTCCTCAGTGCCCCGCCGCAATGCCGCAGAGCCAGATGAGCAGCAGCGCGGAATGGCAGCCCTGCACGCCGGAGTCCGCCGTCCCATTCTCGGCGGTCGGCTACTTCTTCGGCCGCGAGCTGCACCGCCGACTGGGCGTGCCCATAGGTCTCGTCAACTCCTCTTGGGGCGGTACCCGTATCGAGCGTGGACCAGTCGGGAGTGCCTCCTGAGCGATCCGGCGGGACACGCGACGATCGATGATTTTGAGGAGGGGTTCGAGTGCTCTCTTGAAAAAGAGGCGGAATGGATTGAGCAGACCAGGGACATCAGCGAGCGAACGAATGACGGCGGCAATCTCGGATTTCCACGCGGTTGGGCCGACCGTCCTGATCCGGAGGGCGCATGGCAGGATATGCAGCTGCCGGGCAACTGGCAAAGCAAGGGACTGAGTTTCAGCGGCATCCTCTGGTTCCGCAAGACCATCGATGTCCCCTCGGCCTGGGCCGGACAGGATCTCTGTTTGGCTATCGGAGCCACCGACAAAAGCGACATTACCTACTTCAACAACGTCCCAATCGGCAGCGTCACTATGCAGGATCGACCGGATGCATGGAGCTTTCCACGCATCTACACCGTGCCCGGAGAATGGGTGCGACCGGGCCGCAACATCATCGCCGTGCGCGTCCATAGCGACATGTGTGTCGGCGGCATGTGCGGTCCTGCCCAGGCCATGTACGTCGCCTGTCCATCGCGGCCGGACGACCCACGCCTTCCCCTTGCAGGCGCGTGGCGCTATGCGATCGAGGCCAACTACGGCCTCGTCACGATACCGCCTCGGCCGCTGACGCTCGACAATCCCAACGCACCGAGTGCGCTTTACAACGGGATGATCGAGCCGTTGGCTCCCTTTGCCATGCGGGGCTGTATCTGGTACCAGGGCGAAAGCAACGCCGTGCAGCCCCGCCACTACCGCACCCTGCTGCCCTGTTTGATCCGGAACTGGCGTGCGCGCTGGCAACAGGAGCATTTTCACTTCCTGACCGTCCAGCTTCCCAACTATATGGCGCGACCACCCCAACCGTCCCCGAGCACCTGGGCTGTGCTGCGTGAAGCGCAAGCGATGTCTCTGGCTATGCCGGCTACCGGCATGGCCGTCACAATCGATCTTGGTCTGACAGACGACATTCACCCGCCCAATAAACTGGATGTAGGGAATCGCTTGGCCTGGAATGCATGCGATACCGTTTACGGCCTCGCCACCGGCCAGGGCCAGGCACCTGCGATGAAGGAGTGGCAGATCGAGGCTGGAGTCGTCCACATTGTCTTTGATCATACTGGCGGGGGCTTGGAGTGCCGAGGTGAGACGATCGAGGGCTTCGCTCTGGCCGGCACCGACCGGCATTTCGTCTGGGCTGCGGCGTCGCTTTCCCCCGACGGCCGCGGCGTACAGCTAAGCGCCGCGGCCTGTCCCGCCCCGCTGGCGGTGCGCTACGCTTGGGCAGACAACCCGCCCTGCACGCTCTACGGGCAGCAGGGCCTTCCCGTTGCACCATTCCGCACAGATGACTGGGAGACGGATTGATTAAGTCCTAATGCTGCAACACCGGCTGTGCCATAACTTCAATCCAGGCGCTTCCTATTATGACCGACGCACAACCGAACAACCCGCTGCACGGCGTGACGCTGGAGCAGGTGGTAACGAATCTGGTGAACCACTACGGATGGGAAAACCTGGCGCTGGAAGTGGACATCAATTGTTTCAAGATCAACCCGTCGATGAAATCCAGTCTGAAATTCTTAAGAAAAACGCCGTGGGCACGGGAGCAGGTTGAGCGGCTATATATTGCTATGTTTGCTTAGCGTGGGAACGGATCACGCATCAACTCACTCCTGCTAGGCCCGTCGCCCAACGTGCGTCACACAGACAGTAATACTGCATTTGCGGAATAGGTCGCGTTTCGATTGGCCGTGCCACTCACTCCATCCCTCGGCGGTAGTCGCTCGGCGATAGGCCCAGACGCTCTTGAAACCGGCGGCTGAAGTACGATGCGTCGTTGAATCCACATTCGAGCGCAATGGTTCTGATCTTGGCATCCGTGCCGCGTAATCGCGGCATGGCGGCCTGAAGGCGTCGGTCAATCACGTAGTCGAATACTCTCTGTCCGGTGTGGCGCTTGAAGGTACGGCAGAGGTGCCCGGCGCTTAGTCCGGTCAACTTCTGAAACTCATCAAGTGAGAGTGGCTCGGCAAACTGGTGGTCGATATGTCTACAGAGGCGATCAATCCAGACCGGGTGCGCCCGCGCTGTGGGTAAGGCCGGATGGAACCCATTGGCGATAGCGGCGCGACAGCATTCAATGAGAAAAATGCGCAGGCAGGCGGCGACGATCGCGGCCGCACCGTCACGCGGGTCCTCAATTTCTCGGCACATGCGTTTCGCCACGGCCGCGAGGGGTTGCGGATCCCTGATGTCGAGGTGGACGGCGCGATTCCGCAAAGTCCTGAAAGCGCGATGTTGTGGCAGAATGACATGCAACACATCACGGAAAGGCGGCGGCAGTAGTGGGAGCGGAAACCGTTCGGGGTCGACAAAGATATTATATATATCCATCCCCTCCGGTTCCGTGGCAATCGCATGAACCTCATCATAGTAAGTAATCCCCAATGATCCGCCGGATTCCTCGTATACCGTATCACCCATCACATGAGATCCTCGGCCACGGACGATGAACGAAATCAGGACCGTACTGATGGCATGGAGACTGGGTGTGAGGTTGACGTAGCCCTCACAATATCGAATGCCGACGCCAAATCGCTTGAGGCCCTGAGAGCTGGTTTCCGCATCGTAGAGTGCCAACGGATGGTCTGTGGACTGGCCGCCGCTGGAGTGTGAAGTCTTTGCCATGAGCTGTCTGGTTCAGGATGCCTCTTGAATCAAGATCTTACCATCAATAGAGCAATATAGTTATAGTTAATGATATTTAGGTCAACTATATTGCTCCAGTGATCAGAAAAAGGGGGGGAGGGCACACATTCATGAATACAGAGCTTAACCAGGAACAGACTGATAACTACCAGCGCGACGGTTTTATCGCGCATCGCGGGTTACTTTCTGCCGATGAAGTGTCCGAGCTGAAGGTGGCCGTACTTGAGGCTGTTGGCAGCATGGGAAAACGCAAAGTGGCGGGCGGTGGCCGGAACATGGTGGCAGGCGAGGACGAATTCTACGACCAAGTGTTTACGCAGCGCCTGAACCTGTGGCGGATCAACGACACGATTAAGCGCTACATGTTAAATTCCAGGATTGGAGCCATGATGTGCGCACTGGAGGGCGTCGAAGGATTTCGCGTCTGGCACGATCAGGCCTTAATAAAGGAAGCCTACGACAACCCAACCGGTTGGCATCTCGACAACCCGTTTTGGTCATTCTCTTCCCGTCATGCCATTTCGATATGGATTGCCTTGGAGCCCGCCACGTTTCAGAACGGCTGCATGTGGTCTGTGCCCGAGTCGCATAAGTTGGCGCGCTTCGACAATTCGGGCATCGAGTTCAATATGAAGGCGCTGTTCAAGATCTACCCGGAGATGATGATGGCTGACTCCGTTGGTGTTCCCATGGCCCCCGGCGATTGCAGCTTCCACAATGGGCTGACCGCGCATGGTGCGGGTGCCAGCATGACCCGTGGCAGACGTATCGCGATGACCTGCGCCTACATGCCAGTCGGCAGCACGTTTAACGGGCAGCAGAATATCCTGGCGGAGGACTATTTCGAGAGTCTCAAGGAAGGTGATGTGCTCGACAATGATGATTGGAATCCGGTGGTCTTCATCTAGATCCCTGTCTCCACCGGCCGACTCGCTCCCTCATGGCTCTTGGACACGACCTCGCGTTGGTCAACAGCAAATCCCCCCGCAAACCCGGAAGCGCCTGGTAACCAAGCAGATGGTCTTTGCGATCTACAACAATGCCGATGGTGGGGGCGCGCACCATGGGGGGGCTTGCCCGCTCAACCCCATCCAGGGCGTCATCTTCGGCGTCACAAGCATGACGCTGATCCTGGGTGACGGCACAATCCACAGTGACTATCTGCACGCTGTGCCGTAAAGGTTCCCGCCGTACGCCCGCAAGCCCTCCCTCATTGCCAACCCACTGTGGGCGAGGGTCTTCTGGCGTACGGTCGCCGTGCTCTCCATCGACGATGCTCCGCCTGCATGAAGCGGTTTAGAAACCGGGATTCGAGACGGTGCCCGTCTGTAAGTGTGGCGGGTTGGCGGCGGGTGTCTTGCTCTACGGTCTATTGTGGTGCCAGTCTACGGGCAAGACGAGTGTGGGGGGCGCGGGCTGATTATCTTCCAGGCGATGAAGCAGTTGCTGTGCAGCAATGAGCCCCATCTCTTTTTCGGGTTGCTGAGCCACCCACCAGGAGTTGACCACGAAGTCGGCTTCGGGGCAGCGACCGATACTGGCAAATGTCACACCCGCCCCAATAGGTCCAACGGAGCGGATGAACGGTCGCAGCATATGGGTCAGCCATCCGCTGACGGGGGCGAAAATGCCCAGCTTCTCTTGTGATTGAAGCAGGGCGTGTATGGCTTGTCGGTCACCGACGTCCACCACACGTGCGGCGGGCAGGCCCGCCTGGCGCAGTCCGGTCAGAAATCCTGCCTGTCGCATCTCGATCGATGCCGCACTCCATCCCGGCATCTGCAGCAGAACGGTTTGTTCTATCCCGGCGCGATGCAGGTGCTCCGCGGCCCCCTTGCCGCAAGCGGCGTCATCGATCCGGACGCAGTCGCCGTCTATCCCGAGCGGCAGCACGTCCACGAATACCGTTGGGCGTTCGCCGTCCAACGCGCGTTTCCAGTAATCCGTAGAGTGGGGGGGGGGCACAGGGAAACAGATAATCCCGTCGGCATGGCGGTGATCAAGCATTTCCAGGTCTGCGGCCTCCACTGCTGGGTCGTCATCACAGGTGCACAGCACCACATGTCGGTCATGTTCCCGCAGATAGTCCTGGGCACCCTTGATGATGCCGTTCATGAACTCACCCAGGGCGTTGGCGAAAAGCATCCCGATCACCCGCGTCTGCCGGGTTGCCATGGCCGTGGCCAGGTAGTCGCGCCGGTACCCCAGCTCGTGACAGGCCGCCTCGATACGCTGCTGAGTTGCTTCCGGAATGCGTTTCTCAGCGGCGATGCCGTTGACGACATACGATACCGCTGCTTGCGACACGCCTGTCTGCGCTGCCACATCCGCCATTGACGGTCCTGTTTTTCTGCCGACCATAGGAACCTCTGGGTCTGCCCGAAAGGGCTCGCAACTTTCTGCTTGCATTTCGACCCGATCCTAATGTAGCTTATACGTATAAGCAAGAGAATAGTTATCGTGAGAGGCTCTTTTCAAGTGGTGGTAGGTATGGTAGAATAATGGCCGAACCTGCGGACAGTGGGGTGAGTATGGCTAAGCTGGGAGGTGTGCAATGAGTGAGACGAAGGGGTTTCGCATGCTGTTTTGCATCGTTACTGCAATGCTGGCGACGGTGTTGTTCGCTATCGGCGGCAATAAGAATTGGGAACTGACGGGGACGAACGACTGGGAGACCGGAACAAACTGGGATCCAGACGGTGTTCCTGCGAGCGTCAACAGTGACGACGCAAAGCTATTCAATGGCGGCACGGCGCGCATCACACAGGATGGTCAGTCGGCCCAGTCTCTCACTCTGGCGTTTGGTGGCGGCGACTCGGGTCATGTACGGATGGAGTCGGGATCACTTGCCATCAGCCAGAACCAGACGCTCGGTCGTGGCGGTACCGGCACCTTCACGCAGTTGGCGGGCACCAACACCGCTGGTGCCGACGTCGTCTTGGGAGAACAGTCCGGCGGGTTCGGCGGTTACTACCTCCAAGGCGGCAGCTTTGCCGTCAACAACGGTCATATCCGTGTGGGTCATCTGAATGGGAGTACGGGGGAGGTGGTCCAGACCGGGGGTCGGCTTGAAGCCATGACCAGCAACAAGTACCTCTACCTTGGTGTTGATGCGGGCTCTACGGGTTCGTACACGATGAGCGGAAGTGCTGTTGTGGCGCTGACCAACACGGAGAACTACATCTTCTGCGGCGAGTATGGGACGGGCACGTTCATCCAGAGCAACGGAACGGTCGCGGTCAAGAGCTACGTCATGGTGGGGCGCCGTAATGGAAGCACGGGCTGTTATCGCATTGAAGACGGCACGCTTGATATCGATGGCTGGTTGGTGGTCGGTGAAGAGGCTACCGCAACCGGCACTTTTGAAGTGAAAGGCACGGCGCCTACGATCACGGTGGGAGGGCAGTATTCCCAGAATTCGCTGTCGGCCCTGAAGGTTGAGCTCAATGCCAGCGGCGTGTCGCCGATCACGGTATCCGGTGCTGCTACCGTGAATGGCTCCCTCACGGTCGCGTTTGACGGGACTGACTATGGGGACCTTGCAGATACGGTGACCATCATCAATGCGGCTGGCCTCTCTGGGACGTTCACGAGTACGAACGTTGTAGCCCCCTTACTTGGGGTCGAGGTGGTCTATGACGTGGGTAGCGGCGACGTGAAGCTCACCAACTTCGAGTTTCCACCGACAGGCACGATTGTATTGATCCAGTAGATTACGTCGGCCCACCGAGCACCGGAAGATATGGAAAGGTTCGGCTGCATGCCCCCACTCACCGTCCATGTTGTGCCTCACCAGCACCTTGATATTGTCTGGCGGCGCGAGGTGGCGTGGTATCGGCAGCGGCGTACCGAGCTCTACACGCAGGCCCTAACCCTGTTGAGCGCCCATCCGGAGGCGACGTTCACATTCGGCCAGGCCGTGCCGATTTGTGAGTTTCTCACGACGGAACCGCGTTGGCACGAGCCGATGGCACGACTACTGGCCGAAGGCCGACTGGAGATCACGGGCGGTAGTGAGACGATCTGCGATCTGAACATGTGCTCGCCCGGCGCGGTGGTCGAAAACATGGCTTCGGGCCTGGACTGGTTCGAGTCTGAGCTGGGCTATCGCGTGACGGTCGGCGATTTCTACTGGACGGCCTGGGATGGCACCGGCATCCGCTGTGTTGCACCCGCCGCCGGTCACAGCGACTGGGGATGGGGCTGCCATCCCAACAACCCGGACGCGTCGTGGGTGCTGTCGCCCGCGCAACGCCGCGCGAACGTGCTGAAGGCGTTGCTGGTAGTGGCCGACAGTCCCGCTGCGCACGTCCTGTTTACGGTGATGGGCGAAGAGCAGGATGTCGTGGATGACCTGCGCGTGGTCACCCATGCCGCTTTCGACACAGCCCATACACAGTGGCCCGGCTTTGCATTATTGCAGGTCCGCAAGGCGCTCCACGTGGCGGCCGACAGCTCGGCGGTCGATGTTCAACTTGAGCTCTGGTGGATCGGGTGCACGACGGAGGTGTCCGTGACCTGGGCGGCCGCGGGCGACCGGGTTGAGGCCTTCACGACCGAGACGCTGTGCGGATCGGCGACACATTCTGCCTATACCCCGACCGCCAACACCATCACCGGCGCAGCGTTCCCTGCGCTTAACTGGGTGCGTGCCGGTGACATGGCCCTCTTCAATCGCGGCACGCCGGGACATGCCATCCGCGAGGGTCAGCTCGAAACCATGCTCCTGCGAAGCCCTGTCAAACGGTGGGCGCCCTGGTTTCCAGTCACGTCAACCGATGACATGTACGACAACGGCTACCATGTCTTCACGTTCCGGGTCGACCTTGACGCCGAGGGGCGGGCCTGTTCGGATCTGCATCGCTGCGGCATGGCGTTCAACCTGCCCGCTTCGGAGCCCACACAGGCCTGTCCCGCCCTCATCGGTTTGCCGCCAACTGTTGTTGCCGCTGCGGTGCGCCCCGAAGGCGACAAGGGCACGCGCGTGCTTCTGTTTGAGGCCGACGGTCTGGCGACTGACTGGAACGCGCCAGATGGCCAGACAATCCACCTAGCCCCTCACGGGATTAAGAGAGTGCTGATCCATGGAAACTGAATCTATTCCCGTTCTGCTGTTGGCGTCCGAGAGCGGTGAAGGCCAGTTCCTTCACCTCGTGTCGCCTCAGTTGAAGCTGGAGCTCGCAGCGAGCGGGTACTTCCTGTTTGAGTCTTTCGCAGGGCAACTGGAGCCGGGCGACCTGGATGCATTTGCCGTAGTCGTCCTGCTCCGCTCACCGCTGCCGGGGCATCCCAAGGACGATAGCGACCTGTTCGCATCGTTCGAACCTGAACTGGTTCGCTTCGTTGAGCGGGGTGGGGGGCTGGTCCTGATGTTCTGCGAGTGCTACGGCAAGACCGTGGAACCGTTGAATCGTCTCGCTGCGCGGTTTGATATGCGCTTCGCGTTCAACCAGCTTAGCGACAGCAGGCCGGACCATTGCGCCGCGCTGCCCAATATGCCGGAAGGTCGGCTGATCAAGGCCTTTGCCGGCCCGAATGCTCCCTTTGCGCCGGGCAGTGGCGCCCTCTTCCTGGTGGTGGATGGCGGGCACGGCACGCAGTCGCTAACGTGTTTGCCATCGGACGACTGGACCGTGCTTCTGCGCGGCAGTGAGACATGCCGATCGGAACCTTTTCCAGACGGGAACTATACCGCCGGCACGGACGAGCCGATCGATGCGCCCGTGCTGGCGTCGTGCCGCACCTTCGGTCGCGGTCGTGTATGCGCCTTTCCCGAGTCGTCAGCCATTTGGCTGGCGAACGCCTGCCTGCCGCGCTGGGAGGAGTTTCTCCTGCGCCAAGGTGATGGGGAGGGCTTCGACTTTCTGGTTGGCATGTTGCGCTGGGCGGCCGGTCCCGTGCCCATTGGCAATCGTGCTACAGCCATGGCGTTGCCACCGCGCCGCATTGTCAGCGAGCAGGACTTCTCTTACCGCTACCTGACGCCTACCGAGGCGGTTGAACGCGCCGCATTGCGCCCCCACAAGGTCTGGATCGGACTCCCGCCTACCGATGTATCCGTCATGGACGTGGCCGCCGCAGCGGCCGCCGCGGGCTATGCCGCCGCGGTCGTCCTGTCCGACTACGATGCCCTCTCGCCCGAACGGTGGCAACAGGTACAGGCCGAGTGTCGGGCGGCATCCGGCATACACCACGTGGCGCTCCAAGCCGGGCTTGAGATGCTCGACGACGAAGGGAATTGCTGTGTGGTCTTCAATGTGGAGGCGCTGCCGGAGATGCGGCACGCCTATCCCAACTCCAACATGCTGGAAGACCTCCTCGTAAAACTTAGTTCCTACTCGTCGGTCTACGCCCGCCCCACCCACAATCGCATCCCACCCTGGCGCCACGGCGGCTACAATCTGATAGAGATTGATGCGGACCCGGCCGCGCTTAGTTTCTATCGAGAACGGGTCGCCTCTTGCTCCTCGCTCGCGCCCGTCACGATCTGTCGTGACGTGCTTCCAGGAGCAGAGCGCGTGTCAACCTATACGCTGGCATCAAGCCCGGCCGCTGCCCTTGATGCGATATGCGGCAATCGTCGCGATAGTTTCGTCACCCAGGGCCCTGTCCTCGACACGTTTCGTTGGGAAGGCCGAGCCTGCATGTTAGACGACTGGGAAGGGATCTGGATGGAATGGAACGAAGGCGACGAGCTCGCCGTCGAGATCGCCTTGCATGGTGAGCATCCCATCGACCAGGTTACACTCTATGATGGCGACAGGGTCTTTCGCGAGTTTCATCCCGGTAGTGAGCGGTTCGAGACCAGCGTGAGCTTCAAAGCGGAGAAGGATATGCGCCTGCACCTGGTTGCCGAGGACCGGTCTGGCAAGACGCTGGTCGCGACGGCACCGCTCTACTCCCGCTGCCGTACCTTCTGGGCGCATGTCGGGTCCGACCAGATGAACGACTATCACAATCTCTGGCGCGAGACCGACAGGGGCGGCATTGGGATTGGCGATCGCTTCTATGAGGCCTTTGGCTTCGTGACACTCGGCTTCGGGTGGGGGGACTATCTCCGCATGGCTTCCACGCTGCCCTGGAGCGATGTCATGCCCGATGGCATGGAAGTCTCGGTTCTGGTCTGTAGCTTCAAATCATTCCATCCGAGCCCGTTCATCGGCCTGTCCGAGGGATTCGACTTCCTCAACAACCATCACCGTGTCCTGGGCAGGTGTACCAGCACGTGCCATACGGTTCATGATTTCAGCGACGGCTCATGGCTCGAACAGCCCGGCACGGACTGGAAGACGCCTAACGGCAGTCGCACCTTTCAGCCCACGCGGGCCATCACACCCAGCTCACGCTGGGAGGCTAAAACCGACTACACGATTCCGGTCTGGGAACCACGTGGGCCGTGCCGCGTTGAGGTGACGATGCGCATCCATCTGCACGCTGATATCACGCTCGCGCCCGGACAGGGATTCAGTATGGGTCACTCCCTCCATGTGCGTCGCCCGGGCATGCGGATCGGGATGGCCCCAGGGGCTGGCGTTCCCGTCGATACGTTCTTGGAGCCCGTCGACGACCTTCAGCTGCGGATTGGCAAAAAGGAGTGGGACAACGCTGACATGGTGCGCTTCCTGGCACAGCCTCTTACGGGCTATGAATTGGAAATCCCTCCCGGCGCGGCTGCGGGGACGCGCGGCGAGGCGCTGGGCTGTTTTCTCCTGGAGAATCGTTCCATTCCGGGCACACTGTGCATGCGCGGGTGGGTGCGCGGCGAAGATGCTTTTGCGCTCAGTTTTGAACTGGTGCCGCTGCGGCGTGAGCTGAGGGCCGGTGAGACCCTCCTCCTGGAGTATACCCTCCACACCGTGATCGAGGACGAGCCTTGAGGCCCCGACACAGCATCCTTGCCTGCTTGTTCCTCGCGCTCTCTCTGGGCGTGGTTTTGGCGGCCGAACCAATCCACGTTCTCTGCCTCGCCGCACGCGATACACGCGTGCAAGGCCTCGACGCCATAGATCCGGCCGCCCTGGCCGCCTACCGCGAAGCTGGCTATGTGTTGCACCTGGACTACTACGAGGAGGTGGCTCCCGAAGCGCTTCACCGCTATCCGATCGTTGTGGGTATGATTGCCCAGTTACACCAGGGCACTCGCGCCGTGAGCGACGAACTGGCTGCTGCGATTGATGGGTACGTGCGCGCGGGCGGTGGTTTCATTCTGATCCCCGGCCCCAGCTATTACGGGGTGGCCGATTTCACAGAGCAGCTCAACCCGTGGCTCGCCCCGTACGGCGCTGAACTACTCAACGAAATCCCGCTCGATCCTTCCCGTCAGATCGAAGATGTTCAGATCCTGGCCTATCGCTATCTCTGCACCACTAACCTGCTGTCACATCCCGTCACCGAAGGGATCGACGAGTTGCTTCTGCCGCTCGACTATGCCAACAGCTATGTCCGCACGCACACCATGCGCCTCGCGCCCGGATGGGACGTACTCGTGCGTGGCGAATCCACCACGGCCTCCTTTCCGTTCGGCCAGACCGATCCCGCGCTGCGGTCCGGAACCTGGAGCCACGCGCCGCCCTTGCTTGCTGTGCGAGACTGGGGCAAAGGCCACCTGGCCATCTTCACCACGGCTTCGCGCCATTTTATCTGGGACGCTTACCACCGCGCCCACGGGAGCGGCCTGGTCATGAAGCATGGCGGGTTGCGGCTGATGTGCAACCTGTTCGACTATGTGTCAGCCGCCGGCTATGCACGTGCGGTCACCCCACCGCCGGCCGCTGCCGCGACGCTCGTGGCGGGCAACGTGCCTATTGCGGTCGATAAAATGGCGTGGTTGAGCAGCGTGCTGTCCACCCGGCTTCCCCCCGGCTATAGCGTGAGCGCCTATATCGACTGCGGTGCCGTCTCCGACCGACCCTACCGATCCGGTGTCGGTGCCGGTTACCTCGCCTCTGATCCTAGCCGCATTGTCCGCTGGTCGCGGGCGTTCCGTTTCCATGCTACAGCCGCCAATGCACGGCTCATAACGAAGGACTCCCTGCGTTACCGATTCGATGGACTCACGTCCGGGGTGGCGTATCGGGTTATGTTCGTGCACTGGGACTACAGCGGAGATGCTGGACGTGCCGTGCGTGTTGCATGGGGAGACAAGTCGCTGGAGAATGAGTGGCTCCCGTCGCGTTTTGAGCAGAAGCAGGGACCTCGTCTTGAGTCGATCACCCTACCTGCCGAAGCGGTCACAAACGGATCTATCGAAGTCACATTTTCTCTCGGCAGCGGCGGTGAGGGCACCACTGCAGCCCTCGGCGAACTGTGGCTCCTTGCGCCCGGCCAGAACGACGAATCGGCTGAAACACTGATGGCGCGCTGCGAGCCGCCGGACGCCGGTAACGATCTGCTGCTGCGGCCGACGCCGATCTACCGGGGACTCATCGGTGCTCGCTCCCTTCATGGCGGCGGCGTCGCAACTGTGAGCAATATGGTGGAAGCCGCGCGGCAGGCCGGGCTCGATTTTCTCGTCTTTACAGATCCCGTTGCATCGCTCACGTCGGATCGTTACGAAGCCCTCGTGCGCGACTGCCGCGAGGCCTCATCCACCAATTTTGCTGCCTTGCCCGGTATCCGCTTCAAGGATGGCTATGAGGATACCCCCCTACCGCCTGATCAACAGCGGGGGAGAGGGCACGTCAGCGCGTACAGTTTTCAGTCCATCGAGCGACTGCCGGACGTGTCAGATTTCGGGAATCCCTACGCCCTCTTGTGGAAGTTTCTTGGCGGAGCCTTCTCCGGTGGCAAGAATGCCGTGCCCACGCTCATGCAGTCGCGCGACAGCACGATCTCGCCCTTCTTCCAGCGTTTCTGGCGCGGCCTCGATCTCTTTACATTCGATTGTGACGGTGCAGCGCACGGCGATGCCCGTGCCCTCTATCGGGACTTGCTGGCCGGCGGGTATGGCCCGTACCCGCGTGTCTCAGGTGACTATCGTTCGCCGGCTGCGATCACGGCGGCCGCCAAGGGGTGGCATACGCTCGTTCACGCCACGCGCCGTGAGCGCATCGGAGCGTTTCACTACGCCTCGATGGTGAGCAACGGGCCCCGCTTCGAGGGCTACGCCTTTACATCTGACCAAACCACCAACGGTGAAAGTGGCGGCGGACAGGTGTTTTGCGGCCACACCCGGATCTATCTCCATCTCGATGCCTCACACACAGTCCCCCTGACGCGCGTGACCCTCTATCACAACGACGCCGTTGTGAGGCGCTGGTATCCACACACGCGACGCTTCACTGTCGTTGAGCCGCTCCTCATCACGACGGAGGGCGATCTTATGACGCATATCGAAGCCGCTGATGGCAGCGAGGCATACAGCGGTCGTTTTCACGTCGTAGAGCAGGGCTTCTACTGTAGTATGTGCGGCGACAACCAGAACACAATCGCCTCCTTGGCGCGTGTGCCTTCCCGTTTTGTCTACGACGAACGCGAGATCTTCCTCCAGCACTCCAATTGGCATACTGGCCAGGCCGCTGGCCAGGTGGGCATGCTCAAAGACGCGCGCGAGCTGGTGCCGCGTATCATCGAGACCGGTATCATTCAGCCGTGCAAATACTTCAGGCCCTGCCCTCGCATTCGCTTCAGCGATGGACATACCGAGGACCATGTCGAGTCCGAGTTGCGGATTCGATCCGCTTCGGGCGATCATCATGTCATCACCTATGACTTTAACCCGCCCGGCAACCACTTCCGTTCGCGAACCGCCCTGACCGTCTACCGACCCGCCGTGGATGGTGCAACCGCCACGTTGGTAGAAACAGAGCTAACAGCGCAGCAGGATATTCCTGCTGGCACCCTCGATAGCATCGGTGTGCTCGCGCTTGCCATGATGCCACCCCTCGCACCTGCGTGGCGCTATACCTGTACCGATGTGGGGAACAATCTCGTGACCGAGGCGTTCGCGTCCATTGTGGCTGGCGAACAGCACCGCCATGCCCTTGCGCCTGGCAGCCCGCTCATGCTCTGGCCGAGCGACGCCGGAAATCTCGTAGTTATTCCGCTCGACGCTACGGCCTATCAAGCCGAGTTTTCGAACCTGAAGGGGGTTTGGAATGGACGTGAGCATGTCGAGCTCACAACGCCCGGCCGCGCCTTTGCTGCCGGCGAGACTCATCGAACGGCGTTCCTGGTTCTGCTCTGGCCCGGATCGATCACCTCACCCGAACAGCTCCGCGCGCTGGTCACCCGCTACACTGCCAATGCGACCGTCACCGGTCTTACGCCCGGCACCACCGTGCAGACCGGCTATCGTATTCGCATGGTCGGCCGCCACGGTGCTGCGGCCACGGTGGCCACCTCGGTCCAGCGTCGCGATGCGTTGCCGCTAACGCTCGACGGGGTCAACCCGCACTGGACCTGCGCTGTCGAACGGGATGGGGTACTGCGGGTTGCTCCCTCCGGTGGTTCGCTCCTGCACACCGTTGTCGAGGCGCTCGATCAGCCTTTCCGCGTCGCGGCGGGCAACCTGCTCACTGCCGACGATCCCGATCTGGTCATTGAGTGGGGCTCTCGCGCGCCTGGAGTCGTCTATTTCTATGCGCACAATCCCCGCGCCACCAGCCTGGCGACCACGGTTCGCACCAACCCCATCTTCAGCAGCCTGGTCGACGCTGCCGTTTCCGTCTCCCTCGCTCCCGGACAGGGACGCTGGTATAGAGCAACCGCCCCCCAATCAACTCGTTCGTACTGAGACAGACGCCATCATGATGCTTCATGTCTGGATCAGCCCGGCCCTGCCGGCGGCGTCCGCCACCGAAACAATCTCTCCGCCATGCTGCCGCCCGGAAGGCTCGGAGAGGACGGCTCCACCCGTGGGGTCAGCCCCCAGAATAGCAAATAGGTATTGACGGATGCGTGTGCATCGGTGCGGCCAAAGAAGGGAGAGAGACGGCTCATGCCCGAATGGCGGCCTGGACAGGCGCACCAGTATCGAGCCCTCGGGATCTCAGCATCTCTTAAGAGGAATGCGATCCGAGGCGAGCCGTCTCGTCGTCTATTGTTCCTCCTTTCATATGGTGGGGGTACATGATAGTAGTCTGCGGTATGATCCTTGCTATTGGTTTCATAGCAGTAGATGTGCCAATGCACTAAAGGCTGACGAAAAGCCCGATGTAGTGGGGCTAATGGCCGGGTCCCACCTGCGGAGGCGTGACTGACTGCGCAGTGAGGTGTGTCAGAGTGGCCGGTTGCAGGCGGCGAATGGTCAGGTTCAGGTTATGAAGGATTCAAAGCAACACGAGGTGGATTTACGGCGTCTGCTGGCGGTTCTGATTCTTGGAATCGCCCTGACGGCCGGTCTTTCCCTGTGGGTCCTGCTCCGTTTGCATCACCGCCAAGTCCATACGGCGGCCACGCGCAATGTATTGCAGCTCGGGGTCGCCATGGATGCCTATCTGGCGGGACAGACGGAGGTCGTCTCCAACCGGACGGTCACGAGCTGGGAGCATTTCTCGGCCCTGGTGCAATCTTTCTATACCGTGGAGCAGGGACTGCAATACGTGGCCGTAACCGAGAACGGCGTGTCGGTCTTTCACAGGCAAGTGGCGCCCCATCCGAGTGGCGAAACGGTCCAACTCCCCGCGCGTGAGCGATCGGGGCCCGAGTGGAGTTCTGCGCCCTTGCCGCGCAATGTCAGACTCCGCTTGAAGGTGTTGCGCACGGGCGATCACGACATCCCGGTGGTGACCTTCACCAAGGATGTGGTATCCGTCAACGGCAGTGTCAAATCGGTCGAGGTAGCATTGCGCCGCGAAATCGTCGATCGGGAAGCCGCCGGACCGGTCGCCGCTACGACGGCTATGTTTGAAGTGGCCGTGGTGACGGTGGCTGTGGCATTCGGATTCTGCATTATACTGGTGCTGTGGGTGATGCGACGCGAGGAGGCGTACGAGAAGCGGCGGCAGAAGGAGGAGCACCTTGCGTTCGCCGGGTCGATGGCTGGCGGGGTGGTTCATGACTTCCGTAATCCACTCTCCTCCCTCAAGCTGGATGTCCAGATGTTGCGCGAAGAGGCGGACAGCGAGGCGGCCGGATCGCGCGAGACGATCAAGGAGCTGGCCACGCGTGCGACGCACGCGGCCGAACGGATGGAAGAGGTCCTGCAACAGTTTCTCTCCCTGTCGTCGCCGCAGGAGGAAGAGCAGCAGGCGATGGACTTGGGGGTCTGCGTGAAGGACTGTCTCAAGATGATTGAGACCCGCCTGGCTCGCCAGAAGGTCACTGTCGACGCGCGTATGATGGAAGATCATCTGCAGGTGAGCGCATACGCCACCTCTCTGCGCCGGGGCCTGCTGAACGTGCTAATGAATGCCGAGCAGCATTCGCCCCAGGGGGGGCGAATTGTAGTAAGTCTACGGCGTGAAGAGGAGATGGCCCTCCTGGAGGTGGCGGATTGTGGCCCCGGCATTCCGGCCGGAGAACGCGATCATGTTTTCGAGAAATTCGTTACCACACGCCCGGGCGGCACGGGGCTTGGCTTATTTCTTGCTCGTACGGCTATTGAGAAGTGCGGAGGTACGATTGATGTTACGGAGGCCGAGGGCGGTGGTGCCTGTTTCAGCATGCGCCTGCCGCTCGCGGGCGTGACCGCGTCGCACGCCCCTCGCACATGAATGGAAAGGTGAAGATGGAGAAGGCACGCATACTGATCGTCGAAGATGATCCGGATGGCTCCCGTTCGGTGGCCAACGCGATCGCACGAATGGACTGCGACCCCGTAGCCGCACTCACGGGCATGGAGGGTGTGGAGGCTTTCAAGCAGCAGGCCTGTGATGTGGTGCTGTGCGATCTGATGCTGCCGGATATCAGCGGCATTGAAGTGCTGACTCGCATTCTGCGGATCGACCCTCAGGTCCCTGTGCTGATGATGACGGCCTTCGGTACGGTCAGCAACGCGGTGGAGGCCCTCAAGATCGGTGCCTATGACTACCTGCCCAAACCGCTCGACCTGAACGATCTTCGATCGCGTGTGGGCCGCGCCCTGGAGACGAACCGGTTGCGCCAGCGCGTGGCCCGGCTGGAGTCCGCCCTGAAGGATCGCTACTCGGCGCGTGCCATGGTGGCGCGGTCGGGTGCGATGCAGCCCATACTTTCACAAATCGAGTCGCTGGCGAGCGTGGATACGACCGTGTTGGTGCTGGGGGAAACCGGCACCGGCAAGGAGCTGGTGGCGCGCGCTCTGCATGTGGATGGCAAACGCATGGAGGGACCCTTCGTGGCCGTCAGCTGCGGTGCCTTCACCGAGAGCCTGCTGGATTCTGAACTGTTCGGCCACGAGAAGGGCGCCTTTACGGGCGCGATGAATCAGCATCGCGGAGCATTCGAGCGCGCGCATGGAGGCACCCTTTTCCTCGACGAGGTCGGCAGTGCCCCCCCTTCCGTACAGGTAAAGCTCCTGCGAGTGCTGGAGGAGCGGGAGATGTTTCGCGTGGGCGGACAGGAATCGATTCGGGTGGATGTCAGGGTGATCTCGGCTTCCAATATCGACCTGGAGGAATTGGTCGAGGCCGGCGATTTCCGGCAGGACCTGCTCTATCGCTTGAAGGTCATGACCATCCAGTTACCTCCACTGCGTGGACGTCGCAGTGATATTCGTCCGCTCGCGGATCATTTCCTTGCCACGACCTGCCACGATATGGGGCGTCGAATCACAACCGTGGAGCCGGGATATTACGAAGCGCTTGAGGGGCATGACTGGCCCGGCAACGTCCGAGAGCTTCGCAATATCGTGGAGGTGTCTGTGGTGATGGCGAAGGGGGCCATTCTGAGAGCTGAGGATGTGCATTTTAAGGAGGGCGCTGTGGCCCAGGACGATCGCCTGGTCGTCCCCCCCGACATGAGCTTCGCAGAATTGGAAAAGGAAATTCTGCTGCAGACACTGCGACGCTGCGATGGCAACCGTACGCTCGCCGCAGAGAGGCTACAGCTCTCTCGTCGCACCATTCAGCGCCGTATCCAAGAGCTCGGGCTTCCCTTTTGAGTGAGTGTCCATGCAGGTCAATCCCATGATCCTGACATCGGCCGGTGGCAGGTGGAGCAGGGGGGGGGATTGGTAGTGTGCGAGCACGGTGAAGCCGTGCTCTGCAAAGAATGCGGCACCGTGTGGCGATTGCACTACGGCATGAACGCCACAGACGCCGTGCGTGGCGAGATGGGCGGTGAAGGCTGCGAGGAGGGATGATCCCATCCCCGCGCCGCGGGCCGACTGGGCGACGTTGATATGGAGGTGGGCGGGATAGGCCTCCAGAAAGCGCTGCCTTTGCGCATGCAAGACCCGACCATAGGCCATGCTATCGTAGAGCAGGCGGCGGCAGATGCGGTGCGCCCAGTGACCTTGTGTGGCGATACGTAGAACCAGAGAGGGCAAGACCCGTCGCCTGTACAGTCTGTCGAAGCGTCGCGTGTCCACGCAGCCTGCGATGTAGCCAGACACACGAGTTTCGGCCCCCGCGACCAGGAACGAATCGGGCTCGACCTTGATGTGATAGAGCAGAATCGCATCTGCCACCAGCCGGACGTCGTCGAATACACCCCTCAGTGTGGCGCCCCGCAAGGCGGTGTCGTAACAGATGAGTTGGACGGCGGCCAGATCCAGTGGCATGAAGTGTCGAACGGTATTTGTACTCATGGAATCGTCTCGCCGTTTGGACTCCCGCCTTCAGCGGTACCCCCACGGGGAAGGTCAATGATACGCCACATGGCGGCATCCACCGGAAGGGCCCCCACGTAGGTGCGGCAGCCGACGAACACTCGCTCAGGTTGCTGGAGCATATTGAGCGGGAGTGTCAGTTTTACTTTCCGGGCGCTGCGCACCAATGTGATGATGTTGGAGGGAAGGGGTCGTCCGCGGTCTGTGACCTGATGTTGGGTGGCTCCGAGCCGGATATGTAGTCGGGGCATCTGTTCAAAAGGCCGATCGGTCCGCTGTCCGAAGATATAGAGAGACATGCCCGTCAGCATGGCCACCGGCCGGGTGAGTATTAGGGTGATAGACAACCGGCCCTTCTCCAGGGCGATCTCGCGCTTCTCGATGCCCACCATGCGTGCCCGGTTCTCCGTCGATAGCTCGCGGTCCCAGCTGGAAAGTTCTCCGGTGGACTCATCGACGACCGAGTGTTCCGGGGACAATTGAATCGAAACCACGTCGCCAAAGAGTTCGTTGCGGCGTACGAAGGAGTACAGGTAGCGTCCGGCTGCTGCGGTCTGCGTGGCATGTCGGTCCAAAGCCTTTCGTTTGAGGGTGACCGCCGCGCTGTCTAGTGTATAGATACACCATGATGTGTCCAGGGTAGACCGTGAAGGGGGCATCAAGGAGGCCTCTGGCCGTACCCCCCGCTGTGGCGGCCAGTCTTTGAAGTGAACGAGATAGGGGTAGATCTCACGCGCAGCCCCCCCCTCCATTTCCCACAGCACAACGTTGGTGAAGAGATAAAGGGCTTTGTGATCGGGGTGCAAGTCGGCGGGATGCGACACAAACACCTTGGTGGGTAGGAACTCGGCAAAGATGGCTCTCAAATCACGGATAATTTCGGCACCCTTGTAGGGCGCGCCGGGCCGGAAAGCGTTTGGATAGGGAACCGCCGTCGCCTTGGTCAACGGATGACGATAGGGCTTTCGGGTGTCATACAGATTGAGCCAGAGCTTCATAGTGCCGCCATCCGGATACCCCAGAAACACGAGATTTGTCGCTGACAGGCCGAGCTCCGCGGCTGCGGATATGGCCTCGTTGCGCCGCGCTTCCGCCATGGCCATGACCGCCTCAGCTTTCAGTACCGGGTGTTTTTGGTTGAGGGCAAACGACCACTCGTTGAAGTCGCCATACGTCAGAAATACGATTCGGACGGGTATGTGGTGCTCGACCGCATGGCGAATGACTCCACCGCAACCCAGTATCTCGTCATCTGGATGTGGCGCCAGGATGAGAATGCGATCAGTGGCCGCAAAAGAGAGGGGCGTCAGCCCTTCCGTATCTTCGTGGCGGTTCCCGATGTGTCTATGACGGAACAGCACCCCAAAGCCAATCGCAATGACCGTGAGAATTGAGAAGATGGCAAGGCTTTTTTGGGACGGACGATGGAGCATGGGGGAGATGCTAGCGGGAGTACCCTCCGGACGCAAGATGGCTGTTTCCTCCATGACCATCGTCCCCAAGAGCCACCGACCATCAACGGCGCGGGCGGGGCTTGGAGCGCGCGGTGAGGATTTGCGGGGGGGCGGGGCTTGACCGCCGCGACGGGGGCGGCTAGCATCCTGCCCATGATTGCCATTATTGACTACAAGGCGGGTAACCTGACCAGTGTGCGGCTGGCCTGCGAATCGCTGGGCCTTGAGGCCCATATCACATCGGATTCGGCTGAGATCCTCTCAGCGGAACGTGTGATTTTTCCGGGTGTGGGGGCGGCTGGCGCGGCCATGGGACATCTCAATGAGCTTGGCCTGGCGGCTGTGATTCGCACGGTGGTGGCGAACGGCACGCCCTTCCTGGGCATCTGCCTCGGCACCCAGATCATTCTGGGTCATTCGGAAGAGGATGGGGGCGTCGATACGGTCGGGTTGGTGGAGGGCGCTGTGAGGCTCTTTCGACCAACCGATCCCCTTGTTAAGGTGCCTCAGATCGGATGGAACACGGTCAAACAAACCAAGGGCCACCCGATTTTTGCAGGCATTGAGGACGAGAGTGAATTCTACTTCGTGCATAGCTATCACCCCGAGCCATCGGTCACGTCCTGCATCCTGGGCGAGACGGAGTATGCCGGCGTGACCTTTGCCTCGGTGCTCGGTCGCGACAACCTGGTGGCCACGCAGTTCCACCCCGAGAAATCCGGGCGGATTGGATTGCGGTTGCTACAGAATTTTGCGGAATGGAATGGGAAAGAGTAACCACAAGGACAAGAGGAAATAGAGGAACCACGGATGAACGCAGATAGACACGGATGTGGTGAATTTCCATGCTAACAAAACGTATTATTCCTTGCTTGGATATTCGCGCGAAGCGGGTTACGAAGGGCGTAAAATTTAAGAACAATGTCGATCTGGGCGATCCGGTTGAGATGGCGGCGAAGTATTACGAGGAAGGCTGCGACGAGCTGGTGTTCTATGACATTACGGCGTCGGCCGAGGGGCGTCCGATTGATATCGAAATGGTCGCCGAAGTGGCCCGGGCGATCCGTATTCCCTTTGCTGTGGGCGGGGGGATTTCGACGCTAGCGGATATGTCGCGGGTGCTGCTGGCTGGGGCGGAAAAGGTCTCCGTGAATTCACTGGCCGTACAGAACCCGAACATCATTGCCGAAGGGGCCAAGGCGTTTGGCTCACAGTGCATTGTGCTGGGTATGGATCCGCTGGCCGTGGACGACCCAGAGCGCTGTCCCAGCGGCTACGAGATCACGACGCGCGGTTTTCGCGTGCGGACGGGCATGGATGCCCTCGCCTGGGCGCGCCGGGCAGTGGAGTTGGGCGTTGGCGAGATCGTCGTGAACTCCGTGGACGCCGATGGCACCCGCGCGGGCTTCGAGATCGCGCTCACTAAGTTGATCGCCGAAAATGTCCCTGTCCCTGTGGTCGCCTCCGGCGGGGCGGGCAACGCCCAGCATCTGGTCGATGTCTTCGAACAGGCCCATG
Source organism: Lentisphaerota bacterium (assembly GCA_013203785.1). GTDB lineage: Bacteria > Verrucomicrobiota > Kiritimatiellia > UBA8416 > JABMPJ01 > JABMPJ01. The sequence goes on along the minus strand of JABMPJ010000166.1, from coordinate 15,872 downwards.
CCGACGCAGCCATTATTGCCGGCATGATCCATACGGGGGATACGACCATCCCGGCGCTGAAGGCCGAACTGGCCGCCGCTGGCATTCCCATTCGCCACCGGTGGTGACCCCTGTAACGTAATCATGCCGCGTGGTTCAGCCCGCAGTGTGGTTTTGAGACAGCAGGAGGTCGGGGCATGTCCTGTGAGCCCTGGAGATTCAGAATCCAGCCCGTCTCAGGTATCTTTCCTCGGTGAATATCCAATAACCAACCAGGAATATCCAACCGAGCGAGGAATGCGAATTGAAGTGCCTACGCGTACCATTCGCCCCTCTCTCCCACTTTTGGATATTGGGAGTTCCTTGTTGGCTGTTGGACATTGAACGGGGCCTCTGCTCCATCGGTCCTTCCTACCTCTGATCTCCGACTTCTGACCTCAGGCATTGGCCCGCTTCCTGCTTTAATCAAAAGGCAGACATTGAATACATCAACATTGGAGGTGTGTATGGTGTTTAGAGGTTTATTGTAGTAACTGCTTTTGTATGGTGTTGGCTGTGCGGTGACGAGAGTTCCGGATGGCTGGCGCATACAGGGGCACGGGGGTCGCTGTTGCGTGCACAAGGCAGCGGCCCCTGTTTTTTGTCAGGTCTACCTCCACTCATGCTTCGGGTAGCGCCCCCGCAAGGCTTTCTTCGCCTGCTCGTACCCGCGCTCCCAGAAACTGGCCAGGTCATCCGTGATCTGAATCGGCCGTTGATTGGGTCCCAGTATCCGAACTTTGACCCGCACCGCCCCATTGCAGATCAGTGGTGCCTGGTGTGTGTCGTAGAGCTCCTGGATCCGCATCGCAATGTACGGTCCGCTCGGATCATCATAGTGCAACTGCGGTTCTCGCCCGTTCTCGATTCGTACTCGCTCCGGCGCATAGGCTTTCACCGCGGCTGTCTGCGCCTTACTCAGCCATTGCTCCAGCACCGGCCACACCGGGCGGCTCTTGACCGCCTTGCCGCTGCGGGCACCGTGGCAGATTTGCTCAACCAGTGCGGCCCGATCTCTTTCCGTCATTGGCGGCACGCCGAGCTCCGGGGCGTGTCCCGCCACCAGATTGATCCTGGCGATCCAGCTCTCCACCTTGCGGTCCCACAGCTTCAGACCAATCCGCCCTGCCGTGACCTCACCGGCTAGCGCTGCCGCAGCTTCGTCATCGCTTACATCATCAGCCCGCTCCGCAGTGATCACCAGATCGCGAAAGCAGCATTGCCGTTCGGCCCGCATGCGCTGAGTGACGGGGTCGTACGTGACGCTCCGTCGCTCATGCAGGCTCCCAGGGAAGAGCTCCGCCAGCCACTCCGGCTCAATGGCCGTCAGGCCTGACAGTTTTACATCCACCGCTCCCTGTCGTGTCCCAATCTCATTGATCTCTGCCGCCACAAGAAGCTTGTGCTCCCGGTCCACGACCGAATCCGGCGCCACACTGCCACGTCGTCCGCCCACCAGAGAGCAACGCCCGCTACCCGTGCGTATCGCCACATGGTCCGCGAACCCGGTCAACAGGCAGCGGTAAATGCTCTCGGGGGCAGGAGACACCTCAAAGCAGTCGACCCCCATTGCCTCGGCGGTACGTTCAAGCTGCCGCTGTAGTTCGCCGGCCGCTCGGGCCGCTTGTCCGTGTACGCCGATGGCTTCGCACGCCTCCCTCTTGAATCCGCTCCTTTGCGCCTCTTCCCACGCCCTCAGCATGAGCAGAATGTCTGACTCCTCGCGCCCCGCCAATAGATTGAGCTGTCGCTCCCGAACGGCTGTTCCCGGTCGCGACAGCAGTATGCTACGCTCCTGTAGCAGCGCCGCCACCAGGCAGAGTGTCGGTACACAGCCAAAGTGCTCCGCAGCGATCAGCATGCGCGCCACACGCGGGTGGAGTGGAAATGCCACCATGCGGGACCCCAGCGGTGTTACCTCTTCCTGTTCGCCCAGTGCGCCCAGCGTCTGCAATAGCGCGATGGCGCTTTGCACCGCGCTGGGTGGCGGCGGGGTGACCCAGTCGAAATCGTGTAGCGATGTGATGCCTGCCTGTTTGAGCTGGAGCAGCGTCTCGGCCAGATCCACACGCAGCAGTTCTGGCAATTCGTGGGCCGGCCGCCGGGCCTGATCCCGCTCGCTCCACAACCGCAAACAGAGCCCCGGTGCCGTACGCCCGGCCCGTCCGGCGCGCTGCGTGGCGGAGGCCTGACTATGTTTCTCTATGAGCAGCGTATTGATCCCGCGTCGTGGATCGAAGCTGGAGCGGCGAACCAGTCCGCTGTCGATCACCACCTGGATGCCCTCGATCGTGAGCGACGTCTCGGCCACGTTAGTGGCGACGATGATTTTGCGTTGCGATGCTGGGCTCACTGCTCGATCCTGCTCCTCGGGTGAGAGATCGCCGTAAAGTGGCATCACGAGGCAGTCGCGCGCCGCCGTTTCACGCCGGATGGCCTCCAGCGTGCGCCGAATCTCATAGGCCCCCGGCATAAAGATCAGCACATCCCCGTCCGGATGATCGCGCAGGACGCCGGGCAGCTCGCGTGCCACCAGTTCCCAGGGCGGTCGCTTGGCCACCTGAGCATTCGGTTTCAGGTAGCGCATTTCGACGGGGAAAGTGCGGCCCTCCGTGCGTACGACTGGGCAGTGTCCAAGCAGCTCCAGCAACGCATCCGTTTCGAGTGTGGCCGACATCACCACCAGCTTCAGATCGGGCCGCCCGCCTGCCTGTAGCCGTTTGGCCAGTCCCAGCATGATGTCGGAATAGAGGTGGCGTTCGTGAAACTCGTCGAAGATGATCACCGCCACTTCGTGCAGGAGCGGATCGCCTTGCAGCTCGCGCAGGATGATGCCGTCCGTCTCAAATTTGATTCGGGTCGTGCGGCTGGAGCGGTTGTCGAACCGCACTTGGTACCCCACTTCGTCGCCCAGTGTGACCGCGCGCTCGGAGGCCACTCGCCGGGCCAGCATCCGCGCGGCCAGCCTTCGCGGCTGCAACACAACGATCCGACCCTCACACGCCAAGCCTGCATCCAGCAGCATCTGCGGGACCTGGGTCGACTTGCCCGATCCGGTCGGCGCCTCCACAATCACGAAGGGCCCCGTCCGCAGGGCCCCGACGATCTCGTCCTGAACCGCATATATTGGAAGCGCTGACATCAGGGCAGGCTACGTCAACAGAGCCCCCATGAGAAGCCCCCATCTCTGCGGTTGCCGGTTCATGGGGGGCAGCTCAGCCGCTATCTTCTCCTATGCGGCGTTCAGCACACCTTTGAGGCATCCCTGAATGGCGACGAGCGTGAAGGGCTTCTCTATTACCACTTCAATGCCCAAACGCCTGAAGTCTGACAGGGCAACTGGATCAGCGAATCCGGTCACCAGTATCACCGCAGTGTCTGGCGGCACGCCGGCATTTCGCATGAACCACACACCGTTGTGCGTGGGCATATTGTAGTCGAGAAAGATAACGTCATAGGTTGTCGTACTCAGGCGCTGTATAGCGTTCTGAGCGCTCGGGGACATATCCACCGTGTTTCCGCAGGTTCTCAGCATATTGCAGAGCGTCCCGAGCGAGGCAAAATCATCATCTACCACCAGCACTTTCACCATAATCTCCTGAATAGTTCCGTTTCAGTTGTATAGAGCACTATCTATGCCAGTTCAGGTGGGATGCAATTGCACCCCAGCAATTCGCCTTATGGCATCCTATCCATGCGGCCCTGGACGTCCGGGCCCCTCCCTAAGAAATCCCGTGTTCGTCCAGGTGGGAGGGTGAGCGGCCTCGCAAGCCGGGGAGACAATGCGCGATCATGCGTTTTGCATCGTAACCTTAACGGCCGTCAGTCTCCGTGATTACATTGCAAGTTTCAGGGCCGCCGTCGTCTTGGCCGCCAGCTCTTTGCAGAGTGACTCGTTGTGAGCCAGGTCAACGCCGTAGGCCGGCACCATATCGGCGAGCCGCGTCTTCCATTCATGGGAGGCCATCTCCCGAGGGAAGCACTTCTGCAGGACGTCCAGCATGATGGAGACGGCACTGGACGCGCCGGGAGAGGCACCTAGCAGGGTCGCCAGCGAGCCGTCGGCTGAGGCGACAACTTCAGTGCCAAACTGTAGCGTTCCGGTGGTGCGTGGGTGGCGCTTGATGATCTGCACGCGCTGGCCCGCCGTGATGAGGGTCCAGTCGTCATCCCTGGCCTCGGGAAAGAACTCGCGCAGATTATCACAACGCGCACTGTGGTGTTTCCTGCATTCTCTGATCAGATAGCGGGTCAGGTCCATGTTGTCTCTCCCGACGGCCAGCATCGGTGCCAGGTTGTCGGCCTTGATGGAGGCAAGCAGATCAAGGTTGGATCCTGATTTGAGGAATTTCGGAGAAAACCCGGCATAGGGACCGAAGAGGAGGGAGCGGCTGCCGCCTGTGAAGCGGGTGTCGAGGTGTGGCACGGACATGGGGGGTGCCCCCAGTTCGGCTTTGCCGTACGCCTTGACCGCGTGGCGTGCGATAATTGCTGGATCCCTGCACACGAGAAACTGTCCGCTGACAGGGAACCCCCCATAGCCTTTGCCCTCAGGAATACCGGACTTCTGCAACAGGTGCAGGGCCGCGCCACCGGCACCGATGAAGATGACGCGCGGCCGCAGAATTCGCCGTCCGCCGTGCGGCCCGTTGATGCTGACGCGCCATCTCCCGTTTGACTCGCGACGCAGACCGGTCACTCTGGTGTCGAGGGCCAATGCGACGCCATCCTGTGAAACGAGGGCGTCGATCAGCTGCGTCGTGAGGGAGCCATAGTCCACATCGGTGCCGGCCTCTACGCGCGTGGCCGCCAGCACGGCATCGGCTGGTCGGCCCTGCATCAAGAGTGGCGCCCACTGCGCGATCTCGGCATGATCGGTCGTGAACTGCATCGTCTCGAAGAGGTGGCTATGCGTCATGGCCGCGTGGCGACGACGCAGAAAGTCTTGATTCTCCGCCCCGCAGACAAAGCTCATGTGAGGGCAGGGATGTACAAAGGAGGCCGGGTCACCAATGAGGCCCCGCCTGACAAGGTACGACCAGAAATGCTTCGTCGTCTCGAATCGTTCATTGATAGCGAGCGCCTTGGTGATGTCAATCTCACCGTCTTGACCCACGGGCGTGTAGTTCAGTTCGCACAGAGCGGCATGGCCCGTGCCGGCATTGTTCCAGGCCCCGGAACTCTCCTGGGCTACGCGGGGCAGCGCCTCTACGATCTGGATACTGCGCTCCGGTGCCAGTTCACGCGACATGACCCCAAGCGTGGCACTCATGATGCCCCCGCCGATCAACAGAATGTCTGGGTCTTCAATGATGGAATCCGATGTACCGTTTTCTCTCATCGTCAATTTCGCAGCCCCCATGCCGTGTCACAAAGGCCAGCAGGCTGCCATGGACTTCCCCATGAACTCAATACCAAAGCGTTGTCCTCAGCGTTTCGACAGGTCGAGAGGGGTCACCGATGGGCTGGGCTCAGTCCTGAATACCACGTCGACCACGTTGCGGACGTATTGCTCGTCGCTCATGCTCTCGGTGGATTCGGCAGGAAACGGAGTGAGCTCGGCCAGGTAGGTTCGAATCTCGGCGAAGAGTTCCACGCGCGCGCTGTCGTCGAAGCGTTCACGCCGCAAGACGGCTTGCAGGGCGAGATGCGCACCCTCGGGCGGTAACTGCTGGCGCAGACGTGCGACGAGGTGCGGGTAGTCGCGCAGCGAGTTGTAGGCGGGTGGTGCGATCTGTTCCAGGTCTGGCGACAGGATGCGAGGGTGCCGGATCACAATGGTGTTGGCGGCGAGGTCACCTAAGCGTTGCCCGCGTGCGTTGACGATGCTGGCAATGCCTCCCACGAGATAGAAGGCGGGCAGTGCATCGACGAAACGCAGCAAATTCCGGATCACGATCTGGTCAAAATGAAGCCGCAGGCCATCTTCGTCGATCACGCGCAACCGCATGATTCGCTTGCCCAGCGTCTGCCCCTGCCATGTCCACTCCAAAAAGATCGGGTAGCCAATGCTAAGCACGAAGATGGCGAGCATGATGGTTGCACCGGCCAGATCGGGACTGATCACTCCCAGCAGGTTGAGTGCCGACGAGAGAACGATTGAGGCTATATAGATGCAACCGCGATCAATCGCCAGGGCCAGGAACCGCACCACGGGATCAGCCAGAACGAGGGGGAAGGCGATGCCTTCGGGTGTCTGGATCGTGAGTGTGGCGCGCCGCTGCGTCATTCGGCCTCGGCTTTCTCGTGTTTACGGCCCGCCAGGGCGAGGTAGGCGCACAGGAGGAGTAGCTGGATGCTGCCAAATGCTATCTTGACCCAATACGGGATGGTGGGCTCATGGTATTGGGATAGGAACGATTCGATGAAACCCGCCCACGCCAAGAGGATGGCCACCCCACCCATGATCGTCATCAGATCCCGCGTGCTGCGCCGCAGTCGTTGGCGCAATGGAACCGCGTCGCCCCATCCGATCAATGCCAGCGCGAGGATCAACCCGGCCTGGCCCGCCAGGACAATGGCCGGGATCTCGACGGATCCGTGCGGCAGGAGCCATCCCACCATGAATGGCGTTTCGCCCGCGATCGCGTAGTCGGCGCAGACGGCCCCGAGCATCACGCCGTTCGTAAACAGGAGAACGATGGTGCCGACTCCCCATGTTACGCCGAGGGCCATCGTGGTGATGGCCACTTTGGTGTTGTGCGTGACATACCAGGCGGCGCCTCGTGCCTTCCGGCCTTCCATCCGGTTGTCCGACTCCGTCTCTTCGTCGGCGACGCGCTGTGAGGGGTCTTGGCGCAGGTGTGGAAAGGGCATTAGGATGTCCTTGGCGGTCGCGTCCAGTCCGATGCTGAAAGATCCGAGCACGCAGCCGACCAGCGTTACAGCAACGGCCAGCCAGAAGGCTCGGATGTGGCGGCGAAAGGTACAGGGCAGCACGGTGGTGAGCCAGTGCAGGGGGCGAAAGCGCACCGCGTGGCGGCGTGTCTCGTGCACCTCGCCATAGGCGCGGGCAACGAGCGCCTCAAGGTACTGCCGTATATCGCGCTCGCCGGAGTAGGTCGAAAGCCTTGCCAAGTCCGCCGCAGCACGCTCGTAGAGCGCGTGGAACTCCACAATATCGGGTAGTTCCATGCGCGCAAGCCCATCGCGCTCGCGTCGCTGGAGGAGCGCTTCCAGGCGGTCCCAGTGCGGCTTCTCCTGCTCGGTGAATCTCTGGATGTTGATGATCATGCTCGCTACAGCGCCTGTCTTGCTTTGATCTGCATGTACTGGGTCACCACTTCAACGCCCAGGCGGTCGTGATCGACCAGTGATAAACCGACGCCTTTGCGCTCAAGGGTCCGTGAAACCTCTTGCAGGCGCGCCCACATCAGATGGCCCCCCAGCTCGGCATAGAGAGCGTCTCTATCGGCAGGGGGGTCGGCCGTGTACAGTGGCACCATGCCATCGCGGCGCGGCATCAGGACCAGCACCTTGTGTTGGCGGCAGACGAGGTCGATGCTGCGGACGAACTGCTCCGCCAACATGGGGTCGCCGAGATCGGTCAGTACGAGCAATAGCGAGCGCCGACGCAGGCGCGTGCGGATGAACGTGAACAGCTCGTCGAATGAGGGGGTGACGGTGCTGCCATGCAGATTGTAGAGCGCTTCGCGGCACATGTTGAAGTGTGCCTGTCCGCCCGACGCGCGAACGAAGCGCTGAACGCTCCGATCGAACGCAACGAGACCAAAGCAGTCGCCCTGCCGTTCTGCGGCCAGGCCCAGCACGAGCGACGAGGTAACAAATTGTTCAATCAGTGCGTCGCCACCGATCTGGCTGGCGCTCATGCGCGAGGCATCCACAATAGCGTAGATGTCCTGGGTGCGCTCGATCTGGAACAGTTTGGTGACAGGATGTCCCCGCTTGGCGGTGGCTTTCCAGTGTATGTCGTCGTAGCTGTCACCGGGGATGTAGTTGCGCAATTTTTCGAAGTCGCGGCCCTGTCCGAGCTGGCGTTGGGCATGCACGCCCAGTGCGCCTCTGTTCAGGAAGATCGCGGCCAGTTTGCGCCGCTCACCCAGTAGGCTGGGGTAGACACGGACCTCGCTTTGACAGTCGATCTCTCGGCGCACGCGCCAGAACCCAAGCCGCGAGCGTGTATCCACGAAGGCTCGACGGAGGGTGTAGGAGCCGCGAGCTTCACCGTGGCACATCCATTCGAGTTGCCCCCCATCTTCGCCCGCGGGCAAGGCGATGTGTCTGATGCCCACCTCGGATGTGAGCGCGGCGGGTAAGTCCAGACCTAGGCGCAGTTCGCCGCAGTCGGTCGCACCAAACAGCTGGACGGCAATGCTTCCGATCTGGCCACGACGTAGACGGCTGATCTCGGGCAGGGCAAGGCGAACCCCGGCCAGCCGGTGCCGAGCGGTGGCCGCGTCGACCAGGACCGTACAAGCCAAGGCCAAGGCGATCGCCATGGCGATGCCGGCTGCGGTCGATACCAGTGCGCCGATGGCGGCGACGGGCAGTAGCACGGCTACCCAGATCAGCAGTCTGTCGGTGGGGGCAATCATCGCGGCACGGCGACCTCACGCAGGATCGTCTGGATGACCTCTTCGACGGTCACTCCCTCGATCTCAAACTCGGGGCGCAGAATCAGGCGGTGAGCCAGGACCGGCTCGGCCACATCCTTGATGTCGTCAGGTGTTACAAAGTCGCGGTCCGATCGTGCGGCCAGGGCGCGCGCCGCAGTGAGCAGGTTCTGCGTGGCCCGCGGGCCTGCCCCCACCAGGATGCGTGGGTTGGTGCGCGTGGCGCGAACGAGGTCGACGCCGTACGCGATGACCTCTTCGCGCACGACGATCCCTCGCAGGGCGTGACGTAGTGCTCCGAGTTCCTCCATTCCAACAACCGATTGTACACCGCCAGACTCAAGGATGCTCTCTGGTGAGTCCTCGCCCAGCGTGCGCGTTGCAAGTAAGAGTTCACCTTCGCGCTCGGGACATCTCATCGGAATCTTGAACATGAAGCGGTCTTTCTGCGCCTCCGGCAGAGGGTAAGTGCCTTCGTATTCGATCGGGTTCTGGGTGGCAAAGACAGTGAAATAGGGAGAGAGGGTATAGGTTTCCCTGTCGATGGTGACCTTCCGTTCCTGCATAGCCTGCAACAGGGCGGACTGGGTCTTAGCCGGGGCGCGGTTGATCTCGTCGCCAAGGAGCAGGGTCGTGAAGACCGGTCCCTTGATGAGCGAAAATTCGTTAAGCTTCATGTTGAAGACACTGGTGCCGGTGATATCGGCGGGCATGAGGTCTGGCGTGAATTGGATCCGTTGCGACTCGCATCCCAGCACCTTGGCCAGTGTCCGTACCAGAAGCGTTTTGGCTACGCCGGGCACGCCCTCGATCAAAGAGTGGCTGCCGGTCAGGATCGTGGCCAGTGTCATATCAATGGCTTGATCCTGCCCAATAATCACTTTCGCTATTTCCTGCCTGGCACTGGCCAGGACCTCTCTCATCCGTGCGGTATCCATAGTCGCTCTCCTTGTGTCACGTTAGTTCCTTCAGAGTGTTCCTGATTTCAGTGTGTAAGGCGGGCAGGTTGCGCTGTTTGGCGGGCCGTGCTTCCATCGCAGCCAGGAGCGCCTGCACATGACCACGCTGTTCAGGGCCGATCCGTTGTCCATGCGTTTTGAGCCACTCCTCGAAGCAGACTCGTTCGAGTGTGGATCGTGGAATGTTGCGTCGCAGCAGGTTCACCAGGCCGGAGGCGGTGCCGTGCCCAACGGCCCGGGCAGAGTCCGGGGGCGTGGCTTGGGATCGTGGCACCAGGGAGTAGGCACTGTGCCAGACAAACAGTCCTCCCAACAGGAGTAGTGTCGCGGCAAACCAGTGCATTCCATATTTCCAAGCCAGAGAGACGATACCTTCGTGTCGTGCGATGCCGTTGTGGTGTTCGTCGAAGATCACATGCGTTGCCGGGCCGACCAGCCAAGCGAGCAACGTGGGCACGCGGTCATCGCGCATGGCCTCGTTCGAGGTGAAAAATGAGAGGGCCGAGATCACGAGGGACCCGGCACCTATGGTTCGCTCCACGACCAAGGGGTGGTCTGCTCTTTCGTACACAATCTGCCATTCGGCGGTGAGATTGGTGAGAACCAGTGTCGTGTGGCAGGCCAGTGAAGGCGGCAGGCCCTGTTCGGTTCCAAAAGGGCTGCATGTGGCGGTGTCCGATGCGGGAAGGTCGCAATAGGCAAAATCCAGGTCCAACCACTCCCGCGCTGGCAACCAGTCAGTGCGCGAGTTGTCAGCACACTCCGGTCCGCACGACGGCGTGTCTTTCTGTGTCTCCTCATCGGCGCCGGGATCCATTGCAGGGTCCTCTTCGGCGGCGGCTTCATCTGTCGCCTGCTCCGCTTCGTCTTCATCGTCGTCGAGTAGGACATTGTCGCGGAGATGGCGGGAGGGAAAGAGCGTGATGGCGAGGCGGCCGCCGCGGCGCATGAATCCCTGCAGGGCCCCAATTTCAGCGCGGTCGAGAGGCGTGTCCTCTCGGAGGGCGATGCCGAGAACGAGCAGTGTGGTGTCGGGGCCAAGGTCGAGTTGCTGTCCCGGCTCGAAGGCCCGCGACGTCGTGACCGCATCACAGTTTCCCAGGGCTTCGTACAATACACGGGTTCCCAGCGGATCTGAGCGTAGCGACGAGTAGGGGGGGTACATATCGCCGGCGGTGAAACGGAGCTGAAAAAGGACAATTAGCGCTGCCAGTGCGCCCGCAACGCACAAGATGCCGACCAGGGTCAGAGCGATGTGGGTTCCTCTATGCATGGCCGACAATTTGTTCGTGGTTCGCTCTGAAGTCCGTCGCCGTATCCTCTGTGACGGCGTGGTCGCCGTACCACGTCGCTTCGATGATACGTACGTTGCTCTTGAAGGCTTCGGTTGTGGGCACACTCTCGGCGCGGCGCGCCAACTCGCGACAATAGTCACGGTTTGATTTGTGGCGCGCGAGCGCAACACGGCCCTGCTCGCCAAGACGCGCGAGGCAGGCAAAGAAAATCGCCCGCAGTCCCAGGCGTAGTTCTCCCTCAGCCATCAGCCGAGCGGCAAGCACGGTCCACTCCTCCGACGGCAACTCCTCCGCTGTGGTGCCCTCATCCTCCAAATTAGGGAGGCGCGTCAGGACACTGGCGGGTGTCGGGGTGATGCGTCCCCTCCGCTTTAAATAGCGGTACAGAAAAATTCCCATCACGCTGGCTGTCGTCGCCAGCAATGCAAAAAGCAGAATTTGTACGGTTTGTTGCCAGTCCGTCTTCGGAGTAGTGGGGCGCGGATGCTTCTTGAAGAGCTTGTCGAGCCACTCGATGAGTGCATCGAGTTTCTCCGCGACCGAGATGACCACTTTCTGTAGCGCGTGGCCCATGTGTTCGAGGAAGGATCGAAAAAGGCTCGGTTCGGCCGCGACTGCGGCCCGCTCGCGTGGAAGGCGCCAGCTATAGCGCGGATGACTCAAGGTCTGTTCGATGTTGTGGTTCAGTTCTTGCGCGGCCGCGGGGCTGACGCTGTGCGCCTCGCGGGGTGCGGGCGCGGCGAGGGTCGATCCAGACGTCAGCATCACCACCGCCATGATGGCAAGGGTGCGACCCGTACGGGTGACCAGCTCTTTGAGCTCCACGCGCAGGTCTGCCCCAGATCGAACCGATTCGCCGTAAAAGCAGCGCAGCACATACGCCGCTTTGGCAAGCGGATCGAGACAGAGATAGGCCATGCTGAAGACCGAGAATAGGAACGTGGTGTTGAAAATAGCGTGCCAGCCACTGAGGGTGAAGGAGGTCTCGATCCCGAGCATGGCCCTGAGGAGCGACGGGATCATGATGAGAAGGAGGGCGACATTGCCAATGACCACGCATCCGAGGGGCGAGAAGACCAGTGCGGTCTTGAGCATCAATAGGAGAGCAAGAATGAACCAGATGAGCCCGTGCATGTAATGCAGTTCGGGCATGAAAGAGATCACGAGGCGGGAGAGTCCAAAGGCGAGCACCATGGCCGCGGCCAATATCCAGGGGCTAAGCAACCAGATCACGATGGCGTTCTGACGCGGGCTGTACGTGGCGCTACGCCAGGAGACCCGTGCGGTTTCGCGTGCGGTGGCATAGCGTCCGTCACCCAGTGGAGAGAGTACCTGGTAGAAGCCGTAGAGGGGAAAGAATGGGATCGTGATGAGCAGGCTGATTGGCAGCGCAATGAGCGCGTAGGGCTGCAAGGCAAGCTGAATAGCCGCCACCTGCACCACGCGGCGGAAGGTCCATGGTTGTGCGGTTCTACCGCTGACTCTGTCCAGTAAACCGCCCGCGAAGGCGGCTTGCCAACATTTCATCCAGATGAAGAGCAGCGCCAAACAGAGGGAGGCTGTGAAGCAGCGCTCGGGCGCAAAAGCGCTGCGACTCATGTCGGACCAGAAGAATAGCAATCCCACCACGAAGGGGATGGTGCCAATATAGTAGGTGGCCAGCGACGAGGCCTGAGCGGTCCGTACCAGATGCACCGCTTCGCTTACCAACTCGATCGCGGGCAGTTCACCTCTGTTGGCCTGCCTATTCATCATCAACATCCTCAAAGAAATTCGGACGCCAGAGTGAGCCTTCGTGGAAGGCAGACGGAAGGCGCAACAAGGACTGTCCCACAGCATAGAACGTCAGCCACAGGACCATAAAACCCAGCGCTGCGTGCAGGAGTGGTGCTCGGAACCGCGCGCGAGCGAGTCCGTCGCCTCGGCCCTGAGCTACGAGGTCCCGGATACAGGCAGCGCAGACGATGCGGTCGTCATGTTCGGTGACGCACTCACGACAGAAGGGGCGGTGACATTCCGGACAGTGGGCCACGGCCTCTCGATGAGGATGAAGCGTGCAGCGCTGTTGGGTGATGGCCGTCATAGCGGCGGTTGCAGCGGTGGTGGTGCCGATGCAGCTATTCGGTGGCGTTCCAGCAAGCGGAGTCCGGTGGCCCCAATAACAAGGGAGGCGATGATGGCGTAGATGAGTATGGCCATGAGGCCGGGTGACTCCAGTGCCTGGATCGCCGCCATGGCTTTCATGCGATTCCAGCTATCACCACTGGTCTCTGGATGCGAGATCGCGCAGATGATGGCGTAGACCATCCCGATGGCTTGACAGATCCCAAGATGGCCGGCGGCGAACCACGTCGTGCGGCGCACGGATAGTGGTAGTGTGGAATTTTGCTGCCGTACCAGTGCGAGGACGGTCAGAACGGTTAGTGCCGTGCCTGTCAGCATCCCGATCGCGAGAAGGGCGATGCCACTCTGTGTTATCCGTATGGCGCTATGTATGCAGTCACCAAGTAGCAGAACGAACACCGCCGCGTGTGTCGTGGTCTTGATTGCTCTCAATTGAGGTTTGCGGCCCCGCTCTGCCGTGCGCGTGCGGGATCCCGCCAGTGGTGGCGTGCCATCCATCATGATCTGAGTGAGCTGTGCGGGGTCGAGTGGTCCCTGAACAAGCTCAATGCATTCTCGCAGTTGCTGTAGCGCCGGGACGGCATGGCGCAGTCGGTGCAGCGCATGCAGTCGGTGCGACTGTACGGCGGTATGGATGGTACAGGAACAAGTGGGGCCTTTGACTTGGCCAATCAGAAGCAGAGCAGCGCAGATGCCGGTCAGACTTCCCGTGACCCAGTTCATGGTGGCGGGCCATCCGAAAATGAGCCCGGGGAGCAGAGTCAAGGTGGACCCGAGCAGCACGAATAGCAGCAGGCCCATGCGAAGGGTGCCCCCCGGGGTCTGGTGCAAGACGACTCCTTGCACCTGGGCGAAGTAGAAGCGCTTGTAGTCCTCTGTGTAGCCGTGGTTATTGACCACCAGCAGGTGGTCTTCGCCAAGCCATAGGCTCTGTCGCGTGGCGACCACCAGGCCCGACGCCCTGCGGCCTTTGGCGAGGCGCGTGTATCCGTTATGAGTCTTGCGTGCCATGAGAGCTCTCAGGTGAGGAGGTGGTAGCCGAAGACGGTCCATCCAACGATCTGGAGGCTGGCGAAGATCACGGCCAGCACATACCTGATCTTGGTGCGCGGAATAATGCTGAGCGGTCTATTCCAGTGGCGGAATACGAAAAACAGCGTGGCAGGTGCCGTGATGACCGTTACGGGCCACGCCAAGAGTGGCAGAATCGATAGGGCGAGTGCGATCTCATCCCACAGTGTGCGGCTTTTCTCTACATGTCCGAGTGTGGCCTTGCGTTTCCCTGCCTCGATACAGTGGCTGCACAGGTGATCCCCGGCCAGCTCGATGTCGCATAAGCTGCACAGAAATCGGCCGCAGTTCTCACACACGATCGCGGCTTGCTTGGCGGGGTGATAGAAGCAGCTCGCCTCGACGGCATCGGAAACGGCACTCGGTCGGCTGGCCGTGGCGTCGTTGTCGCTGCGCATGATGGCAGGAAACCACTGTGCGAGAATACGTGTAGCGCAGACGGGACATGGCACCGGCTGCACTGTATTCACGTTCACCTCATCAAGCGTGACACTACAGGAGGGGCATGTGGCTGCGCTGGCCACTACTGAATCCTAATCACGCGTGTGTCACAAATGCGGTCGTGTAGGGTTCGTTTCTCGTCATCGAACGCCGCCATCAAGTAGCCAATATTGAGGAGTAAGCCGCTAAGCATCTCAGCAAAGTGTCGGCCTGCGGCGCGCGAATAGGTGATCGGCGCTCCGTCGCTGCGGATGACCGTGAGCTTGCAGGCCATCTTCCCTGGCGTGGCGGCATAGCGGCCGAGGAAGAAGACGGTGTACGAGAGGCCCACCAGCATCTGGATGACCCATAGAACCATCTGCACAGCAAAGGCGGTGCCTGTGGCGTCATTGGCGGTTGCTGTGAAGTTAAACATGCCCGCCACGAAGGAGAGGAGTAGAGACACGGCACCCAAGAGCAAGCCATCGATGATCTTGGCTCCCACTCGGATCCAGAAGCCTCCATATTCCAAAACGCCCGGCAGGGCGGCGCCCTCCTCAAGTCGCTGAAAGAAGAGTGTCTTGCAGTTGGCGCAAACGTACGAGTTTTCGTAACGAATCAGATCGTCCACAGGCGATGACGTGCCGCATTCACAGCATGGCTGTAGTCCGTCGCTCTCTTCTTCGACCCGCTCGTTGGCGTCCTCCGCCGCCGGTCGTGCCATCGCACTCGCATAGGCCTCCCACTCGGCCATGCCCTCGTGCCATACCAGAGTGTCGGCCGTGATCGTGCCATCCTCGATCTTGGCCTGAAAATCGGCTTCTGTCAGTGGTGCGGAGGACTCACCTTCCGCGGCGTAGAACCATTTCATACAGGTGCCCTTTCTGGAGCTCTGATACTCCATGGCCTGCCGTATTGGGGTGCGAAGATGGGACCGGTCGGCCCTTCTCTTCGTCTCATACCCGCACCGTCGCGCCAGACGGCTGGATACTCATTGGTGTTTCGCCCGCCCGCGTGGGGCTGGGCTGACCTCTCGTCTCCCCGCAACCAGCAGCCTCTCTTCCCTTAAACAGCTTTATGTGTTGTATGCGAATCGCGCCGATCACGCAATAATAATCAAGGAATTTGCCAAAACTTGCCCCGCGAGCCTTTCGGGTAACCTCTCGGGTTCGGGGGGGCGCACTTTATGACCGTCTCGCCATGTGTCAGGCGCTTGAGGTCGATAGATCTGTACGGCGATGGTGCCTGTGAAACGGTAACCCCCTTTTCATACGCGTTGCGCCAGAATAAAAGGTTACCGAAGCATGTCCCGCGAGAGACATGGCTGCGCCATAATTGATGTTACCGAAGCTTGCTGAAGATTGAGCGTTGTTTTGCATCAATGAGCGTCCTGAGCTTGTAGGGGTCGAGGT
>JABMPJ010000165.1 GCA_013203785.1 Lentisphaerota bacterium | reverse complement strand
TTCTGTCTCGGCATGCGCCATCTATGCCTGTTCCTCGGTCGGCGCTGGGGCCGGTACGGCCCCGCGCTACGGCGAGCCCAGTCGAATCATCGGCACTTGAGCGAATCAGCCACTCACGCCGAAGAATAATGAAGCCTTCGAACCCACCGCCCTGCAGCGAAACGCAGTTATGCGCCCTCCGAATACGTGACCCAATCATCCCGCTTGCCCCGGCGGCGAAAAGGGGTACAATGCCCTCTTCCTGTTTTTCGAGGAACCGACCCCCTGTTTCGGGCACGATGTGAGTGAGGTTGAGCTATGGCGGATGTCGATGTGACGGACAAGAGTGGCACCACGACAGATACGTGGTATCTGAAGCTGGATGATGAGTCGATTTTTGGACCGGTAACCTTGGTGTCGCTCTCTGAATGGGCGGAGCAGGGCCGCGTGGCGCCGGGCAACGAGGTCTCCTCTGACCGCGAAAACTGGGTGCCTGCGGAGGAGATTCCTCAACTGAACATGGACTGGATGGTAGAGGTGGTCGATGGAGACCTCTACGGGCCGCTCAATATCCATGCCATCGCCGACCTGCTCGACGATGGTACCGTCCGCTTGGGCGCGCGCTTAGTCAGTCAATCAAGTGGTACGGAAACCACGGTGCGTGAGGCCCTGACCGATATTCTACCCGACCTGACCCCCGCAGCCGCCATCCCCGTGATCGATGAGACCGCCCTCAAGGCGGCCGAAGCCGAACGAACCCAGCTTGCCCAAGAGCTGACCGACGCCCAGAACCGTCACGCCACAAAACTGAGAGAGCTGCAGACACAGATGCAGGCCCTGGAGGACGAGGCCAAGCGCGCCCACGCGGCACTTGAAGCCGCCCAGGCCTCAGCGACGAAAGAGAGTCAAGTTCTCGCTGTTGAGCTGGGCCAACGGGCCGCCGACACCGATGCCGCCCTCAAAAAGGCCAAGGCTGAACTGAAGAAGCAGGAGACCCGTCAGACGAAGGAGGCCGAGGCACACGCATCGCGTGAGGCTGAACTGCGTAAAGAGATCGAGACACTACGCCGTCAGGCCGATGATGCGGCCCAGCAGTTCCAGGCCGTGACACGCGATCTCGAAGAGGAGCGTGCGCGCCACACCACGGTCCAGACCGAAATCACTCAGAAAGAGGGAGACCTGTCGGCCCGTATCGAATCGCTCCGCCAGGAGTCGGCCCGCAGCAGCGGTGCACTCGACACGGCGCGCGCCCAGCTCGAGAAGGCCCGCCAGCAGTGCCGCGAACTGGAGAGCACCAGCCGTGATCGCCAGAAAGAGCTGACAGATCGCATTGCCGAACTTACCTCACAGGGAGTCGCCGACGCCGCACGGATCAAAGAGGCCGAAGGCGGTCTCCATTCGGAGAGGGAACAGCGCACCAAACTGGAAGCCGAGGCCCAGAAAACGAGCCAACAGCTTCAGGCCCAATTGACCGGCCTTCAGCAGGCGGCTGATCGTGCCACACAGGAGTTGGTCCAGGCCCGCAAGGCCGTCGAGCAACAGAAGGCCCGCGTCGAGACCATTACAAAGGAAACCGACACACAGGCGAAGGCCCTCAGCGCCAAGGTGGATGAACTGGAGAGCCACGGCGCGCAACAGCTGAAACGTATTAGCGAGACCACCGCCGTGCTGGAGCAGCGTAAGCGAGAGGCCGCTGCGGCACACGAGCAAAGCGTGGCGCGCGAACGGGATCTACAGGCGCGGATTGACGAGCTACAGCAGCAGGCCACAGACCAAGCGGCTGAACTTCAGAGCGCACGCGATGCGCTTGAGACGCTGAAAAGTCAACAGGCCCAAGCGGAAGCCCACGCCCATGAGCAGCGGTCCGAATTGCAGAAGCGAATTGACACCCTCGAAGCCGACGTTAAGAGCGCTACCGACTCACTGAGCGGTCGTGAAGCCGAACTAAGCTCCGTCCGGCAGGCAGCCCAGACCGAGGCCGAATCCGCCGCACAGCGTGAGCACGAGCTACAGAACCAGATCCACGCGCTCCAGAACGATATTGAGGGGCTGAAAGCCGATCTGGCCGCTAAGCAGGAAGCTCAAGCGTCTCATAGCGAGGCGGCTGCGGCTGCACGCGCTCGGCAGACCGAGCTTGAGTCCCAGCTCCGCGAACGTGATAAAAGCGTCGAACACAAGACCGCGGCCATCACCAAGCTGGAGGAGGAGCTATCCAATCAGCGGCATGATGGCACGCTGGCCAGTGCCGAGGCCGAAGCGGCGCGCACCGCCCTGACGGAGGAACTTACAACCGAGCGCACACGTAACAAGGCGCTTCAAGAAGACATCGAGACAACCAAGACGGCTCGCGAAGAAGCCGAAGCGGAAGCCGCCGCCCGCGAGAACAACCTCAAATCGGAGGTTTATGAGCTGGATCAATCGCTGGCCCTCAAGGTGAAGGCCCTGGCCTCTCTCGAAAGCCAGCTGAGTGAACAGCGTCAGTCGATGTCCGATGCCGCGGCCGAAGCCCAGGCGGCGCAGCAGGCCCTCACGGATGAGCTGAATACCGAACGCAGTCGGATCGAGACATTGCGGGGCGACGTGGAGCAGACCCGCGCTGCCCTGGCCGAGCGTGATGCCGAGTTGGAGCGCACGCGCCATGAAGCGGCGGCCAAGGAGGCCGAACTGGGCAATCGCATCGCGTCCCTGGAAGGCGATGTCAGCCATCGCGACGAAGCCGCCGCCGTGTTGCAGGGCGAACTGGTGAAGTTGCGGGGTGATGCCGCGAACGCGGCGCAAGAAGCAACCGACGCCATCGCCGAGCTAGGCAGCCAGATCGAGTCGCTCAGCAAAGAGTTGGAATCCGCGCGTACCGAATTGACGCGAACCGGGCTCAACCTGCAGGCGGAACAGGGCCGCTGCGAGAATTTGAAGGGACAGTCCGCCGCCAAACAGTCCGAGATGCAGGCCCGCATTGATGCGGCTACAGCCCGTCAAAAGGACACCGCAGCACAGCTCGAAGCGACCACATCCGCCTTGACCCGTGTCACGTTACGGCTAGACAACCTGTCTGAGCAGAGCCGCGTCCAGGAGGTGACCAACCGCACCACTAGCGACCGCCTGCATTTGCACGGCGAGACGCTGGCCGCCGCCCTGGCCGCCGCACGCGACGAACTCGCCACCGAAACAGCGGCGCACGAACAGAGCCGAGCGAAGGCCACGGCGCGCGACAGTGAACTCAGCGCCACGATTGAACGGCTACAGTCCGAGAACAGCGCCAAAGCCAAGACCATCGAGACACTACAGGGCGAGCTGGAACAGATACGCGCCCAGGCCCATGACGCCGACACCGCCAGCCAGGCTCGTCAGGAAGATTTGACCCGACAACTGGAGACCATTCGAGCCAATCTGGACAGCACCAGCGAGATCCTGATGGCAACGAAAAAAGAGCTGGGCGACGTCACCGCCCGGCGCGACGAACTGCAGGTTGAAAACCAAACCCTCGAAGTGGAGCAGCGCGACCATACAGAGCGGATGAAGCAGCTTCTCGTCGAGGAGGCCTCCAACGTACAGGCCGAACTTGAGAGCCAGCGCCAGTTCTTTGACGCCCTGCGCCAGGCCCACGGTGCCAAGGAGGAGATATTCAACGAGCGCGTGCGCAAGCTGCAAGATCTACTGGGCAATGACCTCGAGCCTCAGCGCGAGCTATTTGAGAAGCGCAAACTGGCCAGTGAACAGATTGGTGCCCTCGAGGAAGAACTCGAGACGCTGCGTTTCACGCGTGACCATGAGACCGATGAATACGAGGCCCGCGTCAATCGACTGCGCGATGAGCTCCACAGTGCCACGCAGGAACATGAGACCGTCCTCGCTCGCGCTGATCTGGCTGAAGAGGATCTGGCGCAGCAGAATGCAACGATTCAGGAGCTCAAGAACCGGGCGCAGCGCTCCGAAGGGGAGATGGCCCAACGCGTCGACCAGCTCCAGGACGAACTACGGGATATGACCCGCGCCATGGGTGAGATGCAGCTTCAACTTGAGGAAGCGATCAAACTGAAGGAGGACGCTCTGGCTGATGTGGGTCAGGTCCAGGAGGAGCTCAACCAGCAGGTCGCCCTCTACGAGACTCTGTCCGGCAGTAGCACTGAGCGCGAGAACGAGCTGACCGCCCGGATTGACGAACTCCAGGAGATGAACGACGGATTAACCGGTCGGTTAGAGCAGCTCGAATGGGATCTCACGCAGAACGAAGCCACCTTCGCGGCAGAGCGCGAGTCGTTCAGCAGCGACAAGGCGTTCCTTGATGAGCAGATGGAGATGGCCGCCGCCAACCTGACCGAGATGGCCGAGGCACTGCAGCAGACGCAAACCGAATTGGCCCACGTG
The DNA here is from genome assembly GCA_013203785.1 of Lentisphaerota bacterium. Lineage (GTDB taxonomy): Bacteria > Verrucomicrobiota > Kiritimatiellia > UBA8416 > JABMPJ01 > JABMPJ01. The sequence continues at coordinate 22,588 of JABMPJ010000165.1, read as the reverse complement.
ACCGAGTTGCTGGCTGAGCGAACGCTTGAGTGCGAGACGCATGAGCAGGGCGCGGGCCGTCGCATTGCCGAACTTGAGGCCGCCTTGGAGACCGCGCGCACAGAGATTGCCACCCAGATGGAGACCCTCGAAGCCCAGCGCGACGTCCGTGAGACCTTTGAGAGCGAGGCCCGTGAGCGTGAGCAACAGCTCAACCGCCGCATCGAACAGCTCAAGCAGAAGATCGAGCAGGGCGAAGAGTCCGTCAAGCAGGCCCAGCAGGAGACGCTCCAACAAAAAAGGGCTTCTGACGAACTGCGCAAGCAACTCGAACAATCCTCTCAGGAGGTGCAGCAGCGCGCCGATGATGCCGGCCGACAGATCCATGAACTATTGGCCCAGATCGAGGAAAGCGACACCAAACTGGACGAGGCCAATGCCGCCTTGGGACACAAGGATCAGGAACTCGCGGAAATCAGGAAGCTGCTCGACACAACGACTGAGGAGATCGAAATCAAAGAGGTCGAGCTACAGAAGGCCCTTGACGACATCCAGGCACGCCATGAGGCCCTACAGGTTGAACTGGCGCAGGCCCAGCGGGCCGGCAGCCAGGACAAGACCCGCTTGCAGCAACGCGAAGATGAGCTCGAGCGCCATCGCAAGAGCGTACAGGATGAACAGCGGCTGCGCCGTACGCGCGAGCAGGACATCACCCGCCTGAAAGAGCTGCTCGAGGAGGCCGAGGCCGCCAAGGGCGAGCGTGAGATGCAGGTCCAGGCCGGCACCTCCGAGCTGGAGCAGGCCCGCGAGCGTGTACGCACCCTGCAAGACGAGATCGACCACAACCAGGATCTTTTGCATGAAACCGAGGCGCGCAGTCTCGCTATTGTGGCCGAGCTTGAACAAGAGAAGACGCTGCATGAGGCGACCCGCAGCCAGCTATCGAGCGAGCAGGGGCAGCTCGCCCAGCTCCTGGAGACGGTGCAGGAAGAGAACCGAACCCTCTCATCCCAGCTGGCCGAAACCTTGCAGGATATCGAGCAGCAACGGATCATGCGCGAAGATGAGCGTTCCCGCTCCGAGCAGCACAGTGAGGATCTGCAGATGCAGATTGAGCGGCTGCAGCACGAGCAGAAGGCCCTCGCCGCCGAACTCGAAAAGGCGGCCCATGATATGGAGCAGTTCAAGATCCTGCACGAAGACGAGCAGGAGCGCAGCAGGACACGCGCCGAGGACATGCAGCAGCAGATCGACCAGCTACAGCAGGAACGGGAAGCCGCAGGCGTGCGTTTGCAGCAACAGAAGAAATTCTATGATGAGGAGCGCGATCAGCGCCGGCGCAAGGAGCTGGATGTATTGCAACTCAAGAAGCAGATGCAGGACATGGCTGGTCAGCTGCGACAACGCGAGCAGATCGCCGTACAACAGAAGAAGGCGGCGGAAGATGACGCCGCACGCGGCCGCCACAAAGAGCAGGTCTTGACGCGGCGCATTGAACAGCTGCAACGCGATTGGCGCACCGCCACGGCCAAGCTGGAGCAGGCCCAACGCGAATTGACCGCGCAGAAGAAACTGCATCAGAGCGACCAAACGGCGACCTACAAGACGCGGCAGGCGCGTGTGCGACGCAACCTGATTTCGGAGCAGACCGAAGAGCTGCGTCAACTCGTCGAGGAGGAGGTTGTGCCCGAGGTGCAACCCGCGCCACCCGCGCCATTGGCGGATCTGGAGGCCCGCGCACAGGAGGAGCTCAAGGAGTGGAAGAACGGCAGCGAGGACCCGGACGAGCCCGAGGACCCCTCAGAGCCCCCCCCTCCCCCTCCGCGGCGCGCGCCTCAGCCTTTCCGTCCGATGCCGTGGATGAAGCTTAAGTAGGGAGCGTCCGAAGCAGACGCAGAGAGGAAGCCATCCCATTACAGAGGAGCGACCACCTCAGGTATTACGCGAACGAGTACGCCGTGAACATGACGCGGCTCTGGCCCCGCTCTCGACCCGCGGCGGCATGGCCATGCCAATCAACCGTGAGCAACTGGCAGAGCTGCTCAAACCGGAGACCTTGCGACGCAATGCCGACTCTCTGCCGGTTCTGGCGGCCTTCCAGGAATTTCTGGATGTTGAGCGCAGTCGCACACGCGCACGCATGCGCGCGCTTACCGCACTCTTCCTTGCCGTGTTCCTTTTAGCCGTCGTGGCGGCGAGTGTCGTGGGGGTGATCGTCTACAACAAGACCCAGACCGAAAGCGCCGTACTGCGGGCCGGGCTGGAGAATCTGCGCGGTCAGTTTGAGGGCACGCAAGATGGGGCGATGGTTGAGCTGGTCGACCTCAAGACACGGGCCGATAGGCTCGAAACAACGCTCCAGAAGCAGCGGAACGCCTTTGAGATCGAGAAGAAGGGGATCAGCGCCCGGTGGGATGGGCTGAGCACCAATTTGGCCGACTTGAACGGAACGATTGCACGCCTGCAGAACGAGAATGCACAACTGCACACCCATCTCACGGCCACGGCCACCGACTGGGACACCATCACCAATCGGCTCGAACAGATACTGCTAAGCATGGCGCAGCCACCGCTATCCACGGCCGGTACACCGCACCCACGGCAGGACGGTCCGCTACGTGAACAGCCCGCTCCGTTCACGCGCCATGGCGAGTCACAACGGAGTATCGTACTGGCCATCGTTCCTGAGGGGGGCGCGCGCGCCATGGATTGGCGTATACCGCTACCCCCTATTCAGGAATAAAGAGCTTCTGCCCGAGCCGTATGGAATTGGCATCCTTGAGGCCATTGGCCCGCACGATGGCATTGACGGTGACACCATACGCAGCGGCGATCTCTGAGAGTGTTTCGCCCTGCTTGATCAGGTGTTCGCGCCCGTATTCCCGGCCAGCGGCGGGGGCCTGACTCTTAATCACATCCGACACCTTCTTGCTAAGCTCCGCGACAATCTGCTTGTGCATGGCCTGCATGGCCGCATCCTGCTGACGCAGCTTGATCTCGAGCTCATCCAAGCGGGCGGCCAAGGCTCTTTCCCCGTCGGCCTGCTCGGTCCGCAAGCGGGCAATATCCGCATAGACCTGCTCATAGCCCGCCGATGCGCTGCCGCTTTCCTCTTTGATCCTGTAGAGGTCCGCCTTGAGTGCCGCAACATCGCGTGCCCGCCGGGCCTCCTCTGCGCGTTGTTGCTGCAGTGTCACACAGCCGCCCGTCATCGCCACCACCATCAGCATAAGCACAATCGTTTTCATGCCGGGACCATAGCAATCTCCCGCTCCATTCTCAACACCCTTTCAACGAGATCCCACGGGATATCGGCTGCAGCAAGAACGCTTTCATACTTGCCCACCCCGTGGCCTATCAGCCATACTCGATCACTTTCGGACATGGAAAGGACGGCAGCAATGGCTTGGTTTCGCAAATCGGCACGGCAGAGGCACGAGACCCTTGATGAAGATCTGTGGACGATCTGTCCCTCCTGCAAGGTGCACACCTACAAACAGGAGTGGCAAGCGGGACTCAAGGTTTGTCCAAAGTGCAACTACCATGAGCGCATCGGTTGTATGGAACGGCGTGATCTCCTTGTGGACAGCGGTACGTGGCGTGAATATGCCGGGCATGTGACCACCTCCGATCCTCTCAACTTCTCGGATGCCAAAGGCCCCTACAGCGAGAAGGCCGCCGCCGCCAAGGCCAAGACGGGTCTGAGTGAGTCCGTCCTGACCGGTGACGGCAAGATCAACGGAATCCCTGTCAGTTTTGCCATCATGGATTTCAGTTTTCTGGGAGGGAGTCTCTCGGGTGGAGCAGGCGAAAAGATTACGCTGACAGCGGAACATGCCGGTCGCCATCGCTGGCCCTTTATTATCATCTCTGCTTCGGGTGGCGCACGCATGCACGAGGGCATTGTCTCCCTGATGCAAATGGCTAAGACCTGCGCGGCGATCGCCCGCCTCAACGAGTTGGACGTGCCTTACATCTCCATACTAACCGACCCCACCACGGGCGGCGTATCGGCTAGTTTTGCGATGATGGGCGACATCAATATTGCCGAACCGCGCGCCCTGATCGGTTTCGCCGGCCGACGCGTCATCGAGGAGACGATCAAGCAGAAGCTGCCGGATGATTTCCAGACAGCTGAATACCTGCTCGAGCACGGCTTCATCGATCACATTGTGGCGCGCAAGGACATGAAGGAGTTTCTCCACCGTGTCCTTCAATACAGTCAGAAGCACTAAGCTGGGGTCCCTGAAATGCAGAAAGAATACGTGGAACTTGATATTGGTGAGGTCATTCTCAAGGAGCCGATCCGCGACGACGCGGGCGACTTGACGATACTGACAGCCTCGGTCTCGAAGCTGGGCATCCTGATACCGATCATTGTTGATCGCAATAATGTCCTGATTGCGGGATGGAGGCGCCTCGCCGCCTGCCGTGCCGCAGGTATCAGCCAACTGCCCACTATTCGGTTGGATACGACCTACGACCACATGAGTGCGCTCGACGTCCAGGTGGACTTGAACCTGTGCCGACTGCCGTTAACCACTCTTGAAGTAGATAAACTGATTAGTAAGAAGCAGTTGGCCTCGAACAGAGCGGGCAGCGGCGACAAGGGCGTTCTGCCCCGCATCAGACAGCTTATTCGGAAATAACTGACGGAGGGAGTCAGAATGGATCTTGATTTTGAAAAGCCACTGGAAGCGATTGAGCAACGGATCGCCGAGCTCAAGGCGCTGAACAACAGGGCCGACGTCAATTTTGACACAGAGATCGCGGCTCTGGAGCGTAAGCTCCAAACGGCCAGCAAGCGCGTCTATGCCAAGCTGACGCCATGGGAGACCGTGCAGATCGCACGCCACGCCGAGCGGCCGCTCTTACGTGACTATATTCAGGGACTCTGCTCCGAATTCATCGAGCTGCATGGTGATCGCTGTTTTGGGGATGATCAGGGCATCATCGGGGGATTCGCCACGCTGCGCGACCAACGCGTTATGCTGATCGGACACCAAAAGGGCAAGACCATCGAGGAGAAGATCAAGGCCAATTTCGGCATGGCCAGTCCCGACGGCTACCGCAAGGCCATGCGTCTGATGCACCTCGCGGCTAAATACAAGCTTCCGATCGTCAGCTTCATTGATACGCCGGGTGCCTATCCCGGATTTGAGGCCGAAGCGCGCGGCCAAGCCGAGGCGATTGCCCGCAATCTGACGGAGATGTCCCTACTACCCGTACCGGTCGTCGTGATCGTCACAGGTGAAGGGGGCAGCGGAGGTGCCATCGGCATCGGCGTGGGCAATGTGGTTCTGATGCTCTCCAATGCCGTTTACTCGGTCATATCACCCGAAGGCTGCGCCTCCATCCTCTGGCGCGACGGGAGCAAGGCCCCCCTGGCAGCATCAGCACTCAAAATCACAGCGGCGGCACTCCAGGAGCAGGGCGTCATCGACGAGATTATCCTCGAACCCGAGGGCGGTGCCCACCGCAACCCTGCGGCCGCAATCAACGCCACCGGTGACGCCATTGTAGAGCAACTGCGGCGCCTCAAAAAAATCTCTTCCAAACGCTTGATCGAACAGCGCTACGAGAAGTTCTCGAAGATTGGGCGTTTCAAGAAATAGCGCCTCAGCGCTTGCGCCGCTTTTCAAAGAAGTCGAGCTGACTATCTTTCAGCAGCTCATAGTTCTTGAGAATTCGGATCATCTGTAGGAGATCGGATTTTTCGTAGTTGCGATTGACGTCGACGCGTGCGATCAACTCAACGAGCATCGTCTCAAACGAGATGACGCCATCGATCCCCTTCTCCTGTAGAAGGCCTATGGCCTGATCCTTGAGATCCCCCGAGGCCGGCAGACGCGGCAAACAGAGAATCTTGGCGAGCGGACCCTCACCCAGCATGGTGTGCGCGAACGTGAGGGCGTCATCATCCACAAAGCGAAGAATATCGGGGGACTGCTCAAATGTGGAGGTGTAGAAGCGTTCCGTATGCCAGCCTCGTACGGCCACAATTCCCCGGCCAATCCCAGCCAAGTCTGCCGAGGTCCACACCATATGACTCGGTATGAGCTGCTCCTGGACCTGGGGATTGAGGACCAGAAGATCAATCTCCTCTTCGGCCTCCTTGTGTCGACCAGGGGTGACGTGCTTACGGGGCTGGTTGACCAGATATCCCACCCCCTCGAAGTATTCCCGCACGATCCATTCGCTCACGGCTGACATGGTCTTACGCTCCCATGAAGGCTTGTCTTAACTCATCCTCACCGACCTCACACCCATAGGCCACACTGCCCATACGCTCGGCTAACACGAAACGGGGAATACCCGCGAGTGTCTTCTTGTCGGTCGACATCGCCTTCCGCAGTTCCGACCACGACAGAGCGCCAATATCAGAGTGGCTCAAATCGGGCAAGCCCAAGGCCGCCAGCAGTGCGCGTACGCGACCGGCCGCGGCGGCATCAAATCCTTTGCGCCTCACAGAGAGACGTAGGGCATAGTCCATCCCCACTGCCACAGCCTCGCCATGCAACCACCGTTCATAACCCGCTACCGCTTCGATCGCATGACCCAGCGTGTGGCCAAAATTCAGAATGGCTCGCATGCCCCCCTCACGTTCATCCAAGGAGACGACTTCGGACTTAATGGTGCAACAGCGTGCCACCGTAGAAGCCAAAACCCCGTCGTCGCGCGCCAATAGAGCCGCCGTATCCGACTCGAGCTTCCGGAAGAACTCAGCGTCCCAGATAACCCCATACTTCACCACCTCGGCCAAGCCCGAAATGTACTCGCGCGGCAGCAGGGTGTCGAGGCAACCCAGGTCCGCCACGACGAGATCGGGCTGATGAAAGGCGCCCACCAGATTTTTGCCCTGCGGCAAGTTCACGCCGGTCTTGCCTCCGACCGAACTATCCACCAAAGCAAGTAAGCTCGTAGGCACCTGGATCAGCCGAATCCCTCTCAGAAAGCTTGCCGCCAAGAAACCAGCCAGGTCCCCCACTACCCCGCCGCCTAGAGCCACGATATAGGAGTTACGATCGAGCCCGGCCGCCACCGCTTGCCCGTAGAGCCCGGAAAGGCAGTCCACGGATTTGGAAGACTCACCCGCCGGAATGACCGTGCGGGTTACGGTCCAATCGAGGGCCGCCAGCGCGGCTTCACACCGCGCACCGTAGAGGGGGTCCACGTTGGCGTCTGAAACCACCAAGGCCCGTTTGCCGGTCGGTAGTCCCTCCCAGCCCGTTTCGAGCAGCCCACGGCCAATGCGGATCTCGTAGCTACGCTCGCCCAAACCAACCTGTACTCGCTCCATCACTCGCTACTCCAGTAGATCGCCCTCTCTCAAGGCATGACCCCGTACGTAGGCCGCACCGCCCATCACCTTAGCACCTTCCGGTTGGACTTCAAGCAAGCGAACCGCCCCATCGGAGCTTGCCACAACCGGGCTTCCATCCGTGAAGCCAATCACGGTGCCAGGATGCGCCTCGGTTGGATTGGGAGCCAACTCCGCCTGCCATACTTTAAGCAGTCGACCATTGGGAGCGTGACAGAAGCTGCCCGGCCACGGGTTGAAGCCACGGATGCGATTGTGAATCCTCTGCGCCGACTGTGACCAGTCGATTCGCCCGTCCGCACGTTGCAGTCGGCGCGCCGTCGTGGCCGTTTTGACATCCTGCGGACGGCGCGGCACGACGCCCTCTGTGAGATCAGTCAACGTGCGGCGCAAGAGCGCCGCTCCTCTCAGGGCCAGGCGGTCATGCAATGCCGCCCCTGTCTCATCCGAGCCTATGGCCACACGGTCCTGATAGATGATGTCCCCGCTATCCATTCCCGTATCCATGAACATGGTCGTCACGCCCGTCTCAGTATCACCGTTGGCGACGGCCCACTGGATCGGCGCGGCCCCGCGATAGGCCGGCAGGAGAGAGGTATGCACGTTGATGCAGCCCAAAGGGGGTATGTCGAGCAACGGTTGCCGTAGGATCTGACCGTATGCCACCACGACAATGACATCCGGCCGCCATGCCGCCAGCACCGCGACGGACTCTGCCTCATTGATGTGCTCAGGGGTAACGACGGGAACGTCACGGCTCAGGGCGAGGGCCTTGACGGCTCCGTGACAGACTTTCAGCTTGCGACCGCGTGGTCGATCGGGTTGTGCCACCACCCCAACCACATCGCACAGATCCAACACCACCTCAAGCGAGGCGCAGGACAAGGGCGCCGACCCCATAAAGACTGCTCGCATCTCTGCTTCCTTCTACGGTGGTCAGTAGACCCAGCGGTGGACGCCACCTTCAGGCCCCAGCAATACCCCTCGCCGCCGGAATGCCCAACACATATAGGACACGCTGACAAAGAAGGACTCGGGCAGCCGACTGAGGGTGCCGATCTTGACGCCCAGAATCGGGCCCACAGCCCCCGCATCGGGTGAGCAGTTCCCCATCTGACGACTATCCCGCAGCAGACGATCTTCGAGTCGCGCCAGGACCTTCACACTCGAGCGATCGTTCAGCTTGCGAAGGAATTGTTCCTTGGCGTGGGCGTATCCCTTGGCCCGGTCACCACCGATACACACCCCCAGCACGCCCGGCGTGTGGTCCCCTGCCCCCATCTTCGAAACGGCATCCAAGACACAGAGGCGTACGCCTTCCAGTTCACATGGCGCCGCCAATACGGGGTCAGGAAGACTGTACTGTTGACCCATGTTTTCACAGACGCCACTCTTAATCATAAGGCGAACATCGACCGTCTTGCGGGCGCCATGACGAAACTCCATAATGGGCGACTCGTGTGCCACGTTGGTGGGGTAATGCGCACCCGAAATCGGATCAACCGCGTTAAGATGCAGATAGCCCAGACGCGTCGCCTTTGAGACGGCACCGCGCGCCAGCGATGCCAACCCGTTGGTGTCAAACCCGGTCGGAACGGTGAAGATAAACGTCAGCGTACCGGTGCCCTGGCACAACGGCAGGCTGTCGCGTCTTGCCACAGCCGTCCGGTCCAAAATTGAGCTCAGGAGCCGGTGGGCGTCCGAGTCCTTTCTTTCGCGACGTCGAGCGCCACGAATGACCAGCTCGACATCCGCAGGAAGGTCTGTCGCACAGCGGCGGATCAGCTCCACCAAGTTCCTATCCCAATGCGCCTTCTTCATGCGCGACGCGCCTCCAGATCGACCAGCAGCTTATCGGGCACACGCAGTTGGCCAAACCCGATTCCCATGCGAATACGCGGATTGGCATCACCGTGAAAATCGCTACCTCCACTCATAGCCAACCCCACATCACGGGCCATTTGACTGAAAGCGTGCACGAGGGCGGGCGGATGTTCGGAATAATAGACTTCGACACCTTCCAGGCCCATCGCCCTGAATTCGCCCAAGGCCACACGCAAAGCTTTGTGACTCAAGCCCAACGTGATCGGATGCGCGAGGACCGGTACGCCTCCGGCCTGCTTGATCACCGCTATACTTGCCTCGGGCGATAGGCGAAAACGGTCCGCGTAGGCCGGTTTTCCCTTCGCCAGATAGCGGTCGAACGCCTCCATTTTGTCCTTCACGTACCCGCGGGCCTGCATGGCCATCGCGAAATGCGGGCGTCCCACGACCTCCTCGCTGGCATACGATCGGACCTCTTTCCAGTCCAGTTCCAAGCCAAGACCATTCAACAGCTTAAGAATTTCAACGTTACGGACCGCGCGGCCTTCGCGAATTTGCTTTAGTGCTCCTTCCAATTCAGTGCTCTCATGGTCCACGAAGTACCCTAGGATGTGCATGGCTCCCTTGGACATCCTGGCGCTGATCTCTACCCCGCTAATCCCGCGCACCCCTTCGGCCTCGCAAGCCGCCAGCAAACGCGCCACACCACCCATGCAGTCGTGATCAGTCAACGCGATGGCCGTCAGTCCGAATGAACCCGCCAAACGTGCGAGCTCCTCGGGTGGGTGCGTACCGTCGGAGAAGGTCGAATGCATGTGCAGATCAATCATTTCGACTCCCAGTACACGGCGGGCGATCTAGCGGTCTTACCTGAGAGTTCGAACATACGGCCTATACCTCTGCAATGGTGTATCCCTCACCGATCACCTCAATATCCAACCCTCCGAAGTAGGCCGCGATGGCACTGTCATAGGCCGCTGTGTGAGCAAAAGCCTTGCGGGCCAGCTCGAACCGACGTTGCAGACCGATCGATCCACCGCGCTCCTGCAACTCGGCCAGGATGCCCTCGTAGTCTTCAGGATCGGTCACCGACGCGACACGCAGGAAGTTTTTTGCCGACGCACGGACCATGCACGGTCCCCCGATATCGATGTGGGTGCGCGCCATTTCCGGGGTGACGTCGGCTTTAGCAATGGCCGATTGGAAGGGATAGAGATTCACGATGACCATATCGATGGCCACACCCCCGGTACGCGCGAGGTCTTCTGCATGCGCCACATTGTAGGTCTCACTCAGCAGGCCCAGGTAGATCTTGAAATCAAGCGTCTTAACCAGCCCGCCCTGCATCTCGGGCTGGCCGGTATAGGCCGATACGGCCACGAGGTTGTGGGCTGCAGCGGATGGGCCAAGGAGTGACTCAATCGCGGCATAGGTGCCGCCGGTCGAATAGATCTTGATCGTAGGATTAAGCTCCACCAGCCCCGGAATCAGCCGGTCCAGTCCACGCTTATCTGAGACACTGGCCAACACATGCTTCACCTTCACCGCATCATCAATTTGCGCCACAATATTCAAAGCCATTCCATCTGTCCTTTCGCATGTCCGAGCCTCGCTCCCGCGGATGGGCTGCGCTCCGCTTTCTTGTCACTGATCAGTGGCTATTCCGCTCGACCGGCACGAATCGTGATCCTAGCTGTAAAGGCCTCGCTACTTCAAACTTTCTTTTGGTGGGATGGCAGCTTACGCTGCTCCCATGCTGATACTCGCAATAGAGCAATCGACACCAGAGGCCGGCCTCATGCTCTTTCGTGATGGCGTGACGCTCGCATTGCACGAGTGGCGCGAGGAACGCAAACGCGATCAGAACCTCTTTGCGGCGCTGCCTGCACTTCTACAGACGGGGCAAATCAACATCGCTGATCTAGATCGCATTGCCGTCGGCCTGGGCCCCGGATCGTTTTCAGGCGTGCGCATCGCTATCGCCGCGGTCAGCGCACTGGCCCTTCCCAGCCGAACACCTCTCTGCGGCGTCAGCAGCGTCGAAGCCTTGGCCTCTCGCATCGCACACGAGCGCGAGAGCTCCTCTGTCGCCGTCATTGGTGATGCGCGGCGTGAGCGACTTTGGATGGCCGTGTATGGGAAGGAAATGGAGGGGCAGCCGCTTCGCGTCATACAGAAGCTCTCTCTGCTTCCTGCGACGGAGTTGCGGGATCGTTTGCCGCCGGAGTGCTGCGTCGTCACAACTGAATGGGATCGGCTGGAAGGAGTCTTACAGCCGCTGGCCGCCACGGGTATCGACGTGATCCCGCATAGCTGCATGCCGCACGTTAGCGATGTGGCTCGGCTGGCCGCGCAGCAACCGGCATCCTGCCTGGCTTCGCCTCTCGACCCCCCGCAACCACTCTACCTTCACCCCGCCGTGTTTGTTCCACCGCGCTTTGCGGTCCGCTAATGCCAAAGAGCATCCGCGTTGGGCCAGAGCCTATTCCTCGGCGGGTTCCACCACAAAATCGCCGCCGTACTGGGCCAAATACTCTACGCTGTAGAGGCGGAAGAAGACGGTCACCGGCAACAAAAGTACCGCCCCAATGTAGGGTATCGCCATCAGGCAGCCCGCGATGAAGCAGGTCACCAGAATCACAGCCAAGATGGCGATACCTGCCCCGGATTGCAGGAGCAGCCTGAAGAGCCCGTAGAGCAGGAAGCTCCCACTATGGGATCGATAGAGAGGCATGAACTTTCCCCATGCCTCCGTCGTCGTCAGATCGCGGTGATACATCAACGGGACGACAAAATCCTCAAGGAAACGGCCAATGTAGTAGGTCACCAAGGAGTAGAAGAAGAGCAGCGCACCCACGATGACCATCCCCCCTATCGTCGAGGGGACAAAGGCCCGTGCCGTGATGCAGGGCTTGAACACGAGGGGCCAGCTCAGGCCCATGATGAAGAGGAAGAGCACAAAGCAGATGAGCCCATAGACTAGCGACCATCGAAACAGCGAGTTGCCGTGCTGCCGCCAGATCCGCCAGGGCGCTTCCACCTCACCACTGTTCCTAAGCACATTATCCAAGAGCATGAAGCGGCCACGTGAACGGAGCCATAGGAACGTCACTCCCGACGCCCCGATGATCACGACCAGTACCACCGTAACGGCTATGACAATCGAGCCATAGCTATGGAAAAACTCCCGGACCGGCGTCCAGGCCTCTTCCAGTCGATTCAATAGGCCATCGATGGAGAGGTCCTTTATGTTACTGCTGCCACCGCCCGAGCTCCACCCACGGCCGCTACTGCTAGCGGAGCTACTGCCACCGCCCTCCCCGAGCGTCGCTAGCCAGGCTGCGAAACCAATCGCAAACCACTTGCTGATATCAAAAGGCTGGAACAGAACGAGCTTCATTCCTGTCCACGCCTCCCGGACAGGGTCGACCAGCTTAATAGGCACCTCGCCCGGGACCGAGCCTGCCGCTGGCTCAGGGGCTTGCGGCGGTACCACCGGCGGCGAGTATCCATCCAGATCCTTGATGGTGGAGACCATGGCCCATTCCTCTCCCATGGAGGCATTCCAAACCAAATCGTCTGGCTTCAGTCGGCCCGCCTGCACCATGCGAGCCAATTCATCCAGATCAACCGGACCACAGGAGGCGCCATCCTTGGCGTAATACCACTCCATCGTATTACCTCAGTAGTTGAAGAGATCAGACAACGCGCACTCCTTCTGCGTGGCCGCACATACGGCCCGCAAGATCTTGTGGCGGGAATGGTGGGTCAGGCGCCGCCCCTTGCAAGCGCGCGCCACCATTTTGTGCGTTATCGGTTCCGCCGACGCCGCGACAACATCATGCCGACTCAAGCCGTGGGCCTCGAGTACCGCGCTAATGGGCTGCTCCCCAAGATTCCGCTCACGTTCCACTTCGCTCATAACTCATCATACCGTTCGTTGACTAAGATAGACTAAGACTAGCGCAGTTGGTTATGCTCTGCAATGAAACAGCAAAGGACTCGATGGCCTATCGGCGTACCAATCTGATGATCATGCTGGGATGGCTAGGCTCCATCCCTGTCCTTTTGGCCGTACCGTGGCTACAGACGCATTTAGGATGGCTCTATCCATCCTGCCTTTTAGAGCAGCTGAGAGGCCGCACCTGTCCCATGTGCGGACTGACCACAGGGCTGCGCGCCATCCTAAAGGCCCAGCCAGGCGCCCTTACGTCCCATCCTCTCGCTCTCACATTCATGGTCTGTGGTCTGGCCGAACTCATCGCTCGCGCCCTGCTCCTGGCTCGCCGACTGACGCCCGAGCAGACCCAATACGCCATACGAGTGGATCTGCGCCTGCACGCCGGTCTCATCGTCTGTTATCTGGTTTACTGTGTGATCTTCTTCGCCTTCTAACCCAGGTTGAGAGCACTCTTGTCCCCGTTGACCGAATCTGCTCTACTTGTCGGCCCCAGAGAGAAGGACCCATCGTGAGTGAGCAAGACATATCGCCCCCCAACACTGTCGCCAAGGGCGCGCGCGTTGCCGTTGGCATGAGTGGAGGAACGGACAGTTCGGTCGCGGCAGCCCTGCTGGTCGACCAAGGCTACGAGGTCATCGGATTGACCGCGCGTATGTGGAAAGAGGGCTCACGCTGCTGTTCTCTGGAATCGGTGCAGAGCGCCCGTAAGGTTTGTTGGCATCTCGGTATTCGCCATGTGGTAGTCAATGTCATGGACGACTTCATGGAGAATGTGGCCGAGCGTTTTGCGCAGGAATATGTCGAAGGGCGCACACCCTCCCCCTGCGTGGCATGCAATCAGAAGGTCAAATTTGGAGCCCTCCTGACGCGGGCTGTTTCGTTCGGCTGCGAGATCATGGCCACAGGCCACTACGCCAAACGGGTCGAGGCGCCGGACGGGGTCCACATCTATCGCGCCAACGATCGCTCACGCGATCAGAGCTACTTTCTGCACCGGCTCTCGCAGCGCCAGCTAGCTCATAGCCGGTTCCCCCTGGGCGAGATGCTCAAACAGGAGGATGTGATTCCGTATGTCAAAGCCCGTGAGCTCCCCATTGAGACAACCAGTGAGAGTCGTGACATCTGTTTTGCCGCGCCAGGACAACATCATGTGGTCGTTGAGCGCTTCATTCCCGAAGCACGAAAGCCGGGCGATATCGTTACAGAGGATGGCGTGGTGGTAGGCCAACACAAAGGCATCCATCGCTGTACGGTAGGCCAACGCCGGGGATTGGGTCTGGCGGGTGGCGGGGATCCGCTCTATGTGACCCGCATAGATGCCGAGAACCATCGAGTCATCGTGGGCCCGCGCACTGCGGCCATGGCATCGGAATGTTGGATTGAGGACCCGCGGTGGATTTCCGGCACCCCCCCAGCTGCTGGAAAGGAGATCGCAGTCTCACTCCGCTATCAGCACGGTCCGGTTCCTGCCGCACTGGTGATTGAGGCCGATGGCGCGACTTGCCTACGCTTTCCCGAGCCGCAATTTGCTGTCGCGCCCGGACAGGCCGCCGTCATCTATCGCGGCGACGAGCTTCTCGGGGGGGGCTGGATCGCCCCTCCTACGCAATAGTCCACGTGGCGACACCACTGTTGCCGCGCTCCTTACCATTCTGATCATAGAGGGCGCTACTACTGCGACGCATTGGCGGCTTGGACTTCGGCGTGACGTTCTCGGGCGCCAGGTCCATATCAGGACCATCGTGTGCCGGTCGTCTCAATTGCTCAATATCCTGCTTGAGTGTCCAGATCCAGACGGAAAACAACAGCGTGATAAATACTGAATTGACCAAACTTATCATCATACACCTCATTTTCTAGCTCATCTCGGCCCGCCTACCACCGATAGGCTTTCAAGGCGGCTCACTAAATAGCAGATAGCGTGCCCCTCCTGGCGTCGAGATAGAAACAGGCCCCAACTACTAGCACTCAGCACCCAATTTGGGCCGTTGTACCCCTCATTGGGATGCTCGGCTTCTCATTGATGAGAATCCCGCCAACCCTCCTTGCCCCGCCGACACTCTTCGGATGCATTCTAATTAAGATAATTATTGACCTATTTAGAATATAGAAGCATCATCCAAGAACTACTGCTTGGTCCACCCACGAATGATGGATAGGCCCACAGTGGGGATGTGTTAACCCAAATAGAGAAACGAGGAGAGCTCAGATGAAGAGAAGTTTAATGATTGCAGGCGTCGCGCTGCTGGCGACATGGGGAGTGTCCACGACGGTTCTGGCTCAAGCCGAAGCGAGCCAGGGCTCTGAGGTAAATGTCTGTCCCTCTGATTGTACGAAGCCCTGCTGCGCCAAAAAGGCCGCAGTGAAGAGCGCCTGCCCAGATGGATGCACCAAGCCCTGCTGCGCCAAAAAGGCCGCCGCCTGTGGTGTCGCTTGTGACAAGACAACCGGGGCCTGTCCTGTCGGGGCCAAGAAGGCCTGCGATAAGAGCGCTGGCTCGTGCCCGATGAAGAAAGGCGTTGCCGTGATTAACACGCAGGCACTTAAGGCACTCATGGACGCGGGAGCCAAAGTGACCGTCTTGGATGCACGCACCGGCAAATACGACGACGGCCGTCGCATCCCCGGCGCCAAGAGTTTGTCGTCCGAGGCTACAGAGAAGGACGTCCGCAAGGCTGTCCGCAAGAAGGATCAACTCGTCGTGACCTACTGTGGCAACCTGCAGTGTCCTGCCAGCGGCATGCTGGCCGAGCACCTCAAAGCACTCGGGTATAAGAACGTGATTGAGTATCCCATGGGCATCGCCGGATGGGCCGAGGCCGGAAACGATGTCGAGAACGTGAAGTAGGCGTTTCCCAGCATACCCCGACCCGGTGTCCCTCGCTCTCGCGGGATGGATACCGGGTCTTTTTTTAGGTACTTCCGAGGGGGTGGGTGTTACGTCATTGTGCACGCCCGTGGCTCCACCTAAACGACCTGCTTATACGGGCCCCTTAAGGCCGCCCGATCACAACGCATCCATCACTACCATATCCCCGCTAATGCCGGAGGCGCCGCATTTTCACAGACCAAAATGCCACTCAGCGTTGTGTTGTACAAATCTCCCTTTAATGGTATGAACTGCTGACATGAACAGTGAATGCGTGTTCTGCAAGATTGTGGAGGGAGCGTTGCCCTGCGCGAAGGTGTACGAGGATGAGGACATCCTCGCCTTCATGGACATCGGCCCCATCATCAAGGGACACACCCTCGTCATTCCCAAGCAGCATGTCGATCCCATCACCGAGGTGCCGGATGAGTTGTTGGGGCGGCTAATCCTGATGGTGCGCAAAATAGCCGGGGCACAGCTCAAAGGTCTGGAGGCGGACGGCATCAACGTTACGCAGGCCAACGGAACGGTGGCCGGCCAAGTCGTTCCCCACCTCCATTTTCACGTTATTCCACGCTTCACGAATGATCAGCACTCCTGGAACTGGAAAGCCGGTTCATATGAAACTGCCGAGGAGATGAACAGCGTCGCGGCTGCGATTCGCTCCGGCCTACCCATGGAGATCTAAACCAGATGCATGAGAACGAATTTAGCGGCGTCGTAGACTCGATCCACAACAAGGACCCTCGCTACCAGCCAGAGGCCTACTACTTCATCCGCGAAGCCCTCGATTTTGCCGTGCGTATGCATCGCAAGTCGACCGCGGACCAGATGCGGCACGTATCGGCCGCCGAACTGCTCGAGGGCATCCGCGTCTACGTCCTGCAGGAATACGGCCCGATGGCCCTGACCGTGCTCACCACGTGGGGGCTCCATAATACGGAGGATATCGGCAATGTCGTGTTCAACCTTGTGGCGAGTGGGAAGCTGGGAAAAACCGAGGAAGACCGTCAGGAGGATTTCGCTGGAGGGTACGACTTCACGGAGGCCTTTATGGGGCCTTTCACTCCCAGACACCCAGGCGAGCCAACCTCGCCACCGGCTGGGCGCGGCACGTTGGTCACGGCACAGCTCAGGGCGGTAGCCCGCCCCACCCCACCCGCCGAGGAGGTCGCCGGTGAGTGAGCGGGGCAAACTCGAGCGCGAGAAAGCCCTCTTCGCCAACTTGGTGATGATGCTCTCCAGCTCGGCCATGCAGTTCCTCGGCAAACTCCCTGATCCGGCCACGCACAGCTATGAAACCGATTTCGAAAACGCACAGGTCATTATCGATACACTCACCATGCTGCGGGCCCGCACAGCGGTCGTACTGGATAGCGATGAGACCAGGATGCTGGACGACGTGCTCACCTCGCTTCGCATGAACAAGGTCGAAGCGACCCAGCCGCCACCCTCATGACCATTTTGCTCGCCATGGGGTTCGCCGCCGCCGTCGCCCTCATTATCCTGCTCTGCCTGCTAGGCGTCTTCATGTCCTGCATCGCCCTTTCCGGCACATGGGTTATCGCGCTGGCCGCCGTCGTCGCAGCCATGCTCCCTGGCGAGACCATGCCCGGATGGGGACTGGTGCTACTCTTTCTCCTGATCTCCACCGTCGTGGAGGGCATTGAGTTTGCGGCGGGCTACTGGGGCGTGCGCCGGCGCAACGGCTCTCGCCTGGCCGCGTTCGTCGCTCTGGTGGGAGGACTCGTGGGTATGCTGGCAGGCACGCTGATCCCTATCCCAATCGTCGGGCCCCTCCTCGGTATGCTCCTGGTCAGCTTTGTACTCGTCTACGCGGTTGAGCATCATCGTCTCCAGGAATCCTCCAAAGCCGCCCATATTGCCATCGGTGCCGTGGTCTCACGGGTACTCGTGATCCTGCTCAAGGTGGGGACCACGGTCGGCATGAGCGCCTGGCTACTGATTCGCCTCTTGATCACGCTGTGGTAGCACAGCGCTGACGCACCAGCCCACGGCGTAGCTGCAGGCGAACGAAAAGGGGAAGTAGTAGACCCAGTGAATCCCCACCTGCTGCTGCAACCAGCGTGTCGCCAGAAACGACACCACCAGCCCCACGATCCACCCCTCAAAGCGCGCCTGACGCGACAGCAATCCCAAAAGAAACAGAGCCAATACGGGGGCATTGAAGAGACTCATAAACGTCGCGAACCCCTCGAGGATATTCCCGACCCGGGCAATGTAGAATGCCAGTCCGGTCGCCGCAATCCCCAGCAGCAGAGTCAAGAGGCGGGCTCGATTTACGCCAGCCTGCTCGTCATCGCCCGCATCCGATCTCAAACGCCTCACAAAGTCATTCTCAATCACGGTGGCCATCGAGTTGATGCCGGAATCCATACTCGACATCGCCGCCGCAAATATCGCGCTGATGATTAACCCCGAAACGCCGATCGGCAGCTGGGTCATCACAAAGTGAGGCAGAATACTATCAGCGTCCACCCCTCCTGCCCCGCCAGGCACGCCCTGATAGAATGCGAAGAGCCCTAGGCCAATAAAGAGCAGCAGCGCCACCATCACCACATCTGTACCCGCGTTGAAGAGCACCGCCTTCCACACCCCTTGCTTGGATCGTACCGCCAGCATACGCTGCACCGTCACTTGATCCGTCCCGTAGTCCTGTAGCATCTGCAAAAAGAAGGAGACCGCAACAACCGGCATGCTCATTGCCGCCAAGCTGATTTCCCAGCCACCGCCCTGCACGTGCCCGGCCGCACGCCCGATCTCGATGATACCCGACACGCCTTGCGGCGCCCGCAGGACCAAGACAACAGCCACCCAGATCGCCCCGCCCACCAGGATGACGAACTGGAAGACATCCGTCCACAGCACCGCGGCCATTCCCCCCATGACCGTGTAGGCCGTCGCCATGACCCCCATAAGGAGAATCGACAGGTGCAGAGGGAGGCCGGTGGCCACGCTCAGTGCCAGCGAGGGAGCATAGATCACGCTGCCCATCCAGCCGAGTCGTGCCAGAATAAAGAGGGCCGAAACCGCCAGCTGTGCGGGCACGCCATAGCGGTGACCGATATACTCGTACGAGGTTGTCACGTGCATACGGCGGTAGATCGGATAGATCCCGAAGATCAGAATGGGGGCCAGGAGAGGACTGACAAGACACACCACCACAAGCGCCACATTCTCACGATAGGCCGCTGCGGGGAGGCCCATGAAGGTAAGCGCACTGGTCAGTGAGGCGAACATGCTCATCGCAACGGGCAACCAGGGCATATTGCGCCCAGCCAGGAAATAGTCCTCACGGGTCCGCTGCCGTCGCACAAAACGCAGCCCGATCGCCAGCATCCCGCTCAGATACAGCCCCAGAATCAGGTAGTTGAGCAGTCCAAATTTCATCGCCCCTCTGCCTACTACACCACCGCTCGCCGCCATCGCCCACGCACCCAGAGCGTCGTAAACGTGGAGGCCGTCACAATCCGATAAAGCAACTGCACCGTCCATACCGCCGTGAGATCGCCCCCCAGCACAGGACCGACCAGGTAGGCCGTGGGCAGGAACAGCCCCCACTGGCAAGCCACCGACCAGCGCATCACGCGTGCGTTGTCGCCAGCGCCCGTTAGCGCATGCATCAGCACCAGCGCAATGGCCTCGATCGGCAGCCCAAGACCCGATAACTGCAGCGGGACGCGGCCCACCGCCCGGACCTCCTCGGAAGCCGTAAAGAGCCCCAACCAGAGACTGGGGTTCCACACCAGCAGAGCCGCCGGTATCGAAAGCGCCAAGGCCGCCACCAGCGCCACCTCCCATCCCCATCGGTAGGCATCGTCCGGATTACCACGGCCCAGCGCCTTGCCTGTTAGCGAGGCTGCGGCCAATCCCATACCCATGGCCGGAAGAGCACCTACGAGGACCAGGTTGAGAATCACATTCGCCGCCGCCATTTCTGACGTACCGATGCGGCCCGTGATCCAAAAGAGCACCGTGGCACCAGCCGCATAGAAGGTTGTCTGCAATCCACTCGCAGTCGACAGTCGGATCAGAGTAGCGAGGACCTTGCCGCCCGGCCGCTCCCGTAGAAAACCGTGTCGGCGCGACAACTTGAGACCGAGTACAAGGTAAAGCAGCGATCCGCAGAATGTCGCCACCGTTGACGCCATGCCCGCCCCCGCGGCCCCCATGGCAGGAAAGCCTGCGTGACCAAAAATGAGAAGATAATTGAAGAGAATATTCAGCATATTCATGGTAATCAGCGTGAACATGTAGCGCGAGGGCTTGTGGACGCCGTTCCAGTAGCCGCGGAAAGAAAAATTGATACCCACCCCCGCGACCGAGAGTATGCGGGTCTTTAGGTAAGGAACGCCCGAGGCCACCACGTCGGGGTCGCTGCTGAGGAATCTAAAGGCCGGTTCCGCCAGCAGGTAGAGCACGATTCCCAGCGGGACGCCCACCAGGATGGCCATCATCAATCCCGCATTGAGCGGGAGCGCCACCACATCTTCTTTGCCCTCGCCCAGACGACGCGAGGCCATGGCTTGGACCGCCGGTGAGAGCCCCAGGAGGAATGCAAACGCCAGGAACGTGGCTACACTACCCATGCCCACCGCGGCCAGCTCGGCGGCACCGAGTCGCCCCACCATCGCCGTATCGGCCAGGTTAAGAAGGCTCTGTGACATCATGCCACCCATAATGGGAAGCGAGAGCACTAGTATGGATCTGAAACGTTCTCTGCCCGGCAGCATAGACTGGCTCCTGTTGAAGGGGTGGAGTGTACCAGCAACAAAGGCACGGTAACAACCGTTCTTGCGTCGGGATAGCAGCGATTCTTCGCCACGTCTAACCCGCCTCACTTCTTGCCTCCTTCACGCTACGCTGCTATAATTATTGGCTCATCTGATGAAAGCGATTCCGATACTTCTTATGCTTCTTGGCCTCCACGTTGGCGTTGGCCGCAGCGTAGCCGCGCCTATTGGGCCGTCTCCAAAACCAGCGGGTAGTGCCGGCATCGCCGTCTGCATCGGCCTCGGCGACTACAACGTGCGGGATAAACTGCGCTGGGCAGAGACTGATGCCGTCGCGGTTGGGGCAGCATTGAAGCGTAAAGGCTATCGGGTACTCTGCCTGACTCGCGCGGAAGCCACGGTCGCATCCGTACGCGCCGCCATCGCACAGAAGCCGACGCTCATCTATTTCGCGGGCCACTGTTTGGATAGCCAGATTCAGCTCAAGGATGGCGGACTCGCGATCTCCGAGCTGGCAACGCATACCCGCGTAATGCTGCTCGACTGCTGCCACGCAGGCAAAGATCTGACGGACCAGGGCGCTACGGTCGTCTTCGCCGCCGGCAAGGGATATGCCTTCGAAGCGGGCAGCAACGGACTCTTCACCCGCCACCTGCTCGACTGGATCAAGCAGGACGACGCATCGGGTAGACCCAGTCTCGTCCAATACGTCTCCAGTCGCGTCGCACTCGAAACCGGCAATTGGCAGCGGCCTTTGGTCGGCCGATTGTAGCGCGTCAGAGCACCGCAGCGCTATCCCGCGTGCCCCCCCTCAGCTCGGAGAACCCGAAGGCTGACTCTTCTTCGCCCGCAACGCCTCATTCATGCTTCCGGTGCGATAGCCCTGAAGATCCACCGCGACGTAGAGATATCCGGCCGCCTTGCCCCGCTCTATCAGTCGTGAACGGATCGGCTCGGTGCATAGTGACGGCAGATCCTCTGGCGCGACCTCGATGCGCGCCGTTTCCCCGTGATGGCGTACGCGGAACTGGACGATACCGCTCTCACGCAGCGCATCCTCCATGCTCTCGACAGAGACCAGCTTCTCAACCGTAATGGTTGTGCCATACGGAAAGCGCGAGGCCAAGCAGGCAAAAGCCGGTTTCTCGGCCGTGGGCAGCCCCATATCGCGCGAGAGCGCCCGAATATCCTCCTTGTTCATGCCGGCGTCCGCGAGGGGGCTCAGCACCCCCAGCTCCTTGGCTGCTTTGCGGCCCGGACGGTAATCCCCTCGGTCATCAAGATTAGTCCCATCAGCCACCTTCTCAATACCATGCTGACGCGCCACCACCGCGACCTCATCAAACAGCTCGCTCTTGCAGAGATAACAGCGATCCGGGTTGTTCTCCTTGAACCCGGGCACCTCCAGCTCACTGGAGTCGACCGTCACGAGCTTGATCCCGATCAGTTTGGCCAGCTCCATGGCCTCCTTCTGCTCGTGCTGAGAGTAGAGCGGTGACAACGCCGTCACCGCCAACGCACGATCACCCAGCATCTTGGCGGCCACGGCAGCCAGGAACGTGCTGTCGACCCCGCCCGAAAAAGCGATCGCCAACCCACCCGTCTCGACCAACTGCTGCTTCAACGCCTCAAACTTGTCTCGCAATTCCACGCTCATCCATATCCCCAATCACTACGTCCGCCACCCTTGTAGCGACTCCACCCGAAAAAGGGAAGCCTAGGCAGCAATCATGAGTTGGTCAATCATGTTAGAGGTTTGCTGGGGCGAAGAGAGCGCATCTGCAAATCGTTGTATTGGCCCCACTCTTAATCGTAATCCGAGCACGCTTATGAAGAACGTGGATGGCTGATTGCCTCACGTAGCCCCGGGCCGTCCCGGC
>JABMPJ010000017.1 GCA_013203785.1 Lentisphaerota bacterium | reverse complement strand
ACCTGTACCCGCAGTTCTCAGATGCGCTAGCCTTGGAGGGACGCGCTCTGTCGCGTCCGGAGACCGAAGCATGCCAAAGGAAAAGACCATGTTCGGATGACTGTACCCATTCAAAACACTCGACGCCACCCGATGCGTGCCATACAATCCGCATGTTTCTATAGATTAGGGAAGTACTCGTGGGAGGTCGGATTTTGGATATTGAGAGAATGCGCCACAGCGCGGCGCATGTGATGGCAGCGGCCGTGTGTCGTTTGTATGACGGGGTCAAATTGGATATTGGCCCGGCGACGGGCGATGGTTTCTACTACGATTTCGACCTCACTTCCCGCCTGACCCCAGAAGACTTTCCCGCGATCGAAGCCGAGATGGCTCGTATTGTGGCGGAGAAGCTCCCCTTTGAGCGGACCGAAATATCGCGTGCCGACGCCGAGGCGTGGCTGAGCGAGCGCGGTCAATCCTATAAGATCGAGCGGCTGGCCAACATTCCGGCCGACGAGACGATCACCTTCTATCGCTGTGGTGATTTTATGGACCTCTGTCGCGGCCCGCATGTGGAGACCACGGGCGATGTGCGGGCGTTCAAGCTGACGTCGGTAGCGGGGTCCTATTTTCGCGGCATCGAGACCAACCCCATGTTGCAGCGTATTTATGGCATTGCGGCGGAATCCCCCAAGGCGATTCGCGCCATCCTCAAGCAGATTGAAGAGGCGGCCAAGCGCGACCACCGCAAGCTGGGCAAGGAGCTGGATCTCTTTAGCATTAGCGAGGATGTGGGACCGGGGTTGACGCATTGGCACGCCAAGGGATCCCGGATCCGTTCAGCCATCGAGGATTTCTGGCGCCGCGAGCACTATCGCGGTGGCTATGAGCTGGTCTACACGCCGCATATCGGCCGCAGTCAGCTCTGGGAGCGGTCAGGGCATCTGGAGTTCTACGGCGAGAACATGTTTGCGCCCATGGATGTGGACGGCCAGGCCTACTACGTCAAGCCGATGAACTGCCCGTTCCATATCCAGATCTACAAGAGTCAGAAGCGCTCCTATCGCGACCTGCCCATGCGCATGGCGGAGCTCGGGACGGTCTATCGCTACGAGAAGAGCGGTGTGCTGCATGGCCTCTTGCGCGTACGCGGTTTCACGCAGGATGATGCCCACATCTTCTGCACCCCGGAACAGATGCATGAAGAGGTGGCCTACACCGTTCGCTTCGCACTCAAGATCCTGCGTGCTTTTGGGTTTAGCGAGGCGTCGGCCTATCTGGCCACCCGTCCGGCCAAAGCCGTCGGCGAGGAGGCGCACTGGAATGCGGCGATTGAGTCGCTCAAGAGTGCACTGGAGGCCGAGGGGGTGGCGTACGAAACCGACGAGGGCGGCGGGGCGTTTTACGGGCCCAAGATCGACCTCAAGATTAAGGATGCGATCGGTCGCGAATGGCAGCTCTCAACGATTCAATTCGATTTCAATCTGCCGGAGCGGTTTGATCTGAATTACGTCGGTGCCGACGGGGCCGAGCACCGTCCCTACATGGTCCACCGCGCCCTGTTGGGTAGCTTGGAGCGGTTCTTCGGTATTCTCGTGGAGCACTACGGCGGTGCATTCCCGCTTTGGCTGGCTCCGGAGCAGGTTCGGGTGATACCGCTGACCGAGAAGGAGCTGGATTACGCGCAGGAGGTGACCGCCGCATTGCGGCAGGCCGACGTTCGTGTGACGCTGGACGAAAAATCAGAACGCATGGGGGCCAAAATTCGTCGGGCCCAGAACGAAAAGGTGCCCTACATGGCGATTGTGGGCCCCAAGGAGCTCGAAGAGGGGACAGTGGCCGTGCGCCATCGGACCGAGGGCGATACCGGGGCCGTGAAGCTGGCCGATTTTATGGCGATGCTTGCGAACGAATGCAAGCTCGCAGAACAGTAAACAGAAGAAGGGGGTAGTTATTCGTTCGTTTGTGAGAAGTAATCATCGCATCAGGGTTCCGCGGGTGCGGTGTGTGGCGTCCAATGGAGATATGCTGGGCGTGATGGAGACGCGGGAGGCGCTGAAGCGCGCCATCGATGAGCACCTGGATCTTGTCGAAATTTCACCGAATGCCGATCCACCGGTTTGCCGAATCATGGACTTCGGCAAGTTCCGGTACGAAGAGAGCATGCGGAACAAGAAGGCCCGTAAATCCAGCTCGAATAAGAGTCTGAAAGAGGTCAAGTTCCACGCCAACGTGGGGGAGCATGATTTCGAAACCAAGCTGAACAAGGCCAAGTCCTTTCTCGATGCGGGTCACAAGGTTAAGCTGAGTCTGCAGTTCCGAGGTCGTGAGAACGCCCATCGCGAATTGGGCTTTGAGGTCATTCAGCGCGTCATCAAGGAGTGCGACGAGATCAGTGTGCTCGACATGGCCCCCAAGCTCATGGGACGCAGTATTGTGGCCATGTTGGGAGTCAAGACGGTCAAGGGCCAGAAGGGACGGACCCCCAAGGGCACTCAGTCGACCCTACCGAAAGAAGAGCTGGAATCACAGCCCCCTGAATCGTGACGCGATCTGCCCGTTCGGCGCATAAAAATTCAATAATTGGCTGGACGGGCCATAGTGTTTCCGATAACTTTTCGTGTTTCCCGAGGGGGAGGACTGCACTCTGAGTGCCTGTGAGCAGGCAGTAAGGACGATTAGGTATGCCGAAGAGAAAAACAAACAAGTCTGCCGCCAAACGTTTTAAGGTCACTGCGACTGGTAAATTGAAATATCACAAGGCTGGATCTGGTCACCTTTTGGCCGGAAAGACTCGTAAGCGCAAGCGGTCGCTGCGTGCGGCCGGGACACTGAGTAAGGTGGAGACCACGCGCGTCAAGAACATGCTGAGTGTTTAGCGCCGGAACGTGAGAGGCGAGCCCGGCTCGCTGTAGGAGATGAAAGATGCCAAGAGCAACCAATGCACCGGCTTCACGCCGTCGTCGTCGTCGCACCCTCGAGATGGCCAAGGGATTTCGGGGATCACGCAGTAAACTTTTTCGTCAGGCCACTGAGGCCGTGGATCGCGCCATGCGCATGGCCACCACGCACCGCAAGGACCGTAAACGCAGCTACCGCCAGCTCTGGATTGCTCGTGTGTCGGCTGCTTGTCGTCAGAACGGTATTACCTATAGCCGTCTGATCGAAGGGTTGGCCAAGAAGGAAATCCTGCTCAATCGCAAGATGCTCTCCGAGATCGCTATCCATGATCCGGACGGCTTTAGCACGATTGTCGAGCAGGCCCGGGCCGGCTTGGCGTAACAGCCAACTTGCCCCGTGCGGCCATCTTTCGGGATGGCCGTTTTTTTTGGAGATGTGCCGCCGTAGGGGGGAGTTGTGAATCTTCAGACACTGAGAGATCGCGTCAGCGAAGGAATGGGCGAGGCCCAGTCTGCGGACTCCGAGGCGACCATTGAAGCGGTCAGGATCAAGTATCTCGGTCGCAAGGGCCTCATGCCGCAGGTGATGAAGGAGCTCAAGACCGTGGCCCCGGATGAGCGCGCCGAGGTCGGTCAGCTGGCCAACAGCTTCAAGAACGAGTTGAGTGCTCTGCTAGACAGCCGCCGGGCGTCGCTGGCACCTGGCGCGGATGAGAGTGGGGCCGCTCCATTCGATGTCTCCCTGCCGGGCCGCTGGCTGCGGCGCGGCACGCGCCACCCCATCTCCAGTGTAATCGAAGAGGCCGTCGCCATTTTTGGGCGCATGGGATTCACCGTAGCGGAGGGCCCGGACGTGGAAACGGGCTACCACAACTTCGAAGCACTCAACACGCCGCCCTATCATCCCTCGCTCGACCGGAAGGACACTTTCTGGTTGGACGATGGTCGCTTGCTGCGGACCCAGACGTCGCCGGTGCAGATCCGGATGATGGAGTCGCGTCAGCCGCCCGTACGTATTGTAACGCCGGGACGCTGCTACCGGCGCGACACAACCGATGCCACCCACAGCGCTAACTTTCACCAGATTGAGGGGCTGTATGTGGATCGCGACGTCTCGCTCTCTGATCTGAAGGGTACGTTGGCTTACTTTGCCCGTGAGATGATGGGGCCGGATGTGGCGGTGCGCTTCCGTCCTCACTTCTTCCCCTTCACGGAGCCGAGCGTAGAGTGCGATTTCTCCTGCCACGTCTGCGGCGGCTCGGGCTGCCGGGTGTGCAAGGGGAGTGGCTGGATCGAAATTGCCGGTGCCGGCATGGTCGACCCCCGCGTCTTCGAGCGGGTGGGATATGACCCTGAAATCATTTCGGGCTACGCCTTCGGCATGGGCATTGAGCGTATCGCCATGATTCGTTATGCCATCCCTGATATTCGATTGCTGTACGAGAACGATATGCGTTTTCTCCGTCAATTTGCTTAGGAGCAGGGCATGAAATTACCGCTAAGTTGGCTTCGAGACTATGTGGCTGTTGAGGCTTCGGCCGAAGAGATTGCGGAGCGTCTGACGTTCTCGGGTACCGAGGTCGAGGGCATTGAGCGGGTGGGTGCCGGGTGCGAGGATATCATCGTGGGCGAGATCCGCTCGGTCGCCCCACACCCCAAGGCCGATCGGCTGTGCCTCTGCCGGGTCTTTGATGGTCAGTCTGAGGTCTCTGTGGTCTGCGGGGCGGACAATGTTGCCAAGGGACAGAAGGCCGCCTTTGCCCCGTTGGGTGCCCTATTGCCAGATGGGACCAAGATCAAGGAGGCCAAGCTGCGCGGCGAGGTCTCGCAGGGCATGCTCTGCGCCGAAGATGAGTTGGGTCTCTCGACCGACCATGCCGGCATCATGGTGCTGCCACCGGAGGCCGTCGCTGGAACTCCGCTGTTAGAGCTTCTGGGTGGAGTGGAGACCGTTCTTGAACTGGAGGTGACCTGGAATCGCCCGGATTGCCTGAGTGTGATCGGAATGGCGCGCGAAGTCGCGGCACTGTACGGACTGCCGCTCACGCTGCCCGAGGTCAGTCTCAAGGAGTCGGGCAAGCCGGTCGAGGAGTGGACCTCCGTTGAAGTCGCGGATGCCGTCGACTGTCCGCGCTACACAGCGCGCGTGCTGACCGATACGAACCTGCGGTCCAGTCCGCTCTGGATGCGCCGTCGCTTGGCCTGCTGCGGGATTCGTGCGATCAACAACGTAGTCGACATCACCAACTACGTGATGATTGAGTGCGGTCAGCCGCTGCATGCCTTTGATTTTGCGATGCTCAGCGAGGGGCGCATCGTGGTGCGGCGCGCCGGAGCGGGAGAGCCGATGGCGACCCTGGATGACGAGCCGCGTCAACTGACCGCCGAGATGCTGGTCATCGCGGATGCGGAGCGGCCCGTGGCCGTGGCGGGCATTATGGGCGGTGCCGGCAGCGAGATCGGTGAGAGCACCCGTACCGTGTTGCTGGAGAGCGCGGCCTTTGATCCGGCCATCACGCATCGCACCTCGGTGGCCCTGGGGCTGGCGACTGAATCATCGCATCGTTTCGAGCGGAGCGTTGATGTCGGCCGGGTGGAATGGGCCAGCCGTCGCGCGGCCGCACTGATCGCAGAGCTGGGTGAGGCGGTGGTGGCGCCGGGCGTGATCGACATCTATGGCGGTCAGCCCATCGGACATGAGATTACCTGTCGATCGGCCCGCCTGAAACAGGTGCTGGGCATCACCGTCCCACGTGAAGCGGTCTTGAAGATTCTGGCGGGCTTGCAGATTCCGGTGGTCTCAGAGACGCCTGATGCGTTGGCGGTGGCGCCGCCCTCTTTCCGTCCCGACCTTAGGATTGAGGCCGATGTGATCGAGGAGGTAGCGCGCCTCCATGGTCTGGAGCAAATCCCTGCGGCCGACCCGGTGGGGCGGATTGTGATGGACGCCGATGAGACTCGGCCGCGCGCGGTCCGGCGCTGCCGGGAGCATCTGGTTGGCCTCGGCCTCTCGGAGATCATGCACTACAGCTTTCTCGCACCCCAGTCGCTCGACCGGTTCGGCCCCGATACGAACGGGCGGCGTGTGACGTTGCTGGACCCCGTTAGCGCCGACCACTCGGTCATGCGCGATTCGCTTATTCCTCAGCTGGCTGAGTCGCTGGGGCGCAATGCGGCGCACCAGGAGATGGAGGCCGCCTGCTTCGAGATCGGCCGGGTCTTTTTCCGCGAGGCGGGTGAGATCCGCGAGGAAGATCGCCTGTCGATCGGTCTGATGGGGCATCGCAGCGGGGACCGCTCTGAGCGACGGCCGGTAGAGCCCGAAGAGGCCTTCCTGTGGCTGAAGGGCATCCTCAACGAGCTGTTGCGGGTGCAGAATCGGCCTACGGCGGAGCTTGCTCCACTGGCTCACCCCGCCTTTGACGCGGGCTGGTGTGTCACGGTCTCGGTGGGGGGGGAATCCATTGGCCTGATGGGACTCCTGACCGAGCCGATTCGCCACACCTGGCGCATCCAAAATCCGGTCGCCATCGCGGAGGTCCGGTTGGATGCAGTGTTGTCGCAACAGAATGGGCCACAGCCGTTTACGCCTATACAAGCTTATCCATCCGTGGCGCGTGATGTGGCCATGATCGTGGGGGAGGCGGTGCAGCATACCGACGTTGTACGGGTCATGCGTGCCGGGGCCCCGGCAGAGTTGACAGCCATTGACTTATTCGATATATTCAGAAGCGAGGAACTGGGAGCGGGTCGCAAGAGCATGGCGTACGCCCTGACCTATCGCTCGGGGGAAAGGACCCTGACGGACGAGGAGACAAACCGCATGCAGGCCGTAGTCATGGAGAATCTGAGACGCGAGCTGAGCGCTGAGATACGGGAACGATAAACCTCGAGAGTGTATTGCGAACAAAGCGAGGGGAGCCAGGCCCATATTAAGCTGGAACCGGATCAGAGTCCGCCGTGAGAGAGCATTGAGTGGAGCGGCGGCACGAAGAACATGAAATGAAGGTGGGACGCCCAGGGGTGGGGCCGCCTATGAACACAGAGGATTCAGATAGCCAGTCAAAGAGGATGGTGCATCACAGAAGAGAATCCACACGCAAATTTGGTTTTGAATACCCTGCCTTGTTCGCTAACAGGCACAAATCTCTAACCTACTAGAACATTAGGGAGCTTGAATGCGGCGCCGAATGGAACCGAAAGGTCTCTGAATCGCTGACTAGAGCACCCACCTCGTTATCGAGGTTTAGAGATTACCGCCCGTACGACTGTGGTGGGGTATTTTTTTATGCGGAGTGGGTATGGATCTCTTTGATGACAAAGCCAAGGCGCTCGACCCGACGCGCGAGCCGCTGGCCAGCCGCATGCGGCCCTGCAACCTGGATGAGGTGGTGGGGCAGGAACGCATCTTGGGTGCGGGTCGGCTCCTGCGGCGCGCGATCGAGGCCGATCGGCTGAGTAGTATCATCCTGTATGGTCCGCCCGGCTGCGGCAAAACCTCCATCGCTGAGGTCATCGCGCGCGCTACCAGTCGCCATTTCGAACGTGCCAGCGGGGTGACGGCGAACGTGGCGGTCCTGCGCGGACTTTTTGAGCTGGCCGCACACCATCGTCGCCACGACGGCGTTGAGACCATCCTGTTTATCGACGAGATTCACCGCTTTAGTAAGTCGCAGCAGGATGTGCTCCTGCCGCACGTCGAGGATGGTACGATTACCCTGATCGGCGCAACGACGCACAATCCCCAGTTTTTCATCAACAGTCCTTTGATCTCGCGTTCACTGATTTTTGAACTTGATTCCCTCTCGGTTGACGCCATCGTGGCCCTGTTGGAGCGGGCCCTACGCGAGGAGCGGGGCTTGGCGCTTACGGGGGCGGTGGCCGATCGGGAGGCGCTGGAGCACCTGGCGACGGTATGCGAGGGGGATGCGCGACGCGCTCTGAATGCGCTGGAGGTCGCCGTGCTGACGACCGAAGCGGGGGCGGACGGGAATCTCCATGTGACGCGCGAGGTTGCCGAAGACTCGATTCAGCGTAAGGCCGTGCTCTATGACCGTGATGAAGAGGGCCACTACGACACCATCTCCGCGTTCATCAAGAGTGTACGTGGCTCTGACCCACAAGCGGCGGTGTATTGGCTGGCCAAGATGCTGTATGCCGGTGAGGACCCGCGCTTCATCGCACGACGTCTCGTAATTCTAGCCTCCGAAGATATCGGCAATGCGGATCCGCGTGGCCTGACCATGGCGGTGTCCGCGATGCAGGGCGTTGAGTTTGTGGGAATGCCCGAGGCGCGGATCGTACTGAGTCAGGCCACCACCTATCTGGCGACGGCACCCAAAAGCAATGCGGCCTATGTGGCCGTGGACGAGGCCATGAAGGATGTGGAGGAGGGGCGCTCCCTCGCGGTGCCTCTGCATCTACGCAATGTTAAGGTGACTTCAGTCGATGGTGCCGCTAGCGCGGAGTACGTCTACCCGCACAACTGCGAGGGCCACTTCACGGAGCAGCAGTATGCCGGGACGGACCGGACCTACTACCGACCCAGCGCGGAGGGCTACGAGGAGACGCTACGCAAGCGCATGGCACACTGGGACGCCCTGCGCGAGATGGCGAGGCCATCGGCATGAGAGATGGGTTATCCAAGCAGGAGCTGCGCGAGGCGATTCGCCACCAACGGTCCGGACTGGAATCGGCTTGGTGTGAGGCCCAGAGCGTCGTGGTACTGGAGCGGCTACTGGCCCTGCCGTCCGTGGCAGGGGCGGCGGTGGTGGGGCTCTACCTGGCTCTGCCCGGCGAGGTCGATATCTCGGGGCTGATGGCCGTCGTGTTGAGCGCGGGACGCGGTGTATGCATACCCGCCTACCATGCGGTGAGCGGGGTGTATGCCATGGCAGAGGTGGGGCCTTCGACGCGCTACGTCGATTCGCGCTTCGGCCTGCGCGAGCCGATTGATCCCGTCTGGGCGGATCTCAGCACGCTGGAGTGCGTGGTGGTGCCCGGGGTGGCTTTTGACCGGGGGGGACGGCGGGTGGGACATGGCGGCGGGCACTACGACCATATGTTGGCTGGGATAGCGGCTCGCAAGGTGGGTGTGGCTTTTGATTTTCAGCTATTTGACCGTGTGCCGGCTGAGGCACATGACGTGCAGATGGATTTGGTTATAACGCAAACACAAACATGTGGGCTGAATGGCGCATAAGGGAAGAAAGGGAATGCGATGACGGAGGCGATTGTAGGCATTGTGGCTGCATTGGGTGGACTGGGGGTCGGCTATTTGATTCGGCACATTTTGGGCACTTTCAGGGCCGAGGCCTCTGAGAAGCGAGCCGAGCAGGCCGTCCAGGAGGCGCAGCGTGAATCGGAGACGATCCGTAAAGATGGCGAGATTCAAGCCAAGGCGGAGGTGTTGAAGGCCCGCGAGGAATTTGAGAAGTCGACTAAGCAGCGCCGCAAGGAACTCGAGGCAATTGAAGTGCGTGTTTCGCAACGCGAAGTGAACCTTGACCGTAAGGTGGCTCTGATTGAGAAGAAGGAGCATCAGCTTGATGAACGAGTCGCGGCTGTCGGTGCGCAGATCAGGCAGATCGAGGCGCGTGAGGCGAAGGCGACCGCGCTCATCGCCGAGGAGCATGAGAGGCTACAGCGCGTGGCTGGCATGACGATGGACGAGGCCAAACAGATGCTGCTGGAGCGGGTCGAGCAGGAGGTGCACAGCGAAACCGGTGGTTTGATCCGTCGCCTGCAGGAATCGGCCAAGGAGACATCGGAGCGGGATGCCAAGCGCATTATCGGACTGGCGGTGCAGCGTTTTGCGGCCAGCCATTCGGGTGAGATGATGACCAGCATCGTGCAGTTGCCGAACGACGATATGAAGGGGCGCATCATTGGCCGTGACGGTCGTAATATCCGAACCCTGGAGCTGGTGACGGGCGTAAACTTTCTGATTGATGATACCCCCGAGGCGGTCGTGATATCTGGGTTCGATCCGCTGCGACGCGAAGTAGCGCGCCAGGCCCTCGAGCTCTTGGTGGCGGATGGCCGTATTCATCCTGCGCGCATCGAAGAGGTGGTGGAAAAGGTACGCGAGGAGATGGAGGAAAGCATTCGCAAGGCCGGTGAAGAAGCCGTCTACGAGGCGGGTATCCCTGAGGTCGCGCCCGAACTCGTTCGTAAATTGGGTCGCCTGCGGTACCGCACCAGTTACAGCCAGAACGTATTGCGCCACTCGCTGGAAGTGGCCCAGTTGATGGGGATTATGGCGGGCGAGATGGGTCTCGACGTGACGATCGGAAAGCGGGTCGGACTGTTTCACGACATCGGGAAGGCGCTCGACCACGAGGTTGAAGGTGGCCATGCCCTCATTGGCGCCGACTTCTTGAAGCGCTGTAACGAGTCGCCCCTGGTGGTTAATGCGGTGGCGGCGCATCATGACGATGTTGAAGCCGAGAGTGTCTATGCCCTGCTGGCTTCGGCCGCGGATGCTATATCGAGCTCACGCCTGGGGGCCCGCTCAGAGACCACCGAAATCTACCTGAAGCGGCTGGAGAGTCTCGAGCGGATCGCGAGCAGCTTTGAGGGTGTGGTCAAGAGTTACGCCATCCAGGCGGGTCGTGAAGTGCGCGTGCTGGTGCAGCCGGAGAGCGTGGATGACAATGATGCGATGGTGTTGGCCCGCAATGTGAGCAAGAAAATTGAGAGCGATCTACAGTATCCCGGCCAGATCCGGGTGACGGTCATCCGCGAGACGCGCTGCGTCGAGTATGCGAGGTAGCATGAAGTTATTGGTGGTAGGTGATATTGTAGGCTCGCCCGGACGTCTGGCGTTTGCCCGCGTGGCGGGCCGCCTCAAGGCGACGGGGCAGGTTGATGTGATCGTGGCCAATGGTGAAAACTCGGCCGGTGGGCGGGGGATCACGGCTACGATTGGCGATGAGCTGTTTGCGGCTGGGGCAGACGTGATCACCATGGGGGATCACACATGGGATCAGAAGGAGGCCCGCACGTACTACGATCGGGAGGATCGGATTGTACGACCGGCCAACTTTGCTCCCGGTTGCCCTGGGCGCGGCGTGACGACAGTCGAAACCAGTGCCGGTGCGCTGAGCGTGATTAACTTGGTGGGCCGCGTGTTTATGAAGCCCTACGACTGTCCCTTTCGCACGGTGGATGCCATCCTGAAATCGGCGGGCAGCCTGGCCCGTATCCGCTTGGTGGATATGCACGCCGAGGCGACCTCCGAAAAGATTGTGATGGGGCGCTATCTGGATGGGCGCGTCAGCGCCTGCGTGGGAACGCATACACATGTGCAGACCAGCGATGAAAGGGTATTGCCTGGCGGTAC
The DNA here is from genome assembly GCA_013203785.1 of Lentisphaerota bacterium. GTDB lineage: Bacteria > Verrucomicrobiota > Kiritimatiellia > UBA8416 > JABMPJ01 > JABMPJ01. The sequence continues at coordinate 19,309 of JABMPJ010000017.1, read as the reverse complement.
CGCCTATCTGACTGATCTCGGGATGACCGGATCTCGGGATTCCGTTCTGGGTCGTGATCTAGAATCGGTGACACGCATGTTCACCAGCGGCATGCCGGAAACGTTTAAGGTGGCGTCGCAGGACATTGTCCTTGAGGGGGCCTTGATCCATATCGACGAGAGGACGGGACGCGCCCGCAAAATCAAGCGGGTCAGGGAGCAGGTTGGCGACTGATGTGTGCGCAGGAGACAGTGGCAGATAAGAGCGAGGTGCTGACAGTCACAGCGCTAACGCGTCGCATCAAACGCGCCCTCGAAACCGGGATTGGGGCGGTATGGGTAGAAGGCGAGGTTTCGAACGTGCGGCAGCCCGCCTCGGGGCACTACTACTTCACGATTAAAGACGAGAACGCCCAGATTTCGGCGGTGCTGTTCCGCAGTAGCCAGCGTGATTTAACTTTTAAGCTGGTAGATGGCTTGCAGGTACGGGCACAGGGCGATGTCTCGGTGTACGAGCGGTCGGGCAGCTACCAGGTCATTGTCCGTCGTCTCGAGGAGAGCGGCCAGGGCGCGCTGCAGGCGCGCTTTGAAGCCCTCAAAAAGCGGCTGCATGACGAGGGACTCTTTGATCCGGCCCGTAAACAGCCCCTGCCGCTATTGCCGCAGCACGTCGGTGTGGTGACGTCGCCCACGGGCGCAGCCATTCGCGATATCTTGAACGTCTTATCACGCCGCTTCCCCAACATCCACCTTCTGATTGCCCCCGCGATGGTGCAGGGACCCGGTGCGGCCGAGCAGATTGCGGCGGGGATCGATTACCTTAATCGGCGAGGCGGTCTGGAGGTCCTGATTGTGGGCCGCGGCGGCGGGAGTCTCGAGGATCTATGGTGCTTCAACGAGGAGATCGTGGCGCGTGCCATTGCCGCTTCTACGATTCCCGTGATCTCGGCCGTAGGACATGAAATTGACTTCACGATCAGCGACTTCGTGGCGGACCTGCGTGCGCCAACCCCCTCCGCCGCGGCCGAGCTGGTGGTGGGATGTAAGGATGCCTTCACAGAGCGGCTGGGGGTATTGCGACAGGGATTGGTCCGAACACTGCGCGAGTCAATGCTGCGGGTGCGTCACCGTCTCGCTGCGGCAGAGCAGAGCTATGTGTTCAGGGAGCCGCGCAACTTGGTGCAGCAGCACATGCAGCGCCTGGACCGTGCGGAAATGCGTATGGGCCACGCCATGTCCGGCCAAACCACACGGGCGCGCCAGCGGGCCTTGAACGCGGGCACCGCTCTAGGGCACGTGATGGAGCGGCGTCGGGAGCGGGCACGGGCGCGGCTGGATCGTGTCGGTTCGCAGCTGCGTATGCTCAGTCCACTGGCCGTGCTTGAGCGTGGTTACAGTATGACGACGGGTGCGGATGGAGGGGTCCTGAATAGCGCCAGTGATGTAAAGAAGGGCGATCGGTTGACCACACGCTTGGGCAAGGGCGCTGTGGTGTCGGTAGCTGATACAATCGAGAAGGAGGATGGCGATGCCAACGGATAAGACAAAACCGCAAGGATTCGAGAAGTCGCTTGAGCGATTGGAGGCGGTCGTGGCCGAGATGGAGGGTGGCGACATCAGCCTCGAAGAGATGATCAAGCGCTTTGAAGAGGGCCAGAAGCTGATCGGCTATTGCGCCAAGAAACTGGATGAGGTGGAGCGCAAGATTGAGATTCTGGTCAAGAAAGGCGACACGGTGGAAGAGGAGCCGTTTGAAGAGAGCGCACCGGCACCGGTCCGCCCGCCCGCGCCGGAGAGCGAAGGCGAGCTCTTCTGAGAGTCTGAAGCGGCAGAGCGCAGGGGCTGACCGTCGTCACCCCCCCCCTCAGAATTCCAAGCCGAGGACGCGGATGGCCATGCGGGTGGCAAGGCCGAGCAGAACGAGGGCGAGCACGACGAAGAGGGCCGACTGCTCGTGAGGGGTGAGCGCGAGGCAGGACTTCAGCACGGCACGTCCCTGAGAGGCGATGTGTTCGCCGGTGCGGTGGATGCGCTGACGCCACCGTTCGTTCATGACACGGCGATGTTGACGAGCCGGTTCGGGACGATGATGACCTTGCGCACGGTCTTCCCCTCGAGGTATTTCTGGATAGACTCGCTGGCGAGGGCCTCGCGCTCCAGTTCATCACGGGGCATATCTACTGCGGCGGTGAGACGACCACGCACCTTGCCGTTGACTTGCAGGGCCAGTTCCACGCTGTCGCGCTTGAGGGCTTCGTGATCTAGGCCGGGCCATCCGGCTCGCAGAATCGAGTGCTCGTGTCCCAGCTCACGCCAGATCTCCTCTGCAATGTGCGGGGCAAAGGGGGCGAGCAATCGCATCATGGTTTCGATTGTGACGCGGAAGACGGTCTTCATGCTCGCGCTGCTGCTCGCGTCGACCTGGCAGGCGTCGAGAGCGTTGCTCAGCTCCATGATCTGGGCGATAGCTGAGTTGAAATGGAAGCCTCCCTCCATGTCGTGCGAGACATGCTGGATGGTTTCGTGCAGCTTGCGATAGAGGTCGCGTTCGGCCTCGGTCAGGGCGGAGAGCTCGGTGACCTCCGCACCCGCGGAAAGCAGCAGCTCACGGTGGTCGTGCACACGGCGCCAGAGGCGTCGCAGAAACCGGGACGCCCCCTCAATGCCCTGGTCGTTCCATTCGGCATCCTTCTCGGGCGGGCCGATGAATAGGGTGTAGAGCCGCAGCGTGTCGGCACCGTACTGCTCGATCAGTTCGTCCGGACTAACCACGTTGCCCTTCGACTTGGACATCTTGTAAAGCTGCCCATCTTTGTCGCTGCGCTTGCAGATCATGCCTTGCGTGAAGAGGGCCCCGAAGGGCTCGCGGAAGCTGCAGGTGTCAGCGTCGTGCAGCACTTTGAGAATGAAGCGCGAATAGAGCAGATGCAGCACGGCGTGCTCAATGCCGCCGATGTACTGGTCAACGGGGAGCCACTTGTCGACATCGGCCTTGTTGTAGGCGGCGGTCTCGAGGCGCGGGTTGACATAGCGCATGTAGTACCAGCAGGAGCAGAGCCACTGGGCGAGGGTGTCGGTCTCCCTGCTGGCGGGTTTGCCGCAGGAGGGGCAGGTGGTGGCCACGAAGCCGTCGTGACGGGCGAGTGGGTTGCCGTGGTCGGCCGCGAAATCGACGTCATCGGGGAGCCGTACGGGTAGTTCGCTTTCGGGAATAGGGATGGCCCCGCAGTCGGGGCAATGAATGATCGGGATCGGGGCCCCCCAATAGCGCTGCCGACTGATCAACCAGTCGCGGATGCGGAAGTTGACTGTGAAATCACCAAAGCCCTGCTCCTTGGCATGCTGGGTCATGGCGGCGATGGCATCGCGGTTGGTCATGCCGTCGAACGCCCCCGAGTTCACGATGATGCCGTCATCGACGAAGGCCTCGGCCATGGAGGCCGGATCGAGTGATCCCGCCTCATTCTGGATGACCACCTTGATGGGAATGTCGTACTGACGGGAAAATTCAAAGTCGCGCTGGTCATGCGCCGGGACGGCCATGACGATGCCGGTGCCGTAGTCGGTCACCACGTAATTGGTGACCCACAGCGGGGAACTCTCGCCGTTGTAGGGGTTGCGCACATGGAAGCCGGTGAAGACGCCCTCCTTGGCTGTCGCGGCATCGGCGCGCTCTGCGGCAGCGGTCATGAGCTGGCGCTGCACGAAGGCCATGACCTCCTCCTCGCGTGCTGTGCCGCTCACCAGCTCGGAGACGAGGGGATGCTCAGGCGCAATCGCCATAAAGGTCACACCGTGGATCGTGTCGGGGCGGGTCGTAAAAATGGGTACCGGTGCGCCGGTCTCGGCGACCGTGAAGTCGATACGCGCCCCTTCGGAGCGGCCGATCCAGTTGGCCTGCATGTTGCGGACCTTCTCAGGCCACCCCTCCAACTCAGCGAGGTCATCCAGGAGAGGCTGAGCATATTCAGTAATCTTGAAGAACCACTGTTTAAGGTTCTTCTTGATGACGGGTCGTCCGCAGCGTTCGCAGGTGCCGTCCGCGAGGACCTCCTCGTTGGCGAGGGTGGTGCAGAGCTCGCACCAGTTCACAGGAGCTGCTTTCTGGTAGGCCAGTCCGCGCTCGTAGAGCTTGAGGAAGATCCACTGGGTCCAGCGGTAGTAGTCGGGGTGGCACGTGGCAATTTCGCGTTCCCAGTCGTAGCCGACGCCCCACGAGCGTAGCTGGCGCTTCATGTGGGTGATATTGCGTGTGGTGGATTCCTTGGGGTGAATGCCGAGTTGCTTGGCGGCGTTCTCGGCTGGCAGGCCGAAGGCGTCCCAGCCCATGGGGGAGAGCACATCGAAGCCCTGCATGGTCTTGTAGCGGACGACCACATCGCCGATGATGTAATTACGACCATGTCCGACATGCATCGTGCCGGAGGGGTAGGGGAACATCGTGAGGCAGTAGTAGGGCTTGGCCGCAGTGGCGGTATCCACGCAGAAGTAGCGTCCGTCTTCCCAAAAAGATTGCCAGCGCGATTCAATCTGCTGCGGGTCGTATTGCCTATTCATTTGCGATCAAGTGCCCTTTTTCCCAGAACCCATCAACGTGCTTTCCGTCGCGTGTGGTGTAGGTGCCGTGCCCCCAGATCTGGTTCTTTCGCCACTGCCCGTCGTAGCGGTCACCGTCGCCAAAAATATACAGACCATGGCCGCTCTTCAACGCGCCGTCAGACCACTCGCCCTCTAGCCGTCCGCCGTTGGCGAAGTTGTAGATGCCGTGGCCTTCCATGCGGCCATGGACCCACTCTCCCTCGTAGGATTCGCCATCGGCGAAGCGGTAGGTCCCCTGGCCGTGTTTAAGGCCACTGCGCCAGTGGCCTGTGTAGGACTCTCCGTCGGGAAAGGTCAGTATCCCGTCGCCATGCATGCGGTCGTGTAGCCAGGTGCCGTCGTAGCGTGAACCGTCCTCAAAAATGTGGACGCGGGTTGTGACGAGGCTCGTATCGACCACAGGCGGGACCCGTGGTGCGGTGGCGGGGGCAAGGGACGGCTCGGGATCCTGCATCGGTTCGGTTGTCGCTGTGGGGGGCGCCGTGTTGGCTTGGATTGCAGCCTCAAACAGCTCGCGTGCTTCGGTGCTCTTGATCCAGTAGTGTGGGGTGGTGCCGTCGTCGGCCTGCGTATCCGGGGCCGCCTTGGCGTTCAGAAGAATCTTGATTATCGGGAGGGCATCCTTGCGGGTGGCCCAGTGCAGGGGGGTGATGCCGTCGATTCCGGCGGCGTTGATATCGGCGCCCGAGGCGATGAGGAGAGCGGCCACATCGGGGGCATTACCGATGGCGGCCCAGTGCAGGGGGGTGTAGTTTTTGGAGGAGGATGCATTCACGTCGGCGCCGTGGTCCAGGAGCAGGCGCGCGATCGCCAGACTGTTCTGGTTGGCGGCCCAGTGGAGGGGAGTCGACCCGTTATCGGTGGTGGCATCGATTTCGGCCCCATTCTCGATCAGCAGGCGGGCGGCTTCGGGAATGCCATGCACGGCGGCCCAGTGCAATGGGGTGGAACCGCCACGGGCTCGGGCGGCGACGAGTGCGGCGGTATCACCCTCGCTCAGGAGTGTGGCGAGGCGATTGATGTCGCCGCTCTTGATGACATCATGTACTTCAGCCGCATCGGTATGCAGAAGGGCGAGGCTCAGTATCAGTAGCCCCATCAGAAAACTATACGACCTCAAACGCATGACGGCTCCTACACGCAACTACCCCACTTGGAGTGGGGGAAATGACCTCGAATAGTAGGGTGTGAAGCGCCCGATTGCAATAGCTGTTCTTAGAAGTGAGGCGCACGTCTGCGGCAAGGAATCGGGGATGCCATGTAAGACGGAACTATGCGGCGGTGCTATCGATAATGCGGTCAAGCTCAGCTTGGCAACGCACGAAAGCAGCGACGACATCGGGGTCAAATTGATGGCCGGAGTTGTCGAGAATTTCTTGTGCGGCATCGGCGGGGGGCAGGGCGGCGCGATAGCAGCGGTCGCCTCGCATCGCATCGTAGGCGTCGATAACGGAGAAGACCCGGGCTCCCTCGCAGATATCCGAGCCGCGAAGTGCTTGTGGATACCCGCTGCCATCCCAGTGTTCATGGTGTTAGTAGACCACTTGGGCTGGGGCCTGAAAGTACTGGCTTGAGCGCAGAATATCGTAGCCGGCCTGGGGATGGGTCTTCATGATGGTCCACTCTTCTTCAGTCAACGGGCCAGGCTTGAGGAGAATATGGTCTGGTATGGAAATTTTCCCAATATCATGTAGAAAAGCCCCGCGGGCTACGTTCTCCTGATCCTCCGCGCTAAGTCCGAGTTCCTGTGCGAGTGCTACGGCCAGTTCTCTGACACGCTTGCTGTGTTTGCCTGTATACAACTCTCTCGCGTCCAGCATTCGTACGAGGGCATCCAGGGTGAACTCGTAGGCGGCCTGGATGTCCTGCAGCGAGGCCGCCAGCTTGGCGGAGCGCTCGCGAACCATAGCTTCAAGGTGGGCCTGGTAGCGATCATTCTCATTCTTCAGGTCACGGTATTCGCGCGCACGCCTAAGGAGGGCCAGAAGTTGGCTCCGCTCAATCGGCTTTTGGATAAAGTCGTAGGCCCCTTCGCGCAGACACATGATGGCGTTGTCCACGGTAGCGTGACCGGTCATAACGATCTTTATAATACCGTTATCCAAGGCGGTAACTTCGTGAAGGAGCTCGATGCCGCTCTTGTCTGGTAGTCCTATATCCGTCAGCAGGACTTCGCGGGAGCCAGGATTGGCTTTGAGTTCCTCGATGGCCTCGGTCGCGTTGGGAAAGGATATGACGTCGTGGTGGTCGCGTTCAAGCATGAGGGTAACCAAGCGACGGATGGCCTCCTCATCTTCCACGACAATGATTTTGGCGCCAGCATTACTGGGGTGTATCACATCTGGTGTAACGGTGGTTTCACCGGGGGGAGGGAGGGGGGTATCATCGGGGACATAGGCCTTGCCTGGCCAGATGCAGATGCGGTTGCGACCGGCGCGTTTAGCGGTGTAGAGCGATCGATCGGCTTGCCCCAGGAGGCCTGAGCAGGTCGAGGGGGCGGTCGGATTGTCGCTCGTTGCGACCCCAACTGAGATGGTGATATTGAGGCAGTGCGAATTGGGACAGAAGACGTACTTGCGCGTATTGGCGAGAAGGCGCTCGGCGAAGGCGCGCGCATTGGCATCTCCGGCGTGCGGCAGAATGGCCACAAACTCGTCCCCGCCGTAGCGGGCAATGATGTCGGTTGTGCGGGCCGCACCGGTCATCACGTGCGCAAAATCGCGCAGGATCTCGTCGCCGACGGAGTGGCCGTAGGCGTCGTTAATGGTCTTAAAATTGTCTATGTCGATGACCACGACGCCCATGGTGGTGCTGTAGCGCCGACTCGTGAGCCAGGTACGGTCAAGCTCCTCCTCGAGCCGTACGCGATTGAAGATACCGGTCAGTGAATCGCGCGTGGCCAGACCGTGCATCTTGCGCAGGGCCGTGAAGACGGCCGAGATGTGGTTGGACGTGTGGTAGAGCAACGAGGTTTCGTTCGGACCATAGCTTTCTGCCCCGACCGTCGCCAGCGTCAGGAGACCACAGACCTCGTTCTCGATCAGGAGCGGAACGGATAGCGCGTTTTTAAATGTATCCGGCCCCTGCGCATCCAGCGCGGCGCCATCAATCTGGACGTTCAGGTGGGCTTCATCGGCGCTGCGCCCGCTGAGGAGCTTAAAGCGCGTCATCATCTCTGATTTCAGCGCGTCAATGAAGGCAGGCGAGAGCGCGATCTGAGGGGTCAGGGTCATGGCGGGATCCTGGCCCGCCTCTTCGACCAAGATCCCTACGATATCCGAGGGCACCATGTTGGCGAGGGAGTCGCCGAATTCGTGCAGGGCTCCGGAAAGTGTTTCGCCACTGAGCGAGCGATGGCTCACGCCTGTCAACAGCTTGAGGTGTTCACGCATGAGATCAATGGCGTTGCCCTCGGGAATATTGGCATTGGTGGCTTGGCGGGCATGGCCCTCGGCCTCGATGGTCTCTATGAACGTGGTGATGTCGACCGGCTTGGCCAGAATACGGGAGACACCCAGCTTGGCCGCCTGAGACGGGATCTCGCGAGCTATGTAGGCCGAGATTATGATAATGCCGAGCCCCGGCCAGATTCTGAGGGCCTCCTCGATGAAGACCATGCCGTCCATCCCATCCATTTTGAGATCAACGATCAGGACGTCAAAGGTCTGGCGCATCAGGATCTGGAGGGCCGAATGGCCTCCGTCAGCAGCGGCAACGGGATAGCCCTGGTCTTCAAGGACATCGCAGTACGTCTGGCGGATGGCCTGGTCATCGTCAACCACGAGCACTTTGAATTTAGTCGCATCCCTCGCCGTGCTCTGGTGGTCCATCAAATGTCCTCTCCGTGCTGTCTCACGTTTCAGCTTGGAATTCTAAGGGAATCAAGCGATCCATCGCAACGAGATAATGGCCCCTTTTTTGACTCCTTGACTCTGTAAACCGCATACCGTAGCGTTCTGGGGCCGTGGACGAGCCGCGGTGTAACAAGCAAGGAATTTCCGTTATGCAGGTTGATACATTCATCGGAGTGGGTGAAAATATCCATTGTACGCGCATCTATAAAGTCGGGGGAAAGTTTGTCACGCAGAGCCCGGATGGGGGCTGGGGCATCGCCTATGATGCGGATAACGAAGCCCGTACATTGCGGGTTCCGTCTCTGTTCACAGAGGGGGGCGACTGGGGCAACGGCAAGGTCAAGCACTGTGCCGTGGCGATCTGGCAGGGCAACTACGGTGAAGGAGAGGATCGGCAGGCCGGGGTGGACTACATTCAGCAGCTTGCCAAGCGCCAGGAGGCAGCGGGGGCGACCTATCTTGACATTAATGTCGACGAGTTCAGCACCGATGTGGCTGAGCGTGTGAAGCTGATGCAGTGGACCGTGGGGGTCACACAGGATGCCGTTGCGATCCCTATGAGTATTGATTCCTCCAATGAAGAGATTTTGGAGGCGGGACTCAAAGTATGCGATACGTCGCGCGGGCGTCCGATGGTGAACTCTGTCTCGCTGGAGCGTCAGGACGCGATTGCGGTGGCCATCAAGTACAACGCCGTCGTGATTGCTTCAGCCGCCGGTGAGAGTGGCTTGCCGGCCAACACCGAGGAGCGTATGGCCAATCTCGACCGCCTCATTCCCATGTTGAAGGCGGCGGGCCTTGCGGATGGCGATTTGCACATCGACCCGCTGGTCTTTCCCATATCGGTGGACGGCAACAATGGTAACGGGTTCCTCGAGGCGTGCGCCAGCGTGCGGCAGCAGTTCGGGGCCGAAGTCCACATTGTGGCGGGCCTCAGCAACGTCTCCTTCGGGATGCCCGGTCGTAAGCTGATCAATCAGGTCTTTACCTATCTCGCTGTCGAGCAAGGCGCGGATGGGGGCATTGTGGATCCGATGCAGATCAATGCGTGCATTCTGAGTGGATTGGATCCCGCCTCCGAGAGTTTCACGCTGGCCCAGGATCTTCTGACCGGCAAGGATGATTACGGCATGAACTTCATCACGGCCAGCCGCGAGGGTAAGTTATAGTGGGAGCGGGTCGATGAAGCCATTTCTGGAGCGCTTGGCGGCCGGAGAGATTCTCGTATGTGACGGGGCCATGGGGACATTCTTGCAGGCGCGAGGGCTACAGCCCGGCGATTGCCCGGAACTCTGGTGTATCGATCGTCCCGACGATGTGCGGGCGATCCATGCGAGCTATCGCGAAGCCGGTAGCGACATGGTCGAATGCAACTCGTTCGGCGGATCCTCCTACAAGCTGAAGCATTACGGCCTCGAGGGCGCGGTCGAGGAAATCAACCGCTGCGCCGCCGAGCTCGCACGGGATGTGGCGGGCGACCGCCACTATGTGCTTGGCAGCATGGGCCCTACCGGCGAGTTCCTGGAGCCCTACGGTGAGGCCACGCAAGAAGCGATGGTCGCCGCCTTTGCTGTGCAGGCGCGCGCGCTCGAGGCAGGCGGTGCCGACCTGGTTATCGTTGAGACCATGACCGCTATCGAGGAGGCCGCCGCGGCCGTCAAGGCGATCAAGGCCCACACGGCCATGGTGGTGATGGTGAGCTTCACATTTGACCCTCAGCTCGACGGCGGTTACGCCACAATGATGGGGGTGCGCCCAGCCGCAGCAGCCGCTGCGGCACTGGAGATGGGCGTCGACGTCGTGGGGGCCAATTGCGGAACGGGGCCGGATGATATGATCAACGTCGTGGCGGCCTTGCGCGCTGGCGCCCCCGCACTTCCTATTATTGCGATGCCCAATGCCGGTATGCCGGTGCTGGAGGCCGGCAAGACGGTGTTCAAGGAGAGCCCAGAGCAGATGGCTGCGAAGGTGGTGCCGTTGGTTGAAGCCGGCGCGACGATCATTGGTGGGTGCTGTGGGACCGGTCCGGCGCATATTGCGGCCATGAAGGCGGCCGTCGCGGGGCTCTAAACTGAAGAGATAACAACGTGGGCTGCGTCCGCGTGAGGATGATAATGACGAGACCAGTGGTATTGATTATTCGTGACGGATGGGGTGTGTCTGATCAGGTGGAGGGCAACGCTGTCCTGGCCGCCGATACACCGAATATTGATCGCTATAAGGCGGCCTACCCGTGGACCATGCTGGATTGCTCGGGCGAGCCGGTCGGGCTGCCGGATGGCTACCAGGGCTCCAGTGAAGTGGGGCACCTCAACATGGGCGCCGGACGGATCGTGATCCAGGAACTGAAGCGCATTGATGACGGGTTGCGAACGGGCGAGCTGTTTAAGGCGCCGACCTGGCTGGATCTGGTGGCGACGTGGAAGGCCGCTGGCAGCCGCCTCCATATGATGGGACTGTTGCAGGACGAGGGCGTGCACGCCCACCAGGAACATCTCTTCAAGATCATGAAGCGCGCCCGCGCGGAATATCCCGAAGGGGAGATCGTGATTCACCCCTTCCTGGACGGGCGCGACACGCCGCCACGTAGCACACTGGAATACTTGGCCAAGCTCAACCTGGTCATGGCTGAGGTGGGTGGCTGCCGTATTGGTACGGTTATGGGCCGCTACTATTCAATGGATCGCTCTCAGAAATGGGCGCTGACCGATACGGCCTATGAATGCCTGGTGGCAGGCGCGGGGCGCAAGGCACCCACTGCGGAGGCTGCGGTCGAGGCGTCCTACGCCAATGACAAGACGCCTGATGGGGCCGAAATGGGCGATGAGTACATTGTGCCGTATTGTATCGACGGCTATGACGGCATGCGTGACGGGGACTGCGTCTTGCACACCAACTATCGTCAGGATCGGGCGATCCAACTCACACTTGCGTTTGTGGACCCGAACTATGCGGGTTCACTCTCGGTGCGACGCGACCTGACCTATCTGGGGCTGACGCGCTACTACGACGAGTTCACGCAGTATATGATGGGCGCGATGGGGTCCGGCGGCGCGATGGACAATCTGCTCGGTGAAGTCATTTCCGCTGCGGGACTGAAGCAGTTACGCATCGCTGAAACGCAGAAGTTCCGACATGTGACCAGCTTTTTCAACGGTAAGTCCACGACGCCCTCGGTGGGGGAGGATCAGGTCGATGTGCCCAGTCGCTTCGATCCGGCTCTCTTCGCGAGCCATCCTGAGATGGAGGCGTACAACGTAACCGACGAGATCCTGAGGCGGCTGGAGGACAATCCCTACGCCTTTATCGCGGTGAACTATGCCAACGGAGACATGGTCGGGCATACCGGCGTCTTCGCGGCGGCGCAGAAATCGATCGAGGTCGTGGACGAGTGCGTCGGGCGAATCGTCGAACGCTGCCTGGAGCTGGACGCGCATATCCTCATCACGGCCGACCACGGTAATGCGGAAGAAATGTTGGATCGGGTGACGGGCATGGTAAAGACCAGTCATTCTCTCAGCCCGGTCGAGTTTATCTACGTGGCATCCGATGCGGTCGGCAAGCCACTGGTGGAGCGCGGAAAGCTCTCCGATATTGCCCCCACTGTTCTGGCGCTTCTCGGCCTCAAAATTCCGGCTGAGATGACCGCTCATAGCCTGCTCAAAAATTAAGGTCTGACCTATGCGAATTGATGAACACCCTATACTGATCATGGACGGTGCCTGCGGCACCAACCTACAGGAGATGACGATTCCTGAAGGGGCGTGGGGCGACAAGGAGGGATGCAACGAGTATCTCAACTTGACCGCACCCGAGGTCATCCAGGCCCTGCACCGCTCATTCATTGAGGCCGGTGCGATGGTGCTCGAAACAAACACGTTCGGGGCCTCGAGCATTGTGCTGGCTGAATATGCCCTTGAGAAAGAGGTGAACGCCATCAACGCGGCGGCGGTGGCCAATGCGCGCGCGGCGATTGGGGAGCGGCCCAACCGCTATGTGGCGGGGTCGCTGGGGCCGAGCACCAAGTTGCCGTCGCTGGGGCACATCGATTACGACAGCATGTACGCTTCCTATGAAGAGCAGTTGCGCGCCCTGCTCAGTGCTGGGGTGGATCTGCTGATTGTTGAAACCGGGCAGGACATGCTCCAAATGAAGATCGCTCTGGTGGCCGCCTTTAGCGTGCTGGAGGAGATGGCGCTCGATGTGCCCGTCATGGCCTCGATCACCATTGAGCGGACCGGGACGATGCTGGTGGGGACGGATATCGCGGCTGCGACAGCGACGCTCGAACCCTTTCCGCTCTTCTCGCTCGGGCTGAACTGCGCCACAGGGCCCGCCGACATGATCTCTCATATTCGCTACCTGAGTCACAACTGGCCCGCCCGTATCTCCTGCGTTCCCAACCAGGGCCTGCCTGAGGTGCAGGATGGGAAAACGATGTATCCCCTCAGCGCTGCCGACTATGCCAAGCACATGCATCACTTTGTTAAGGATTTCGGCGTGAGCATTGTGGGCGGTTGCTGCGGTACCACGCCTGATCATATCCGAGCACTAGTCGAGGCGATGCAAAATGTTGCACCTGCAGAAAGGAGCATCAGCTCATGAAGCCGTCCGTATCCAGTCTCTACCAAGCTGCTGAACTAGCACAAGACATCCGCCCCCTCATGATTGGGGAGCGTACGAATTCCAACGGGTCCAAGCTCTTCCGCGAACTATTGCTGGATGAGGACTTTCAGGGCTGCCTCGCCATCGCGTTGGATCAGGAAGCCAATGGGGCGCACCTACTGGATGTCTGCTCCGCCTATGCCGGTCGAGACGAAACCGCAGATATGGTTGAGTTGGTGCGGCTCTTTGCCGGGTCGGTCAAGATTCCGCTCATGATTGACTCGACCCGTCCGGATACGATTGAGGCCTGCCTCAAGATCTATCCTGGCCGGGCCATCATCAACTCTATCAACCTAGAGGATGGCGGCGTCAATATCCGCAAGATCTGCGCCTTGGCCAAACGTCATGGCGCGGCCATGGTCGCCTTGACGATCAACGAAAAGGGCATGGCCATGACCACGGCCGAAAAGGTGGAGACGGCCAAGGCCATCCACACCATTGTCGTGGACGAATTCGGTATGCGGCCACAGGACCTCCTGTTCGATCCGCTGACCTTCACGGTCGGCGCCGGCGATGAAACCCTGCGCGACGCGGCGATCCAGACCTTGGATGCCATTCGCGAGATTAAGCGCGACCTGCCGGGCGTCTTCACGATTTTGGGACTCTCCAATATCTCGTTCGGGCTCTCACCGCTGTCGCGCAAGATGCTCAATTCGGTCTTCCTCCATGAGGCGGTTGAGGCGGGGCTGGATGCGGCCATTATTGACCCCGGCAAGATTCTTCCATTGGTCAAAGTGCCCGAGGAGGACCGCGAGATCTGCATGGATCTGTTGTATGACCGCCCAAGCAAAGACGCCGAAGCGCCGCCGCCGATCGAGCGCTTTATCATACACTTCAGCGATGCCAAGGATGAGACAGGCGAAGACGAAGGGGAGGACACGCGTCGGCCCCAGCAGATGCTGTTCGACCGCGTGGTGACCGGCGATCGTGAGGGTATTGAGGATCAGCTCTCCATGTTGTTGATGCGCATGACCCCCCTTGCCATCATCAACGAGATTCTGGTGCCGGCCATGCGACATGTCGGCGAGTTGTTCGGTAAGGGCGAGATTCTTCTGCCCTTCGTTCTCAAATCGGCCGAAGTCATGAAGCGCTCAGTCGGCTTTCTCGAGCCGCTCATGGAAAAAATCGAGGGACAGAGCCGAACCAGTATTCTGTTGGCGACGGTCCAGGGCGACGTGCACGATATTGGCAAGAATTTGGTTGAGATCATTTTGGCCAACAACGGTTATGAAGTCCACAACCTGGGCATCAAGATGCCTGCCGAGATTATTATTAAAAAGGCTCTGGAACTGAATGTCGATGTGATTGGCCTGAGCGGATTGCTGGTCAAGTCGGCCATCGTGATGCAGGAGAGCATGGAGCAGTATGAGGCCGCCGGATTGAAGGCGCCGATTCTGCTGGGTGGGGCGGCCTTGACGCCGAAGTTCGTGGCGGAATCCTGTGTCCCCGGTTATACGCCCGCGGTGGTCTACTGTGCGGATGCCTTCGCGGGGCTCAAAGCGGTACGCGAGTTCGAAGCCGGTACGCTCAAGGCGACGACTTTTGATGCCGCGGCCCGGCCGGCGGCCATGAAACCTGGCTTGAAGAGTTTGGACATTCAGAAGGACAACCCCGTCCCGGTTCCCCCGTTTACGGGGCTCAAGTATGTCGAGAATATCGATCCGGCCGTGCTCTTTCCCTACATGAATGAGCAGGCGCTCTTTCGTGGGCGCTGGGGCTATCGCCGCGGGAAGATGAGTGCCGAAGAATATGAGGCGCTGGTACAAGGTGAGGTCCTTCCGATCTACGCGGAAATGAAGCGGCGCGCGGTTGAGGACGGCCTCGTTCAAGCCAAAGTGGCCTATGGCTATTTTCCCTGCTACAGTGAGGGCAACTCGCTTTTTGTCGAAGACGAGGGAGCGGTCTACGAGTTTCCCTTCCCGCGTCAGGCCGAGCCGCCCTACCTCTCGATTCCCAGTTTTTACAAAGGCCGCGAGGTCGGGGGGGATGTCGCCGGGTTCTTCGTGGTAACGATTGGTCCGGAGATTGACGTGGCCACGCATGAGCTCTATGCCCAGGACAAATATCACGACTATTTGATGCTGCACGGCTTCAGTGTTGAGATCACCGATGCCCTGGCCGAGTACTGGCACGAGACGATGCGCAACGAGTTGGGTATTGGCAGTCAGAAGCCTGAATCCGAGATGGGCTACGCCGTCCAGGACTATCAAGGCTCACGCTATGGGTTCGGCTATCCCGCCTGTCCCGATCTGGGCGCGCACGAACACGTCTTCAAACTACTCAAGCCCGAAGCCATCGGTGTCACGCTGACCGAAAACATGGAGATGGTCCCCGAACAAACCACCTCGGCTATTGTCGCGCACCATCCGCAAGCCAAGTACTTTGCGGTGTAGTCAGAGGCCGTCGAGAGGAGGCGTCGTGTCCATGCCGACATTCTATGCCGTGCTCCCCCAGTCAACAGCTGACTCCTCCAGGATGAAGCGGGTAAACGGTGTGATATTGCCCTCACACGACGCCGCTTCGAGTGCGGCCATGTAGTCCTTGCGCCGCTCAACGCGTATGATGGTCCACGGATGCCCCCCCGAGGCCATCATCGCATTCATCAGGAAGCGTGCCATCCTGCCATTCCCATCCATATAGGGATGGATGAACGTAAAGACAAAATGCCCCAACACGGCTCGGACGGACGGGTTCGATAGCTCGGCAAGGTGCGTAAAGAACGTGTTGATGGCGTCGGCGACTGCGGTGGGAGGCAGGGGCACATGGCGGGATCCCCAAATGTAGACGGGGCCGTTCCGGAAGCCCGCGAGGTGATGTGCTTCCAGGATACCGGCCTGGACCGAGGCGGAGAACAAGGCCCGATACCACACTCCATAGTCACGCCTTATCGCCTCAACTGGGGGCTGGCCGGCCAGGATATCGGATAGGGTTTCCTTTACGGCAAGAAAAGCTTCCAGGTAGCCTCTAGCTGCCATGGCATTGCGCTCGCGTACATCCCCGGGATTGTGCTCGGGATCCCACTCCCCCGCACGTATTCGCTGAATCAGCTCGGGGGTCACCTCGTAGCCTTCGATAGATAGGGAGTGGTAGGCGTCATGAACATACACGTCATCCATGTGATGGAGGTACGTCTCTGGTAGCTCTGTATTCTGTTGAATGGATGCGATTTCACGTTCCACGGGTTCCTGCATCGAACGGAATAGGGCAGAGATGCGGGCGGCGTACGGCGATAGGCCTCGTCCACTTGCTTGTCTGAGCAAGGGGGCGTGATCCATAAACGGATTGACCGGCCTGCACACGTATCCGGCGGACTTCATGGCATCCATGATCTCATCTGCTGCCTCAAGATCGCCCATATAGCGAAAGGCACCCGACAGGCGTTGTGCCGCTGCGACGGAGCCACCTGACAGAAGCAGTCTTACCAGCTCCGTTATTGAAATCAGCGAACGGAGGGCAATCTCGGCATCAGCCCGGCGTTGGTGGAAGAAGGTCTCTGGGAGACGGCACAAAACCAGCGCCAGCGGCATCACGCGCAAGCCTGTCACCACGTCAACGTCCCACGAGATCCCGCCCCTTTCCTCGTAAGCCAACAGGGAGGTGTCATGCGGTAGGTCAAGCAAGGTTTTCCCCCCGTGCCCGCTCATTGCGACCACCTGATGCGGAATCATGGATACTCCAAGATGAACATCGAGAGAACTTGCCGCAGAAAGACAGTAGTCCTCCCCAAAACGATTCTCCAGGTAGACCGACAGGAAGGTCCAGTAATTTGCATACCATGCGGTGCTTTCGCCTACCGCAGTTGTCGGTTTGGCAAGGAAATACCACCCCTTGACGATATCCACCAAGTATCCATGGCGCTGCAGCAGTTCCCTGTCCGCGCGATTCATGTCCGCGGAGCGCACGATGCCGCGCACAGCGGCGGCGTGGACACGCTCCAGCGCTTTGGCCAATCTCTGTCTAACGGATTCAGGCATCGCATCACCTCGCATCTACTGTGTTTTTGTGTTTAGCATCTGCTGTGTGTTTGTGCAAGGCATTTGCTGTGCTTTTATGAATACCGCGCCATTCGGGTCACCGGTAAGGCCGCAGACGATCCGTGTTCACCTGTGCGATGCATCTACAGGTAAAACTCCCGACAACGGGAAAATGCCCGTTGTGCGCTATGGACCTCGTTCCAGTCGCGTCGGACAAATAGAACATGATACTCTCCCAACCATTGCTTCCAGGCGACTGCTGGGAGCCGACATGAAGAGTGGTGCTGGAGGCTCTTGCTGCCGCTTGCTAGGATGACGAGATGAATAACCCGCTCTTTCGTCCGCCAGCTGAGGCTGATAGCTTGATACTGCAAATCGACCAGGGCTGCCCATACAACCGGTGCACGTTCTGCGGGATGTATCGCGGTGTGCCGTATCGGCGGAGCTCGGTGGATCAGGTCCGCACGCTGATCTTGCAGGAATCGCAGCGGTATCCGCGCGCGACACGCATCTTCCTGGCCGATGGCGATGTCATGCGGCGCCCTTTTGAGGAATTGCGGGCGATCCTGTTTTTTTTGAACGAACAGTTTTCCCGCCTGGCGAGGATTGGCGCGTACGCTGGCGGCGGTTCAATCGCTGCAAAATCAGTGGAGCAGTTGCGTTTCTTGCGCTCCCTCAAGCTGCACACGCTCTACATGGGGTTGGAAAGTGGAGATGAGGAGGTTCTGCGGCGCTGCAATAAGGGGGAAACGGCAGCGCACATGGTGGATGCGGGAATCATGGCCCAAGAGTGCGGACTGCGCATGTCGGTCATGATCCTGCTTGGACTCGGCGGGAGCGATTACAGCCGGGAGCATGCGGTCGGCACGGCGAACGCACTCAACCGTATGCAGCCACGCCTGCTCTCCGCTCTACGTGTGATCCCTGTGGAGTCTACCGAGCTCTACGAGGATGTCGCACGAGGTCGTTTTCACCAACTGTCCGAGTATGATGTCGTTCGTGAGTTGCGTGGAATGCTTGCCAATCTGGAGCTGAACAGCACGGTCTTCCGCTCCAATCACGGATCCAACGTGGTGTCGCTGGAGGGCCGCCTGCCGCGGGACAAAGACCGTTTCCTTTCGGAACTGGATAGACTGATCGAATCGACCACATTAGACAGAGAATCGCCAGGGCGCACGCCGCTTTGGTTATAGGATCCTCGCTGGTTCAGAACGGCGGAAGGCCTGTCCCTTCCTGCTCCTGTCGGCGCAGTGAACAGTCGTCTGGAGAGTGGGGAGAAAAATTCTTCTCTGACAGTGATCTCGGCAGGTGGTGTATTCATCTGTACACTCTGCCAGATGCGCTGCGCCAGTCAAGCTATAAGTAATTGTACAACAAGTATTTACACATGTTTTAAAAGTCGACCCTCGCTGATCGTCCCGTCAAGGGTCGGAACGGCCCACACACGCCCCTCAGACCGCCCTGTTCGGACAGGGGTGCGATGGAAACTCCAGGCCTTGCCGGGGCCTAATATGCGTGCGCTCAGCGAGGCCGCACCGCTCTTTCGGTGCCGCTCACTTTCACACCGTTCTCCAGGCTACGGAGGGTCTGTCCCTCCCCGTTCCAGGGCCTGTCCCTCCGTGTCCCGTCCCTCCGTGTCCCTCCGGGACGAGCCTCCGCCAAAAGTATGTCATTAGTCGCGTTGACACTTCGTCGCCTGTCTCCATAGACTCCGCTCATGAATAAGCCGATGATTGTCTGTAGGGGGCTGCGATTCCAGTGGCGGTCATTTCTTTTTAGAAACAGGTACCTTGCGAGCTCACTGGCTGTTTTGCTGCTATTGGTTGTGACTCAGACAGCCGAGGCACATGGAATCTCCGCCGCGGACAGAGCCGCGATGCTGAGCGGTGGCTATGCGAGATATATCGGTCTCGGTGCCAGTCACATGCTGACAGGATATGACCATCTCCTGTTTCTTTTGGGCGTAATGTTCTTTCTGACTAGGTTTAGGGACATTGCGAAGTTCATCACGGCCTTTACCCTCGGGCATTGCATCACTCTCATTGGCGCAACATTCATGAAGGTTTCAATCAACTACTTCATGATTGATGCTCTCATTGCGTATTCCGGGACATATCGGCCACCCAATCCGGAACTATATCGGCCACCTAAACCGGCGTGAATCGGCCACCCAATATGGGATGATATCGGCCACTTTTGTGGCGGGATCGGAATGGGTGGCCGATATAGTACCGGATT
>JABMPJ010000164.1 GCA_013203785.1 Lentisphaerota bacterium | reverse complement strand
CACCCATCCTTGACTCTTATCGGCCACTATACTAAACCACAACCACCAGCGTCGCTACGCTCCGATTACCCGGCCGATATCACCCCGGAATCGGTGGCCGATTCGACCGGAATGCGCAGGATGGCCCGTATATCGAGCAGGACGGTTATCAAGAGAATGAGTTCGCGGTCGCAATACGACGACCGATTCATCGAGCATGACCGGCCAGATCGCTGTTGGCGGTCTCAAAGGCGGCAACCGTGTCTTACGGCCAGCGCTCTTCTTGCCGAAGCGCTAATCCAGCCACGCCTTGAAGACGGTTTCAATATTCTCTTGCGAGTTATCTTTACCCCATTCGCACTGAGCAATGACGCCACCGCTGCCGTCGTCAAAGGCGGAGCGGACACGTTGCACTGCGGCACGAACGTCGTCGGGTGATCCGAAGGGGAGGGCATACTGTCGATCGATCTCGCCCCAGAATGTGATCTGTCCTTTGTAACGTTCAGACAGGCTCTCGATGTCCATGCAGAACAGCTGCGAGTTAATGGCGTCGATTCCGACTTCGATCAGGTCGCCATAGATGGATTCAATATTGCCGTCTGAATGAAAGAACACAGACTTACCGGCGGCATGGATAATGTCGCAATAGTCTCGATAGAGCGGCTTGAATATGCTGCGCCAGGTTTCCGGATTGATCAGCAACGATTGATTGGTTCCCCAGTCATCCATCAGGAACACGGCATCCACATTCGAATGGGCCCATTGCGTCACATCCTCTCTGTAAAAGGCGTGGATCATCTCGATCAGTTTGAATATCTCGGGCGTGCCGTACGCCAAATCCATGAAGACGTTCTCGGTGCCACGTAAGAACTGTAATCGTTCGAAGGGACGGGCGCTCACCGAAGACATCATGAAGCTGTCACTCTTGTCGCATTCATGGTTGGCGTTCGTCAGATCGCGCTTGCGCACGAGATCCCATGGGGGTTGAAACGTCGCGAGGTCCGACCACTCCGCTACGGCGGGCCGCTTGACCTCTCCAATGATCCCGGGTTCGCCCACCTCCCACACGCTGCCCCATTCATCGGTGTACCTGCCGCACACAGCCAGCCGCTGCAGATCCGTATCGCCGGAGCCCGGCGACAGCTCCGGCCGTGCAATATCGGAGGGGTACGCCTTCAGAACCGCTTCGAGTTCCGCCCCGCGAAACAGAGAGACATACGGCAGCGCCCACAAGTCTCTTGGGGCGCGATCCGGCTGCGTGTGAGTGAGCGTGGCTTTGACTCGCTCTCTACCTGTCATACTGATATCTCCATTTGTTTTTGTTGAACATCTGTGTTTATCCATCTCCTTCATCATTCGACCTGCTTACACGCTCCCTTTGGCTGCTGAGGTCTGATCGCATCGAATTCGTCAATGGACAATTTTCCGCTAATCCCGGAAGCACCGAACGTCCATGATGGCGTGAAACGGTTCTCTCGCGTTCATCGTATCTCTCTGATGGCCCGTGTTCTGGATCGTCATCAATAGGGTCGCTACGCAGGCGGATCAGTGATGGCAAGAGCGGCGAGGATCGCTTCGTGCAGGAAGCCGTTTGAGACGATGATCGATCCGCCGTGGATGGTCTTGTTTCCGTTGATGTCGGAATAGGCTCCACCCGCCTCACTGACGATACAGGCTGCGGCGGCGCAGTCCCAGACCTTGTCGAGAAGGTTTATGCAGAAGTCGAGGCGCCCGGCCGCCACGCAGGCGTAGGTGTAATTGTCCATGAATCCATAGGCGTAATCGCACGCGTGCATCGTGGCGAGCAACTGTTTTCCAATGGGCGTGTCCAGTCGCTCGACCTGCCCGAGCCCACTGCCCATGGCTTCGCTGAGGGTCCGTGTGTTCGAGACGCGGAGGGGTCGGTCATTTTGGAAGGCACCACCACCGCTCGACGCCCAGCAGGTCTCCTTCAGGGCCGGCAGATGAATGACGCCCACCACCGGTTCGCCGACCGCCTCCAAAGCAATCAGGCACGAGTAAGTCGGTATGCCACGAATAAAGGGTCGCGTGCCGTCCAACGGATCCACAATCCACGTGCGGCCGCTGGTTCCCTCCTGCATGCCGCCTTCTTCGCCAAGGATACCATCCTCAGGAAAGGCCGACCTCAACCCCTCACGGATCAGCGTCTCGCACTCCCGGTCGACGGTCGTGACCGGGGAGCCATCGGCTTTGATCTCGAACACACGTCTCTGCACCTGTGCCGTGAGCTGCCTCTTTCCCGCTTGGGTGGCCAACGCTATAGCCTTCTGTAGCTCTCTCTCGTACACACTAGCCCCCAGTCTCGCCTCTGCCATCCACGTTGATAATGGTGGTCAGGTTGTGTAGAAGTCAAGCGACGAGAGCAGCCTCCATGCGCATGATGGCATTCTAACCATGCGGTTCCGGACGTCCGGGACCCGCCAGTCCACGGAAAACCGTCAGAGTCCACCATGGAGGAGGACTGATTCTTCTGGCTGCGTAAGTCCTTGCAGATAGTGACTACTCCTGCCCCGACACAAAGGAAGGGAAGAGATTCGCGTGTACGAGTATGTGATTGGCGGGACTTTTCCGTACTCGTACACCTACTCGTACACGCCT
>JABMPJ010000163.1 GCA_013203785.1 Lentisphaerota bacterium | reverse complement strand
TACAGGGTAACAGGACACGCTTTGAGCTCGTTAGGTGGTGGCGTAAATACAAGACGTTCAGGGGGTTCTGAGGTAGAAACGCACGACCGTGGCTTCGGGCCCGCCTCTCCACTGCCTCACCTTTCTCCCATATCGCGAGTGGGGTATCGGTCGCCTTTGCGGCACGAGGAGGGATCCCGGATAACGACTCATCCCTGTAGGGTCTGTTTCGCCCTAATAACCCAGCGCGTGGGGCTTAGTTCCTCTTCTGTCGACATGGGCATCGCGTCACCGCCCCGCAACGCCCCGAGGAACATGCCCAAAAAATCTTCAGGAGGAGACGAGAGATCGAGAGGACGGGGCACCTCGCCATTTGGAATCAGGCGGACGGTGGGCCCCACCAATGAGGACTCCACGATTCCATCGCTCCCAAAGATGCGCAGGATTTCGTAGCCCCACACCTCAGCCTTCAAGGCGTTCAGATAATTGCACACACCGGAAGCCACACCACCGTTCGCCAGCGTCATAAGAAACGATGCCGCCCGGCGACACTGGCTATCCGGTACGTTGTTCCCTAACTGCGTCTCCTCCATGCGTATTGAGGCAATGCTTGCACCCGCCACATGCTCAATGAAGCGGCAGACATAGACGCCAGCCTGCAGGGCCAGCCCGCCATCCATATTCTCGTTGGCGGGGCGCGTGTCAAACCAGGGATAGCTCTTTTGCGCAAGCACCTGCACCACCTCACCTATGGCGCCCGAGGCGACCACCTCTCGCACGGTCTTGTAGGGCTGCTCAAACGCAGTGGCGGCCATCTCATGAAACTGCAGACCGGTTGCCCTCGCGGTCGCGATGATGGCATCGAGGTCCACCTCCCGCATCGCACAGGGCTTCTCGGCGAGGACATGCTTGCCGGCGCGCAGGCAGGCGAGTGCATGCGAAGCCTGCTCGCTACGGAGCGGCGAGCAGAGGCTTACCAATTCCACGCGTTCATCCGCCAACAGCGCCTCGAGCGTGTCGTAGCGTACGACCCCCTCCGCCTCGTCGGGAAGCGCCTCATCCCCAAATCCAGCGACCGCCACCCATGCCGCCTGTGGATAGTGCACGATCTCGTTCGTGATCTGATGTCCGTTCCTGCCGTATAAGCCTATGCCCACCTTGTCCACAACCCAGCCCTCCTTTTCGCCCGTCTCCTCACCGACAGGCCCCGCAACCGCACATGCGGTGCGGCTCGGCACGCCAACTGCCAGTATGCCATCCTGGCCGCTTCCAGAATAGCCGAGACACCCTCGAAGAGCGAGTCTCTGCGCGATCCGCTCACACACCTCTCCTCATGAGCCCCTGGATTCTTCGCCACACGACTGCGAGGCGAAAACCCGGAAGGCACTCGGTGAGTGGCCGGTACGAATCTTGAACTGGCGGCTAAAGCAGAAGGCGTCGGCGTATCCAAGCTGCGCAGCGATCTGTTTAACCGAGAATCCCGATGCCATCAGCAATCCTCGTGCGCTGTCCATCCGCGCGCGGATCAAAAACTCACCCGGAGTGACGCCGTGGTGCGCCCGGAATAGCCGGATCAGATGATCCTTGGAATAGTGGTACTCTTTCAACATGTCGTTCAACCCGCGATAGCGACCGGGATTGGCCTGGATCTGATCGCCCAGCTCATGCATCTGCGCGCCAGCCTCTGAATGCCCATGCACCATGTTCTGCCGCCGGACCTCATCCAGCAGCACCCGCAACCACTGGCCTTGCAGACCACCGGACGACGCCAGCAACCGGGCCATGATGCGCTCGGCAAAGGCGATATCTGTCAGCACAGAACGAAACGGGAGCCCAAGCACCCCGTCGATGGGCTCCCGCACCCCTTGCAGACCAAAGAGCAGCCAAGAGAGCACAAAGAGGCCCTCTGACGTATGACGTCCGTGATACGACGCCCGTGCCAGCGGCATCACCATGAAGTCCCCGCGTTTCATCGTGAGGTCCCCCGCCCCCGTCTGTAGCGTCGCACTACCCCCTTGCACCAGCCAGACCAGTATCCAAGACGTGCGCGGCGACGCCAGATCAGCTTTGTGATCCCAACGCCAACTCGGAGCACATGACTCCTGTACGGCCGCCCCAACGACCCACTCGACCTCAGGCCTATCTATATCGATATATAACATGTTATTGACGACATTAATCATCTTCTATTAATTGAAATCCTGATGATATATGAAAATACTATCTTCTGTTAAGGCGATATTAAACATTTATTATACGCATAGAAATCCGGAGATGGGCCCATGAGCGATCCCGCAGACAGAGCGAATGCCACCCACCAGCCTTGGGATGCGAAGATCGACTGGTACCGGTCGAAAATCGATAAAGACGAGCTGCGGAAGCTGACCGAGCGCAGCGATGTGGCCGGGTTTCTACAGATGGGCACGCATCTGCTGCTCGTCGTCGGAACGGGGGCGCTGGCCTACTACGCCTGGTACCATTTCCCCTGGCCGCTAACGGTATTGGCATTCCTTACGTACGGAACGGTCTATTCGTTTCTCGGTGTGGGGTGTGCCGGACACGAACTGTCGCATGGCACTGTTTTCAAAACCCGTTTCTGGAACGAGTTCTTCATCCACCTGACCGGTTTCTTGACCCGAGGCAACTTCCACCATTTCCGGGCTAGCCACGCCAAACACCATCAGCTCACGGTCCACACTGATCGTGACTTGGAAGTCGTCCTCCCACAACGTATTCGCCGACGCGACTGGTTCACTATCTGCACGTTCGGATTCACGGCGCCGCTCGTGATCTTTGGCACGCTGATCCGCCACAGTGCCGGACGGCTGGAAGGCGAGTGGGAGCATCGAATCTTCCCCGACTCGGCCCCAAGAAAGCGGCAGCAGATGATCAACTGGGCCAGAATCGTACTCGCCGGTCACGTGATCATGGCCGCACTGTTCATTGGGTTCGGTCTGTGGCCCCTGCTGCTCTTGATAACGTTCCCTCACTACGGCGGTCTACTGGTCACGCTCTGTGGCTCAACCCAGCATATGGGGCTCCCCTCGAACGAGCCCGATTTCCGCCTCTCGTGCCGGACGGTGATCCTAAACCCGGTCTTCCGCTTCCTCTACTGGCACATGAACTACCACGTCGAGCACCACATGTACGCCGGCGTTCCCTTCTACAAACTGGGGCGGCTGCGTCGACTCATCGAATCCGATCTTCCGGCGGCGGACAACGGACTGATCGTCGCCTGGCGGCATATCTTTGAAATCTTCAGAAAGCAGGAGCAAGATCCCTCGTACGCCTACCACGCTACACTGCCCCAGTCCAGTCAGCCTGAAGGCTGACCTGTTGCTCGGGGGTTAGGATAACCGACTGAGCACGCGTCCTGACCGGAACATGAGGCGTTCATCCATGGGAGTCGCCTGGTATCGCGCACGGAGCTTGTCGAGGTCGATCAGGCCACGGGCAAGGAGGCCCTGAAGCAGCTCGACATCTTTGTCGCGACCCACACACAGTTTCACCACGGCGAGGTCGTAGGGGTCGAGACAGACAACCCGGTCGACGCCTTCGATGGCCTTGCAGCGCTCACGCCAGCCGGGAGGCAGGGTCTCCTCGATCTGAGGACGAAGCAGGTCGGCGTAAACCCCGTACTCGCGATGGAACAGGCTGCCCTCCCCGATGGCCTCGTGGAGCACGCCCGCCTGTGCCTCATCCGTGGGGTCGAGCAGCAGATCGGCATCCAGGCTCAGTTCGAGCGGCTGTCCGGGCTCACCCAGCAACGTGTCGTGTGCCAGGAGCGAGGAGGAACCCATGACGATAATCTGGTCCGGATGAACCAGTGCGTCCACGGCTTGGACAATATGCTTCAGTGATCGTATGTGCATTGAAGGAAGACCTTGCGACGCTCCTCCCGCGAGAGGATTCCAGCAAAGGGGGCAAAGTCCTTGATCCGCCGGGCGGCGTCACCAGGATCGAGGAGCAGATTGAGTAGCGCCTCTCTCCCCTCGGGTGTCGCCTTGGCCGCCAGGAGAAGATGGCGCCATTCCTGGCGCCGCTGGGCAGGCCCCACATGACGGACATCCCAACGATCGAGCACGCCCATGGCGTCATCCAATACGGCGTCATCATGCTTGAGACGTTCAGCAATAAGTGGATAGATATCCATGCCGCCACCGTATCAGGCTGAAGCAGAGCTGTCCATCTCAGGCGGTGAATATGGATTCTGACTCCTCTGGTGGGCTAAACAGAATCTTGCACTACCGTTCTGTGCTGGTGCCATTGCCCCGCTCGCATTGCCGATAGGCTCGTGGATCACGATGTCCGAGAATAGCGATCAGGGCACCCACGATGACCAGCGTGGCCGCGAGAGGAAACAGCCGCGCGGGCATCTCACCAAAGGCGATCCAGGCCAGAACTCCGGCCGGAATGAATTGGCCCAGATTGGTAATGGCGACAAGCTGACTTCGCAGGGCTCGCATCGCGACATTCAGCAAGGTGTGCCCGATAATCGTGGGGACCAGCGCGAGCCCAACCAGCAACAGGCCTTCGCGCTGAGAGGTCACGAGGATCGAGCCTCCGCTCGCCACCCCCGCAACGAGGCATATCAGGCCCGCAAATAGGTACACAAGCGGTACGTAGAGCCAGATCGTCGGCAGATGCGCCCGGCGGTTCCAAGCGAGATACGTCGCGAACGCCAGCATGGAGGCGAAGCAGATCATATCCCCGAAAAAACAGTGCAGAGAGATGTGGTAGTCAGCCGCAGCTAGCAGGATGGTGCCCCCGAGGGCGAGCGCGGTCCCCCTTGTCTCAGCCCGACTGATTCGC
Organism: Lentisphaerota bacterium; assembly: GCA_013203785.1. GTDB lineage: Bacteria > Verrucomicrobiota > Kiritimatiellia > UBA8416 > JABMPJ01 > JABMPJ01. The sequence continues at coordinate 5,509 of JABMPJ010000163.1, read as the reverse complement.
TCACGCAACATGAACCACACCACGAAGGGCATAGCGACGGGCACCAGGTTGACGATCAGGCTCGCATTCACGATGGCGGTCATCCGCACGCCGATGTTCCAGCTCCAAAAATGGATAGCGAGGAGCAGGGCTGCGGGGCCGGCCTGACGGCAGAGTGTCAAAAGAGACGTATCAGGATAGCGTTTACGTGCCCGGAAGTAGGCCGGGGCAAGAAGCACGGAGGCGATCAGGAGCCGGTAGGCGGCCACCAGTTCAGGGGCAGTCTGACTCGCCCGAATCATCGGAGCTGCCGTGGAACACGCCACAACCCCAACGACGAGAAGTGCTATTCGTGCAAGTGACACTCAGCCGTCCTCAGAGGTCACCACCGATAGGTGAGGCAGCTCGCGATAGCGGCCATCATAGTCGAGGCCGTAGCCGACCACAAAGAGATCGGGAACCGTAAATCCGACGTAGTCCGCCTCAAACGGCACCACGCGGCGGCTGGGCTTATCAAGGAAGACGCAGGTCTTGAGTGAGGCGGGGTAGCTTTCAGCCAAGCGACGCGACGCGAAGTCGAGTGTGCGCCCCGTATCCAGAATGTCGTCCACCAGCAACACCTGTTGACCGCTCAAATTGATGTCGATATCCCGGATCATATTGACCGTACCGGACGACTCGATGCCACCCCCGTAAGAGGATACCGTCATGAAATCCACCACAAGCGGAATGCTGTGCCGGTAGAGCAGGCGTACCAGGTCGGCGGTGAACATGAAGCTGCCGCGCAGTAGGCCGATCACATGTAGCTCATCACCCTCGAAATCGGTCGCAATACGATCCACCAGTTCCTTGATTCCCTGGTGCAGATCCTCCTCGCGGATCAGCGGTTCAAGAATTGCCTGGCGTGCAGCGTCACTCATAGTCGTGCGGGGCAGTATGGGGGCAAACAGAAGGGAGGGAAACTCAGAACTTACACCTGCTGACCGCTTCCTGTTACACTGCACCCTATGAAGGAGAGCGCCAAACCGGTTCGTAAGTGTCACGCCTGCCTGCTGAATCAGGGGGACCGATGCTGGCTCTACCTTTATCCGCGTGGTCAGTGGCGACAGGGACGACGCTGCGCCGCGCTCGATGATGAGAGCCTGCATGCCCGCTTCCGCACCTGGCAGAAGCAACCCAGCGTCAAGACCCGCCGCGAGCTGCGGCAGGAGTTTTCCCGGACGAAGAAGAAGGATGGGGTGCGCGCGGCCACGCGCGGGTAGTGCTTATCGGTTACTGGGAGATGGGCCGTGACGATGGGACATGATACGCAGCCAACAGATCTTGAGCGCGCATTGCTCGTGCAGGTCGTGCTGGGCAACCGCGACCCGCGTGAGGCCGAGGACTCGCTGGCGGAGCTGGAACGCCTGGCGGATACGGCCGGGGTGGACGTGATCGGTCGCATCACGCAGCGCCGCGCCAAACCGACGCCCGGTCTCTTTATCGGGGAAGGCAAGCTGGCCGATATCCAGCTGGCCTGCCGCGAGGGTCATGCCAAACTGATCATCTTCGATAACGACCTCTCCGCGGTGCAGGTCAACAACCTGGATCTCGCGCTGGGAATCAAGGTGATCGATCGGACCGAACTCATTCTGCAGATTTTCGCCCGGCGGGCCGAGTCGGCCGAAGCCAAGGTCCAAGTCGAGCTGGCCCAGTTGCAGTACCTCGTCTCGCGCATCCCGGTCTCGCGCAAGCAGCAGCGCTTCCAAGGCGGCATCGGCATGCGCGGCCCCGGCGAGAGCCCGCTACAGCTGCGCAATGAACCGATGCGACGGCGCATCAAGGATCTGAAGCGGCGCATTGAAGGCATCCGCAAGCGGCGCGCCAGTGGGCGCAAGCGACGCCCCTGGCCCGTCATCTCGCTGGTGGGGTACACCAACGCCGGCAAGTCGACCCTGCTCAACGCCTTCACGCATGCCGGAGCCTATGTCGACGACCGCCTCTTCGCCACGCTCGACACCAAGACCCGCCTGGTGCATATCGCGGATGACCAGAAGCTCCTCCTGACCGATACGGTCGGCTTCATCCGCCACCTGCCGCACGGTCTCGTGGCGTCGTTCCGCTCCACGCTCGATGTCGCGCGCGAAGCCGACCTGCTCTTGATCGTGGCCGATGCCGCCGACCCCGGCCTCGCGGCACAGCTGGAGGTCGTGCACCAAACGCTGGCAGAAATCGAAGCCAGCGGAGTCCCGCAACTGCTCGTGCTCAACAAGAGCGACGCCGCGTCACAGGATCAGCTGGACAGCCTCACCGCCGCGCACCATGATGCGGTCGTCATCTCCGCCCGCAAGGGCCGGGGCCTTGACGACCTGAAGAACCGTATCGTGGCGGAGCTGCGACGGAGCGGCTGTATTTTGGGGGAGCGGGCGTCGCCCGCAGTGGATGGGTAACAGATTGCGGAAACCGAGCATGCTCTACATTGTGGCAACACCGATTGGGAATCTGGACGACATGAGCCTGCGCGGTGTGGCAGCGCTCAAAGCAGCGGACGTGATTGCGTGCGAGGACACACGCCGGACGCGCATATTGCTGCAACACTTTGAGATCGCACGCCCCAATGAACTGCTCTCCTATCGTGAAGGCAACGAGACGCGCACCGGAGCGCGCATCGTACGCGCCCTCGAAGAGGGCTACACCGTGGCGCTCTGTTCCGATGGCGGCATGCCGGGCATCAGCGATCCGGGCTACCGCCTCGTCGCCCTGGCGGTGGAACGCGGACTGGAGCTGGAGGTTATTCCTGGAGCCTCAGCTGTCCCGGTCGCCTTGGTCGCGTCGGGTCTATCCACCTCGAGCTATACCTTCAAAGGCTTTCCGCCCCGTAAGTCGGGCGCGATGCTTCGGTTTTTTGAAGCCGACCGTGATCTACCGCATACCATGGTCATTTTTGAATCACCCTACCGCGTGGGCAAGTCGTTGGCCGCCGCCCTGGAGGCGTTGGGAGACCGCCGCGCCGCAGTCTGCATTGAGCTCACCAAGAAATTTGAGCGCATCGCGCGCGGCTACCTCTCCGAGCTCCTCGAACAATTCGGGGACAAGAAGGTCAAAGGCGAAGTCACCATCGTCATTGCCGGGAATAATCCGAAGTTCGCGCGGGAAGAAGAGGCGTAGAAAAAGACCACCCGCAGATAACGCTGATTTACGCTGATGGAGAGGGAATCTTATCCGTATTGGACGCCTTTTTTTTCTTTATCCGCGTGAATCTGCGTGATCTGCGGGCAGTCTCTCCCCCGTTCAGGGCGCCGGAAATGCATCTGCCAGCACTTCGACCTCGAGACGTACACTCTCTAGAACGGCCGCGTCCTCATGATCCTTCAGCGCGCGAATGATCAGCGCGGAGAGGATTTCGACCTCTTTGGCTCCCATCCCACGCGTGGTGATGGCGGGGGTGCCGATGCGGATGCCCGAGGTGACGAAGGGGCTATTCGTGTCGAACGGTATCGCGTTCTTGTTGAGCACAATACCCGCCTCTTCGAGTGCATTGGCCGCAGCCTTGCCCGTCAATCCGGCCGACGTGAGATCGACCAGCATGAGGTGATTGTCCGTGCCGCCCGAAACGATGCGGAACCCGGCTTCTTGCAGGCGAACGGCCATGAGGGCGGCGTTATCGATGACCTGTTGCGCGTATTCCTTGTAGGCCGGGTCGAGCGCTTCGAGAAAACAGACCGCCTTGGCCGCCACGGCGTGCATCTGAGGGCCGCCCTGCATACCGGGGAAAACCTGTTTGTCGACCGCCGCCGCGTAGGCCTCTCGGCAGAGGATCATTCCGCTGCGCGGTCCGCGTAGCGTCTTGTGGGTTGTCGTGGTAACAAAATCGCTGTAAGGCACCGGGCTGGGGTGAACACCGGCGGCGACCAGTCCGGCAATATGAGCCATATCGACCATCAACAGGGCACCCACCGCGTCGGCAATCTCGCGAAAGCGCGGGAAGTCCAGTGTGCGGGGATAGGCACTCGCCCCGGCCACGATCATCTTCGGCTTATGCTCGCGCGCCAACCGCTCGACCTCACCGTAGTCGATCACCTCCGTGTCGCGCGTCACACCATAGTGTACCATATTGAAGAGGCGTCCTGAAAAATTGACGGGACTGCCGTGCGTCAGGTGCCCCCCGTGTGCCAGACTCATCGCGAGAATCGTATCGCCCGGCTCCAGAGCGGCAAAATAGACCGCCATATTGGCAGCGCTGCCGCAGTGCGGCTGCACATTGACGTGTTCGGCCCCGAAAAGCCGCTTGGCACGTTCAATCGCCAGCGCCTCTATCTCATCGACATGGCGACAGCCGTTGTACCAGCGCTTGCTGGGATAGCCTTCGGCATACTTATTGGTCATGACCGAGCCCTGCGCTTCGCGCACGGCACGGCTCACATGGTTTTCCGAGGCAATCAGGTCGAGGGTCTTCTGCTGGCGCACGATCTCAGCCTGCATGATGGCCCATGACTCCGGGTCCGCGTCATAGAGTGCCGCCGTCTCAGTTTCATTGACGTGGCGCGAGGCAAATTTCTCAATCCGGCGGGCGTGCCGTTCGGCTCCGGAGAACTCCGTGGAGAGCCAGCGCACCAGAATGGCCTCCGCCTCCGCCTCTGAAATCATGCCGCCGGCGAGCACCAGCACATTGGCGTTGTTGTGCTCACGCGCCTTCGCGGCCATCTCCGGTGTCATGCAGAGCGCCGCACGGACGCGCGGATACTTGTTAGCCGCCATGCTCATGCCCAGGCCGGTGGTGCAGACCAGTAGCCCCTGGTCGGCCTCACCATTGGCCACACGCGCGGCCACGCCGCGGGCGTAGTCCGAGTAATCGACCGAATCCTGGTCATGCGGCCCCAGATCTTCTACCTCAATACCACGTTCCTCGAGCACGCGCCGCGCAGTCGCCTTGATCTGAAATCCGCCGTGATCGGCCCCAATGACTACCTTCATCTTTAACCCACCCCATTCTCAAGGCTCGCCACCAGCCCGGGCAGCGCCCTCTCAATTTCATTTCGAATTCCACGGTATACATCATGCGACATGCCAATGGGGTCACGCAGATCCTCGCCGCGCGCCTGCGGGTCGAAGGATTTTATGAGGCGAACCTTATGGACGGCATCTGGATAAAAAAGCTCCATCATGTTCATGTGGTCACGGGTCATCACCACCACGATCGACGCCGCCTTGACCAGCTCGGCACCGAAGGGGCGGCTGCTGTGGAGCGAGATATCGATCTCCTTCTCGCGCATCACATCCACCGCCTCATGGCTGGCGGGCACACCAAAGGTCGCCGCCAGACCCGCCGAGCAGACATCCCACCCGGCGTCCAGACCGGGATAGGCACGTAGCAAGTACTCCGCCATAGGGCTGCGGCATACATTCCCCGTACAGACAAATACAATCAATCCACCCGACATCACGGCTCCTGTTGTCAAACGCTGTGAGACCCTACACGGAACGCCCCGTGGACTCAAGATAAGTTGACGGGAGGGGCGCTGGACGAATTGCGCCACATTAAATGTTACCG